>JAQCJP010000024.1 GCA_027592945.1 Planctomycetota bacterium
GGCGATGGTCACCCCCTGAGCCCCGGAGCCGATCGCGGCCTGGGCTGCCTCAAGGCAGCCACGGTGCCCGACGATTCACCACACGGGCGGCGCCGCACTGCGGCGCCGCCCGTTGTTTTTTCTGGGGCGGGCTTTTTTCTGGGGCGTGCTGGCTTGCCTGACCGATACGACCTGCAAGGCCGGCCGGGTCTGCCAGCGGCGGCCGCGACCGGTCCGCCAGTTCCTTGCGCACACCACCCGCATCCGTCATGCCGAGCCGCCACTGTCCCCTGCTGGCCAGCCCCGGCCGTTCCCGGCCGCTCGATCTGGCCCCGCATCCCTGGGAGGTGCGGCAGTGTCTCGAGACCGGGCTCGTCTTCCTGGCCAACCCGCCCGAGCAGGAGCAGTTCTGCGAGGAGTTCGCCTGGGAGGTGACCCACGCCGAGGAATCGGCTCGCCGCCGTCGCGAGGAGCCGCTCACCTACGCGATGAGCGAGTCGCTGAAGGCCGCTCGGCGGCGGCTCAAGCGAGACAAGTTCGTGGCCATCGCGGCTGGAATCGCCCGCGACCGGCCGAGCGGCCCGGTCCGGCTGATCGACGTCGGCTGCTCCGACGGTGACCTCTTTCGACGGCTGATCGGCCGCCTGTCTGCAGATGTGGCCGAACGGGTCGAGCCGGTCGGCATTGAGATTTCCACCCAGCTCGCCGCCCGGGCCGATGCCCGGCTGCGACGGCACGGCGGCTCCTGCCTGCATGCCGCCGGGATCGACGGGCTGGGCCGGCTGCCGGCGGCGACCACCGATCTCGTGCTGCTGTGCTGCGTGCTCGAGCACGAACTCGACCCGGTGGGCCTCCTGGCCGCCTGCCACGAGCGGCTTGCCGATGACGGCCGGCTCGTCGTCAAGGTGCCCAACTACGCGTGCCTGGCCCGCCGGCTGCGGGGCCGCCGCTGGTGCGGATACCGCTGGCCAGACCATGTCAACTATTTCACGCCAGCCACGCTCGTCGCCACCGCCGAGCGGGCGGGGCTGCGGCTGATCCGCATGAGCCTGGCCGACCGCTCGCCGCTGAGCGATTCGCTTTACGCCGTGTTTGGCTCAAGCCCGCAGCGGCCGAGTCTGTTATCCTCGGCGGCATGAAACCAACACTTCTCGTGCTTGCTGCCGGCATGGGCAGCCGCTACGGCGGTCTCAAGCAGATCGACCCGATGGGCCCGGCCGGCGAGACCCTTCTTGACTACTCCGTCTTCGACGCCCTCCGCGCCGGCTTTGGCCGGGCGGTGTTCGTGATCCGGCCCGATTTTGAAGCGGCCTTCCGCGAGCGGGTGCTGTCGCGGTTCGCCGACCGCATCGAGACTGCCCTCGCCTTTCAGACGCTCGATCAGCTGCCCGACGGGTTCACGGTCCCGCCCGGCCGCGAGAAGCCCTGGGGCACGACCCACGCGATCCTCTGCAGCCGGGACGTGGTTGGCGAGCCGTTCGCGATGATCAACGCCGACGACTTCTACGGCCGCGATTCCTTCGCCGTGCTCGGCCGGCGGCTGGCGGAGCTGGCCAACGACTCGACCGCCTACTGCATGGTCGGCTTCACCCTGGCGGGCACCCTCTCGGAGCATGGCACGGTGGCCCGGGGCGTCTGCCGCACCGACGACCGTGGCTTCCTCGCCGACATCCAGGAACTCACCGGCGTCGGCCGGACCGCCGCCGGTGGCCTCAGCGGGACCGGCCGGGATGGCCCCGTGGAGCTGACCGGCAGCGAGCCGGTCTCGATGAACATGTGGGGCTTCACGCCGCGGATCTTCCCGCAGCTCGAGGACGACTTCCGGGCCTTTCTCACCGCGCACGGCAGCGAGCCGAAGAGCGAGTGCTACATCCCGATGTCGCTGGGGGCGCTGGTCCATGCCGGCCAGGCGACCTGCGAGGTGCTGCCTACCACTTCGACCTGGTTCGGGGCGACCTACAGCGACGACAAGGCCGCCGTGCAGAAGAGCCTCGCGGAACTCGTCGCGGCCGGCGAGTATCCGCCGAGCCTCTGGGGCGAGTCAGGCTGAGGCGTGTCGTTTCGGCGAGTCCGATCGTTGTTGAGAACGGCCTCGTCGAACGGAAAGCCATATTCCGCGTTGTCGCCTTGCTGTTGCTCTCCCTGCCGCTGCCGCCCGGGGCTGGGCTTGGCGGCTTCGCCCGGCGGCGGCGGGCGGGCCGGGAACCGCTTCTTGGGGTCCGGTCAGGGCCGGGAGACAGCAGACAGGCTCACGAGGCGTCATCAGTCGGGCGATGCCTGCAGAAGTGCCATTGGCCGGACTATCCCTGGATCACTCCAGGATTCGCTCGAGGCGAATCCACGGGCCCATGTCCTCGGCGAGCTCGCAGATCGGCCGCAACGTTCGGTGCAGATAGGCCACGTCCAGCCGGTCACCGTGACGACGTGCCACGCCCGCCGCATCGAGCATGTCTTTGTCGCGGCCCGCGAGGACCTTGAGCAGGATCAGGTCCTCGGGACTCGGAAACGGCAGCGGCATGCCGAAGAGTTCGTATCTGGTCGCGCGGGCAAGGGCCGTCTCCTCGAAGGGGAGCGAGGCCGTGATCAGGTCGATCTGGAACCGCCCCCGGCGCAACCGCATGGTACCCGTGGCCGCCAGCCGCGCCAGTTCGATCTCCACCTGGAGATCGAAGCCCGTATCGGCTGCATCCAGGATCAGCTCCTTGGCCTCGGCCGTCGACACGAATACGATCGCGTCGGCGTCGGCCGTCGTCCGGGGTTCGCCGACGGCCACGACGGCAAGTCCGCCGATGACGAGATAGGGCGTTCCGCGATTTTCGAGAAACGTGAAAGCGAAGCGGCAGAAGTCGTCGAACTCATTCCCGGCCATGGTCACACGCGGCCTGCTTCTTCGCCACGCTGGATTCGATCCCGAGCGAGCGTGCGAGGCTGCGGGGGTGGTCGTCGTCAGGAAAGACCGCCAGCCGCATCAGATCAGAGGTCAGCAGCGCCTCGCCGATGGCGATCGAGTCAGCTGCGGTCATCCGCGCAAGCGCGTCCCGACGCTCCTGCTCCACAGTTCGCTCGAACATTTCTTGGTTCCGAATCACCCTTCGATTATATCGTTCGAAGGGTATTTGGATGGATCCGCTTTGTTACGGTCGAGAAGGCCCGTGGCCTCGACCCCCCCGGGCCTGTCGGCCGATCCCGGGTAGATTGGATCAGCAGCCGAGGCCATCGATTCGGCCCGGAACCCTCCTTGATGCGGCAGAGCCGGCATGCCTGAAACAAACTCCGATGCCGGCTGGCGATTTGACAACTCCTACGCACGCCTGCCCGAGCCGCTCTTCGCGGCGGCAACGCCGGCAACGGTGCGGGCCCCGCGGCTGGTGGTCTTGAACCGGCGGCTGGCGGAGGATCTTGGCCTCAATCCGGGTCAGCTGGCGGAGTCGCCGGCGATCTTCGCGGGCAACGAACTGCCCCCCGGAGCCGAGCCGCTCGCCCAGGCCTACGCCGGCCACCAGTTTGGCCACTTCACCACCCTCGGAGACGGCCGGGCCATCCTCCTCGGGGAGCAACTCTCGCCCGCGGGCGGCCGCTTCGACATCCAGCTCAAGGGCGCCGGCCGGACCCGCTATTCCCGCGGCGGCGACGGCCGGGCCGCCCTCGGGCCGATGCTCCGCGAGCACATCATCAGCGAGGCGATGCATGCCCTCGGCGTTCCGACGACCCGTAGCCTGGCCGTCGCCCTGTCCGGCGAGGTGGTGATGCGAACGACGCCGCTGCCAGGTGCCGTGCTCACCCGGGTCGCCACGAGTCACATCCGGGTGGGCACCTTCCAATACGCCCGCGGCCTCGGCGATGAGGGCGTCCTGCGAGCCCTCCTCGAGCACGCGATCGCCCGGCACGATCCTGATCTCGCCGACCTGGCCGAACCGGCCCTGGCCTTCTTCGAGGCGGTCGTGGCCCGGCAGGCGGCGCTGGTGGCCCGCTGGATGCTCGTCGGCTTCGTCCACGGCGTGATGAATACCGACAACATGGCGGTCTCCGGCGAGACGATCGACTACGGCCCCTGTGCCTTTCTCGACGCCTACGACCCCGCCACCGTCTTCAGTTCGATCGACCAGCAGGGCCGCTACGCCTACGCCAACCAGCCGGGCATCGCGCACTGGAACCTGGCCCGTCTCGCCGAGAGCCTGCTGCCGCTCGTGCCGGGTGAGGGCGAGGCGGTGCTCGACAAGGTCCGGGAGGTGCTGGGAACGTTTCCCGAGCGATTCGAGCGGGAGCTGCTCTCAGGCGGCCGGGCGAAGCTCGGCCTCGTCGGCGAGGAGCCAGGCGACGCGGAGCTCTTCGCCGGCCTGCTGGCCGCGATGCGGACGGCCAGGGCCGACTTCACGCGGACCTTTGCCGCCCTGACGGCGCTTGCCGAAGCGGCCGCGGCCAAGCCGCGGGCTTCCGGCGAGAAGCCAGCCGGCCCTGCCGACGGGGCGTCGGCGGATGAGGCCGATCCCTTTGCCACCGGTCCGCTGGCGGAATGGCTGCCGGCCTGGCGGGAGCGGCTTGCCCGGCAGCCCGCTGGCCCGGCTGCCGCTGCCGCTGGGATGCGGCGGGTCAATCCGGTGGTCATCCCCCGCAATCACCGCGTCGAAGAGGCCCTCGACGCGGCGGAAGGAGGCGACCTGGCCCCGTTCGAGCGACTGCTGGCGGTGCTCCGGCAGCCCTTTGAGGAAACGGCCGCGAACGTACCCTACCGGGCTGGTCCCCCCGCCGACTTTGGCCCGTACACCACCTTCTGCGGCACCTGACAACCGGGCCGACCGGCGGGCCGCGCGGTTGCGGCGTCCCGTCGGCACCGAATATCGTTGCCCCACGGCATGGGACTGACCGATGGCCTGGCTTCAGCATCACCTTCGCCTCGCACCGCGGCGGCGGGGCTTTCACCTGATCACCCCCGAGGTCGAGGCGGCCCTGTCAGAACTGGGCCGCTTTCGCGTCGGCCTCCTGCATGTCTTTGTGCAGCACACCTCGGCGAGCCTCTGCATCAATGAGAACGCCGATCCCGACGTGCCCCGCGACCTCGAACTGGCATTCAACGAGATCGCTCGCGAGGACTTCGCCTATGCCCACACCCTCGAAGGCCCTGACGACATGCCGGCCCATGTGAAGGCGGCGATGATCGGGACGTCGGTGACCGTCCCGATTGCCGACGGTCGCCTCTGCCTGGGCACCTGGCAGGGCATCTACCTCTGCGAGCATCGCGACCGCGGCGGCCCCCGCCGGCTCGTGCTGACCGCCCACGGCGAAACCGACTGAACCCCTATAGAAGCCCCCCGGCGCGAGCCGGGGTTGGAAAAGGGTACAGGCACCTTGCTTCGCTCGGAGCCAGTCCCCGTTTCCATAGAAGCCCCCCGGCGCGAGTCGGGGGGACGGCGGGCCGATGGGCGGGGTTCACCTCACGCATGCTCGGGGTGGGCCCGTGCCGTGTCGCTCGGACGCTCACTACGGGCATCCTGCCCTCCGTTCGCTCGATGCTGGCTCGCTCTCGGCATCCATGCCTTCGCTCGCCAGCAACGCCGGCTCCGCGGCACGGGCTCACCCCTCGCGAACCCGTATTCCATCACGCGGGCTCTGCCGCGAGGCGCGCACGAGCCGTGGTGCAAAAAACCGAGAAATTGGCAATCGCAGGCCGCTTTCCTTGCTGCCGTTGAGCGGCCAGATATATTCTCTTTCGAGTCTCGGCTCCGTGAACTGGGTAACTGGACAACACCTGTCATGCCGACACTGCCTTCCCAGGATCGGGTGACGGTCGCCGTCCTCGTTGGCTCTCACCGCCAGTTCTACCGGGACGTGCTCTGCGGGGTGGCCAGCTACGCGGCCCGGCACGGCCATTGGACGATCGGCACGGAGCCGACGCTGTTCCTGGGGGCGGGCATCGGCTCCGCGGTCAGGCACCTGCCCCGGCGGTGCGATGGTGTGATCTCGTTTATCGAAGATGACGCCGAGTTCGCGGCCTTCCAGCAGCGGGGCATCCCGGTCGTCAACCTGTCGAGTCTCTACGGCCGCCCCGATTTGCCCGCCGTGCTCCCGGACGCGGCCGCGATGGCGGCCGCGGCCTTCGACCACTTCCGCGAACGTGGCCTGCGGTCGTTCGCCTTTTGTGGCCTCTACCCGGGGTCATCGGTTCGGCAGATCCCCTTCGAGAACACCGTGAAGGCACATGGCTTCGAGTGCCATACCTTCACCGTGAACGAGCGGCAGAAGACCGACTGGCAAACCGGCCGCGACAGGCCGCGGCTCGAGGCGTGGCTCGAGCAGCTTCCAAAACCGACGGGAATCTTGGCCCACAACGATATCCGTGGCAGACAGCTCATCGACATCGCGATGGACCTGGGCATCGCCATCCCGGGGGAACTCAGCATCCTCGGCGTCGACAATGAAGTGCCCCACTGCGAGCTCTGCACGCCGACGCTTTCGAGCGTCGACATCGACGCAGCCAGGATCGGATACGAGGCTGCCGCGACCCTCGAGCGATGCATGGCGGGCGGTCGCGGTGCGGCCGCCCCGATCCACGTGCCCCCGCGGGGCATCGTCGCCCGCGGCTCGACCGACACGACGGTCACCGCAGACCCGATTGTCAGCCTGGCGATGGATTTCATCCGCAAGCATGCGGTCGAGGGCATCGACACCCATGACGTCGTCGAGGCCGTCGAGGCATCGCGATCGGTGCTTGCGAAGCGGTTTCTGCAGATCCTGGGCTACAGCCCGCATGAAGCGATCGTCCGTCAGAGGCTCGAGGCCGCCCGCGGGCTGTTGGCTGGCACACGCCTCACCGTCGGCACGATCGCCGCGCAGTGCGGCTTCCGTCATGGCGAGTACCTGACTGCCGTGTTCCGCCGACGGTTTGGCATCACGCCCCGTGAGTACCGCGACCAAGTCGCCCGCCAACAATCCGCACCGGGCATTGAGGCTCGTTGACGATCGGCCCTCAGGGCGTCGCCGGCGGCTTCCACTCGGCGATCGGCACGACGAGCGTTTCGAGCGGCTCGAACTGCTCGGATCCCGGCACCCGAACCTGGACGTTCAGGTCGTTGAAGATGTTCCGCCAGTAGTGGCGGATCGTCATCGCGTGGTTGCCCGCTTTGAGCGTCTCGCGGGCGACCACTTCGGCACCGGGCTGTCGGGTTTCGCAGACCGCCTTCTCGCCGAGCAGCAGCGTTGCCTGCCCGTCCCTCGCCCGCACCTTGAACTCGTACTCGCCGTCGGCCCGGATGCGAAGCTGCCCGGTCAGCCGGATGGCGTACGGGTTCCACAGCCCGTGCACGCGGACGTCGATGTGGCCGTGCGGCGGAAGACCGGCGAACATCGAGCGGTTGATTTGCTCGCCGCGGTCCGGCGTCATCAGACCGGTCACGCCCTTCCGCAGCACGCTGAGCGTCGCGAAATCCGGCAGTTCCTGCCAGATCGGCTGCGGCGACGGCCCCATCACCTCGTACCGATACGCCGGAACGATCCGGCGGAATCGCTCCCGCGTCACCCCGCCGACCGAACGGCCCGCCGCGTCGAACAGCTGCGCCGAGACCGTCGTCGTATCGTCGAGAACGATCGGCTTGTCGTAGACCGGCGAGTCGGCCGACGGCGCCTCCTCCCAGGGCTTCGACAGCGTGTAGCGGATCGTTCCCGGCACGCTGCTCGTCAGCCGAACCTCGAGCGTCTTCTCGAAGGCGACATCGCTCGGGTCGATCAAGCCCTTCACCTCCAGTGACACGGGATAGGCGATCCTCTCGAACACGCGGTCGGTCTCCCGCGCGGCCCGGCCGAAGGCGGCGAACGGCCGGTCGGTCTGGAGGTTCCAGAGCCGCTCGCTCAGCGCCGGCACGCGGGACCGGAGCATCGGCAGGACCTCGTTGAACCGCTGCTCCCAGAAGCAGATCTGGGCCCCGCAGACCTTCGCGTCGGCTGGCATCACCACCGGCTGGGCGACCCCCCAGCGGCCCGACTCACGGGGATTCCAGTCGTAAATCCACTCCGCCACCGGCGCCCGCCCCTGCGGAGGAACGATGTACAGCGGCAGCCAGCAGCAGTTGACGATCTCGAAGCCCTGATCCAGGAGCGGCAGCGGCGAGCCTGCCCAGGACATGATCAGGATGTCGTCGGTCGGCACCTTGACGTTCTCCGTCCCGGCGGAGGGAAAGCCGTTCCAGACGATGAGCTTGCGGCCCTTGGCTTTGACGAGCTCGCTCATCCGCACGACAAAATGCGCGAACAACTCGTGCGACTTCCCCTGCTCGGCCTCCTTCAGACCGTGCGCCCTGACGTAGGGCAGGTACTCCGGCAGCGCGACCAGGCCGGCGGCGCTCGTTTCGTCGGCACCGAGGTGGATGTAGGGGCTCGAGTGGAACGTCTCGCAGAGCTCGTCGATCAGCGTCGCCAGCGCCGTGTACGCCTTCTCGTTGGCCATGTTGACGATGCCCACGCCGCGGGACTGGCCCGTCGCGGGGTCGGTCGTGCCGAACAGGTCCGGCAGCTTGCCCACCCACGACCCGCTGTGGCCCGGAATGTCGATCTCGGGGATGATCGTCACGCCCCGCTCGTCGGCGTACCGGACCAGATCCGACATCTCCTCGGGGCTGTAGCTGTGGTTCGGCGTGGCGAGCGTCGGGAATGCCTGCGAGGCGAACGTGAACGACTGGTTGTCGCTCAAGTGCAGGTGGAGGAAGCGGATCTTGAAGAGGCTCAGCAGCGTGATCGTGTCCTTGATCGTCTCGACGGGGTGCCAGCGGCGGGCGACGTCGAGCATCACGCTGCGGAACGCAAACGCCGGCTCGTCGCGAACGGCCAGCCGCGGCAGAGCCGCCGATTCACCGTCGCGGCGGACGGCCTGGAGCAGCGTCGCCCGGCCCCAGGCGACGCCGCGCTGGTCTCCGCCGGCGATGACGACCCGGTCGCCGGTCTCGATGGAATACGCCTCGCCGGTCAGGCCGGGATCGAGGACGAGGGAAATGTCGCCCGCCTGGGCAGCGCCGCTCGCCGCCGCCATCCGCACCCCGGTCAGCCGGTACAGTTCGTCGGAGAGCACCGCCGCCAGCGGCGCGAGCGTCGCGTCGGCGGCGACGATTCGGCTCTTGGTCGTCAAGGCCAGCGAGCCTTCGCCCAGCGTCACCGATTTCGGGAGCGGGATCAGGTTCAACGCGGACGACTCGGCGGCGGCGGCTGACCGCGGGTGCACGCCGGCAGCCCAGACGCCCAGCAAGCCGCTCATAAGGACGAGACACGTGAACCTTGTCATCTTCATCAACTCCTCCAGGGGAACCGGGAGTGTCTCCGGCCTCGCCCGCGGCGACGGGCGAAGCGGCACCGACGGAAGACTGCGGCGGCGGGTCACTTCTGCAGGGCGTCAACGATGGCCTGGGCGATCACGTCGGCCGCCACGTTGCCGCCTTCCTCGTTCGCGTGCACCCCGTCATGCGTCAGCAGGTTGCCCTTGAACGTGAGCGTGCCGTCGGGACCCGCCTCGGTGCCGTTGTTTTGGAGATACGCCTGGTAGGCTTTCCGCACGTCGGCCAAACCGGCGCCGGTCTCGGCGGCGACCTTCCGGGTGATGTCCGCAAACTCGTCGGCCGTGGGGTTCCAGTTCCCCGCATTCTCCTTCAGCACCGCCAGGGGCGCCAGCACCACCGCCTTCGCGCCGGCGGCGCGGGCCAGCGCGACCATCTTCTCGAGGCCCGCCTCGAAATCCTCGGGGCTCGTGCCCTTCTTGCCATGCCAGACATCGTTGACTCCGAGCCAGATGCAGACGACGTCGGCCTTTTCCTTGTCGAGCAGTTCCTGCATGGTGGCCTTGAAGTCGCCCCAGGGACACTTCCCTTCGAGCACCGTCGGCACGCGTCCGCCGTTGAGCCCGTGCTGAAAGATCTGGATCGACATGCCCTTGGTGCCTTCTCCCTCCGCGAGCGCCGTTTTGATCGCCTGGATGTAGCGGCCCTGCATGGTGAGGGAGTCGCCGTAGAAGGCGATCTTCATGCCGTCCTCAAGCGGCGTGGCCTTCCCGGCCAGATTCGCCCGACCGGGCACGGAGTAGATCCGTTCTCGCTCGGCCTTGGCCTGGGCCGACATGTCGAATGGCGGCTTGGCAGTTTCAGCGGTTCCCGCCGATTCGACGCCGTGGGCCGCTGACGCCAGCGTGATCAGGCACACGCCAGCCCCGAGGGCCCAGGTCGCGATTCCGTGGCGGGTTTGCATACGATCTCCCTGAAAAGGGACGTCGGTGGTTCGAAGAAGGCCAACGCCGCGGATAGGCGAGACAAAGGCTCAGGCCTGCCTGCGGCGCCGCCGGTACGCCAGCAGGGCCAGGCACAGCCCACCGGCACCTTGCAGGGCCAGCGTCGCCGGCTCGGGAACCGAGATGGCTTCGAGCGTGACGTTGTCAAAGGTCTTGGTAGCGCCGGTTGCGGCGATGATGTTGATGGTGATCGGCTGACCAATCGCGCCGCCAGAACTGCCAGTGGCGAACGTGGCCTCCGCAATGACGCTCGTGTAGGCGGTCAACGGAAACGGATTGCTGCCGGAGGTCGCGTAGACAGTCGATCCGGCAAGCAGTTGGATTTCGTAGGTGCCGCCGACGCCTTCGTAACTGTCGCCCACGAGCACGTCGAGGTTGTAGATCGTGTCGGCGGCGTAGGTATCGCTGAGGGTCTGTGACAGCGTGGCCCCGCCCTGTGCGAAGGCAACCAGCTCGCCATGATTGTTCGCCAGGAAGTTGGGGTTGTCCTGGTTGTAGTAGCCAAGATCACTTGGCTTCATCGTGCCGAACGTAGCACCGGTTTTCGTCCAGTTCGGCGGGGCGCTATTTTGTTGGCCAGAGCGGGTGGCCGCGTTGGTTTCAAAGTTCCAGTTGGGAATGGTGATCAGTGCCGCCGACGCCGTCGAAGTGGCCAACACCATTGCCGTCACAGCCGCCAGCAGCCTTGATACGTGCTGAGTTGTCATGACCAACGTCCCTGAGGAGTTACTCGACCACACAAATTGGAAGATGAGCCCGCCGCCACCGCCGAAATATAATCAAGAGTACCGGAACCACGAAACTCAAAACGTGATTTCTCCGAAAAAAGTTATTTATCTTAGGCGGCCGGTCGGTAACTCGCTGAAAAGGTGGGACAAGCGACGGAACAACCGAACGTGCCGGCTCAGGGGCGCTGGGCCCCGGGGGGCCGCCGGACGAGCAGCCGGAACGGCAGTTTCGCGGTGTCGATTTCCAGGGGGGTCGTGCCCGGATCGGCATACTCGGCCGGCACCAGGTCGCCGGCAAGCGGCGCTCGTTCAAGCGTGGTCAGGGTGACCCGATGGACCCCGGCGACCAAGCCGTCCGACGCCCGATGACTGCTGACATCCCAGATTTCACCCGTGGCGGGATCTGCCAGCGCCATGCCCGGGCGGGGATGCGTCTCGGGGTCGAGCATCGGCCGTTGCGGGTAAAAGGTCAGCACAAGCGGCTCGGCCGGGATCACCGTTCCGTCCTCATACGCCACCGTGCCCCGCACCTGCACGAGCGGGAAGGGCTCCTGCGTGCCGCATCCTGCCGCCACCAAGGCGGCCAGCACGGCGACGCCAGAGCGAGCATGCCGGCCGAAGTGCCTCCCTGGGGTCGCTGGCGGCATGACGATCCTCGCCGGTTGTCAAAGGGAATCAGGGGCGACCGCCACCTGACGGTCCGCTGCCGCGACCAGCCGGTCCCAGACGGAGAGGGCGGCAACTGAACTGGGCAGCACGTTCACAAAGTCGCTGATCCAGTGCACGCTGCCGTCGGCGAAGCAGACGAACACACCATTCTGGTGCAGGCTCCGGGCCGTGTGCTGCGAGTCGGGAGCATCGACGCCCGAGCAGGGCATGCCCTCCTTGGCCAGGAAGTTGCCCTTGTTCTGCCAGAAACTGTTGTCGCCGAGGGCAGCCCGCAACTGGCTGCAGTTTCGCATGTCGTCCGAGGAGAAGACGGGACAGTTCGGGCCGTAGCCGTCGCCGGATACGCCGCCGTACTCGGCCAGGCCGCTTGGGCAGGCGCCCGACAGGGCCCACGTGCCCCGGGTGTCGAATGGCCGGAGGCCGGCCCGGATCTCCCCGACCAGGATCGTGTTGCTCAGGCCGTCATGAATGCGGGCGGCCGGGGAGGCGAGATTGGCCCCCAGCGGTCCTTGCAGGAGCCTGGCGGACCCCCGAAACGGATCCGCCGTCGGCCTCAGGTGGCCCAGCCCGAAACTGGCCGCATAGTTCCCGCGGGCCCAATCGTCGCCCAGGGCGGCTGAGCGATTGCCTTGGGATCCCATGAACGCCTTGCGATTGAAGGGATCGCCGGGGCAGAGCAACGCCGGGATCACCACCCCGCGGGCCGCGTGGTTGCTCGGGGCCGAGATCGGCTGCGCCAGGTCGAAACGATCGTATGTCGCCATCTGTTCGAGGTGGGGAAGCACCGCCACGATCCAGTTGGCCATCGGCTCGAGTGCGGCATTCCAGGCGGCGGCGGCCGGAAACGCACCCTGCTGCTGTTCGCAGGCCAGGAGGGCGAGGGCGGCCTGCTTGATGTTGTTTTGGCACTGCGTCCGCCGGGCGGTCTCACGGACGCTCTGCACCGCGGGCAAGAGGAGCCCGATCAGCGTGGCGATGATCGCGATCACGATCAGCAGCTCGACGAGCGTAAAACCAGGCAGACGCCGCCGATTCATTGGAACGTCTCCCATGCACCGTGCGAACCCGGCTTGCCGAAGTGCCATTGGCCAGGCTGTCCGTCCCCAAAGATTACGCCTGCCCGCGACGGCGCCGAGCGAGCAGGCAGAGAGCGGCCAAGCCCAGCAGCGTCAGCTACGCCGGCTCGGGAGGAACGTAATCAACGGGACGGGAACTGCGAAGCGAAAAACGTAATCTCTCCGAAACAAATCATTTATCTTCGGAGGCGGGTAGTCGGTAGATGAGCCGCTCATCAGGTGGAGCAAGCGATGGATCAACCGAATCGGTCTGCCGGACGTTCTTCAGGCGGCGGCACCTGGGCCGCAGTTCGCCTCCGTATTCTGGCCTGCGCGGCTTTGGTCCTGATCGGGCTCACGGCCCCGGCCGCGATTGCCGCGGCCCCGGAACCCGGGGCGGCGATCGACTACGCACCGCTCGCTTTTTATCCCGACCGCTGGCGTGAACTGGGCATCGAGCCGCAGCTCCATCCCTGGCTCGGGCGGGCCGTGGTCTTCCTGACGCCGGCCGCCGATCTCGACCGCGGCACGATGGAGATTTTCCTGCGGCGGCTCGACGCCGGCTGGGAGCATTACGCGGCGGTGGTTGGTGTCGAGCCGGGCAGGCACAAATGCCTCGCAGGCCGGCCCACGCTGGCCGCCGTGCCCGACCGACGGCTCACCTGCGGCATCGGCTGCGGCCGAATCGGCTTCACCGGGATCGAGGTGGCCGGCTTCGACCGCGACTTCGCGGTCGTCCGTCAGAACCCGGCGGCCTTCCCGCACTACTACTTCTACGAGATGGGGCGGAACTGGTACGTATTTGGCGGGCGACACTCGTCGTTCATCACAGGGTACGCCGTGTTCATGCGGTATTCGTGCATGGACGCGACGGGCTGCGAGGATCCGGAGGCCGCGCTGCGGGCGGCGATCGAAAAGGCGGAGGCGGTGTACGCAGCGGGCACCATGACGTTTCTGCGGGGGTTCACGATGCAGGGGGGCCTGCCGGAGAAGGCGGCGCGGCTGGAGGGCTTCGAGGGCCCCAGCGACCAGCCGGTGCTCTACGCCTCGGCGATGCTCAAACTCCGCCGCGACTGCGGGGGAGACGCCTGGACCAAGCGATTCTTCGCGGCTCTGATGCAGTGCCCGCCCGTGCGGCCCGACACGCCGGCAGACGCGCTGGCCCAGTGTCGGGCCTGGCTCGTGGCGGCCTCGGTGGCCGCCGGCCGGGATCTCTCCGACGTCTTCTGCGACCGCTGGCGGCTGCCGCTCTCTGCCGCGGCCCGCGAGACCCTGGCGGCGATCGATTGGCAGGCCGGCGACCTCGACGCGGGCCAGATTCTCGCCGGGCTCCCGGCCGACTGACCTGCCTTCATGGCTGGATCAAAACCGCCGATCCGATTCGGGTTGACGCTGCCGCCGCTGCCGGTCACCGTCTGGCCGTTGAGCCACACCGACCCCGTGCCGCCTGCGCCCCGCAGACCTCATTTCGCACCCCGCCGGCTGATCGCCACGTCGATCACCTGCTCGCCGGCGGCCAGCTCCCGCTCGGCGTTGTTGCCCGCGGCGTCCGCGGGGACGATTCCCGCCGCTCCGGTCGGCTCCGAGGCCTTCCGGGGTCGGGCCGCGGCCTGTGCGGCGAGCTCGGCTGTCGTGGCGGGAAACGCCACTTCCGCATCGAAGCCTTCGACGCGAATGAGCTTGAGGCCCGGAGCCATGCCCCGCACCTCATAGCCACCGGCCGTGACGAGGCCACCGGCGGTCGGGCCCTTCCCGTCGGCCGGCAGGAAGGCGATCGTGCCGTGGGCCAGCGGCTCGCCGTCGAGGGTTACGCGGCCCCGCACACTTGCCTGTGGTGGCCCGCCGCAGCCGGCCACGGCGGCGAGCACGGCCAACGCGGCCGCGAGCCACGCCCTGCCGCCGTCAGGCTGTCGCGTTCCCGCCAGCGGCGATCGGGTGCACGTGGGCGTCGTCATCGTCCGCCTCATGGCAGCACCACCGGCTCGCCGCCGGCCTGCGTGGCGATCCCGCGCCACAGTGAGAGATCCACTTGATCGCCGATGAACCGCACAGCCCCGTCGGCCAGCGCGATCGTGACGCCCCCCCGGTGACGGCTCCGGGCAGCGGCGTAGGCAGCCTCACCCGCCGGCTGCCACCAGCCGCTCGGCAGGTCGACGCAGGGAGCAGGATAGCGGGCGTCGCCCTGCCGCTGGGGGCAAGGACCGCGGACGCGGTCGGGTACGCTCGTGTTGGGCGTGGTGGCGGCGGAGAACAGCGCGCCCCCCATGTTGCCGTAGATGATCTCCCCCATCGGGCCGCCCCAGCGGGGATTGGGCACGTCGGGCACGATCAGTTCCGAGAGCATCAGGGTGTTGGAGGCACCGTCGCGGAGCGAGCCCGACGACGTGCGAAACGATCCGCCATTGTCGAATGACTGGCGCGGCAGGACGGCGAAGATACCCTTGCCCCACGGGCCGCTGGTGGCATCGACCGCGTTGCCGTACATGTCGCCCGAGCCCACGCAGCCGGTGTAGTTGCCCCGGAGGAAGCCGTAGGCCCCGGTGGTGGTCTCGTTCGGCGTGGGGCTCGTGTCGCTCGGGCAGTAGAAGACCGGGACATGCGCATGCCGGGAGGCCCGCAGGCGGGCCTCGTCGCCGATCGGCCCGTTGGGCCCCGGCATCGCTGGGACGAAGCCCGTCTGGGGATACGTCCAGTAGCCGTCGTACACGCCCTGCTGCTCGACGTGGGGCAGCGTGGCCTGGGTCCAGGTATAGGTGTCCCAGATGTCGTACTTCCGACCGAAAGGCAGCGTCGTGAGGCTCTGCTCGTGGCCCAGGCAGCCGAGCGCGAGCTGCTTGAGGTTGTTCGCGCATGAGACCCGGCGGGCCGACTCCCGCACCCCTTGCACGGCGGGCAGGAGCAACGCCACCAGCAGGGCAATGATGGCGATCACCACGAGCAACTCCACGAGCGTCATCGCGACGCGTGGCCGACGGCCGCCGAACCGGCTCCGTTTGCGACAGCAAACAGTGCCTGTCCCTTTTTGCCGCCCAGAAGGGGTCACTTCACGCACGGCGGGTGTTTTCCGGGCATCGAGCGGCCGAAGGTGATCGCGCTGACGCATTACGCGGGCAATGCCGGCACCGGCCCGGGGAATCACTTGGGCAGAGGCGACTCCTCGCGGAGTGAATCCCAGTGGCAGCGACACCCGGGCTATCCCGGCCACGTGCCGGGCGTCAAGGACGGCGGCCATGTCACGGGTGTGATCGGGATTCTCGGGATCGTGCGGGAGGATGACGTGGATGACGGGCACAGCAAGACAATGCGCGCCGAGAACGCGAGATGAACAGCAGGCCGGATGGCTCACGCCCTGCGGCCCGCGGAGATACCACTGCTCCTGCAGGCGGTTAACTTCCGACGTATCACCAGTCCAATCATGCCCAGACCCAGCAGCGCCAGCGTGGCGGGCTCGGGAACCACCATAATCGCAACATCGTCGACCGGCGCATATCCGCCGCTGTCGCTGCCGATGCGGAGCCAGATCTCTGTCCCGTCCGCCACGCTCGTGATATCGAGCGTTCCCGTATTGATGCGTCCGTCCGGTCCCGGGTTACCCAGTGGGGCGAAGTACGTGGAGTCAATCTGTGTTAGTCCCACACCGGCAACGTCCGTGCCATTGGCCCCGGCGAAAACTCCATTGCCTTCGTAGAAGCTGATGCTGAAGCCTGCGGTCGAGTTATTGTCACTGAATCGCCCCTGAAAGAAAGTCCAGTCAATGCCGGTTTCTCCGCTGGATTTGCTGCCGAGGGATTGATACACATAAGCGTTGGGAGCGAACGCGATATGCTGAGACTTTGTGTAACCGTTTCCAGCATCCGACTTGATGAAGTTCTTGGAGTGTTGCCGCGCTTGGGCCGTCGATTCGAACCAAGGATTGGGCATCGTCTGCCAACCAAGGCCACCGATGTCGGGCGATTCGAGATCGCCGTTCGTGACAATCAGCGTTGCGTTGGCCGACCCGGCGAACAGGGCCAGAGCAAACAAACAGAAGGCCAGCAGGCACTTGCAGAAGGCCAACAGGCACTTGGAAATCCGCTCAAATTTTTTCATGGCACTCTCGTCCCAAATGGCCGCTAATCGATTGGATTCGTCGCCGCGTACCGCGAGCACAAAGTCGATTGATCCCCATAGGTTTCAGCAGAACCTGTTGCCCTTCGAACGTTGAGAGATTGTCTCGCCGGCTTGTGAAGAGCCTAATCAACGGGACGGGAACTGCGTGGCGAAAAACGCAATCTCTCCAAAAAAAATCATTTATCTTAGGATGCGGGTGGTCGGTAACTCGCTGCCGGCGATCGACTACGCACCGCTCGCTTTTTATCTCCACCGCTGGCGGGAGCTGGGCATCGAGCCGCAACTCATGGACAGCCGCTTCGTCGCACATGGAGACCGCGGCAGTCAGCGGTGTTCGGGGGACTCGCCGATCTCCAGCAGGGCCGCGGCGAAGGCGCGGCCCTGCGCCACCTGCCCGCCCGCGTCGTAGTGGACCGTGTCGGGCAGCAGGCCAAACCCGTCGGTCGATACCATTCGGGCCCGGGGAAGAGCCTCGGGCCGTCCGGACCGCTCGTCGGCCGCTGCCATCGCGGCCCGGATTTCACGGCGGTGCGTGAACCGGGCCACGGCCGGTTCATGGGGCAGCACCTGTCCGAACACGAGTGGCAGCGACTCGACGCCGAGGTCTGCGGCCAGCCGATCACGCAGCCGCCGCAGGCTCGCGGCGTAGTCCGTCGCCGACCGCTCGTGCTTGGCGTCGGCCTCGCCCTGCATCCAGGCGAAGCCGCGGATGACCGGCGGGCATCGCGACCGCCCCCCGCCGGCTCGTGCTGACCGCCCAACGGCGAAACCACCTGAAAGCCCATAAAAGCACCCCGGCGCGAGCCGGGGGCACGGCGGGCCAATGGGCAAAACCGGCCCCCGGAAGCCCGAGCAACCGTTCGCTACCAACCCGCCCAATCCGCGATCAGGAGCGGACAAAGCCAGGTATCAAACCCACTCGCTCCGACGATCCAGTGGACAGGGGGAGAATCGAACTCCCGACACACGGATTTTCAGTCCGTTGCTCTACCAACTGAGCTACCTGTCCAACACCTGACGCCTCAGGATGCCTTTTCGTACGGTGAAAACGGCCTTTTGTCAACGAAGGCCCGTCGAACCCGCGGCTGCGGCGTCTGCGGGGATCGAGGGTCTCCCCCGTCAGCGGCGAGCCCGTCGGTGGGGTCGGGCTGCGAGGAACTGGGCGACGATCAGGATGAGGAACGCCAGCAGGCCCAGCGGGATGGGCCCCAGCCCGAAGAGCAGTTGCCGGAACTTGGCTGGATCGATCTGCTCCACCGCATACATCGTGCCCGCGAAGACCGTCGCCATGATCCCGGCGAAGATCGCTGCGCGTCCCAGTTCTCTCCCCAGCCGGCGTAGGTCCAGACGCTGGAAGAGGTCGTTTGCCGGGAGCAGAGGAGGCGGCTGGGGGGCGGTAGTGGCTGCCTCGTCCGGGAGCAGCCAGGGGAACGCATCGTCTTGTGGGTCGCGGCTGGAATGGGCTGCATCGGATCGCATCCAGCGTTGAAGCAATCCGCCACCCCGCGACTGCTCATCGGGAAGCGGCGGCGGCTCGCCGCTGCCGCTGGCCTGCTTCCGACTCCCCTTTCGCCGCGGCATGGGCGGCGGCGTGGCCGGCGTCCAGGGCTTGAGTCGTTCGACGACGGCGTCTGCCGAGGGGAGGCGGTCGGCGGGGTCCTTCGCCATCATCGCCTCGATCACGCGGCAGAACTCACCGCTGAGATGGCCGGCCAGTTCACGAACCGCGGGAGGCTCGTGCGAGAGATGTCGCTGCATCTTTTCGCGGCGGGTGCCCCCCGGGAATGGCACCTGGCCGGTGACGGCGAAGTAGAGCGTGCAGCCGAGGGCGTAGATGTCGGCCGAGGGGCCGACGTCGTCGGGCATCCGGATCTGCTCGGGAGCGATGTAGTCCATCGTGCCGACCACCCGCCCGAGCCGGCTCGATTCCTCCTCGAGCTGCGAGCCGGCCAGACCGAGATCGAGCACCTTGACGCGTCCATCCGGCATCACGAGCAGGTTGCCCGGCTTGACGTCGCGGTGGACGAGCCCCTCCTGATGGGCATAGGCGAGGCCGCGGGCCGCCTGCGAGATCACCGAGGCCGCCAGCGTCTCATCGAGCGGCCCGTGCTTGAGCACCTGCCGCTTGAGGTCGAGCCCCGGGACCAGTTCCGTGACGAGATAGTAGACCATCGCGTCGTAGCCGGCGTCGTAGGCCCGGACGAGGTTCTCGTGGTCGAGCCGGCCGAGCATCCGCATCTCCCGGCGGAAGGCGGCCTCGCTTTCCGGCGTCGACTTGGACCGTGGGAGCACCTTGATCGCCACCTCGCGGCCCATCATCGCGTGCTCAGCCCGAAAGACCTGCCCCATCCCGCCGCGGGCGACCTCGCTGAGCACGGTGTACTGCCCGAGCCGGAACCGCCGCCGGCCGGCCAGGATCTCCCGGGCCTGAAAGGAGGTGAGCAGTTTCTCGGCCACGAGCTTGTCGGCGACGGCCTGATCCCAGTCCGACCGGCTGGCCGTGTCTGGATCGAGGACGCCCCGGAGGGAGGCTTCGGCGGCCGCCAACTGGCTTTCGTCGATCAGGCCGCTGGCGAGCGCCGTCTCCCGGAAGCGGGGTGGATCGCGGCGGGGCGGCTCATCGGTCGGAACGGAAGGGCCGGCGGCGAGTTTTTCGGGTGAACCGCTCATCGATCCCAAGTCTACCAATGCCGCAACGGGGTACGGCGACTTCGCGGCCGGTGACGGCCGCGGCCTCAGCCCTGACCGCCCGATTCCGATCGACAAAACAGGCTGGGAAACGCAGCCTCCCAGACGGGCCGGCAGGCGGCCTCCCAGACGAGTTGTTCCCCACTGACGGGATGAGTGACCATCAGCCGGACCGCTCGCAGGGCGATGCCGCCCGGGATCCCAAAGGGAAGCCGGCTGCCGTAGAGCCGGTCGCCCACGATTGGACAGCCGCGACTGGCCAGCTGCACCCGCAGCTGATGCCGCCGGCCGGTCAGGGGCTCGAGCGCGACCAGCGATACCTCGCCCGCCCGGCGGGTGACGCAGGCCCGCGTGATCGCCCGCTGGGCAGCCGCCGGCTGGCTTCGCGACCCACCTGACCGGCCAGAGCCGCCCTGCCCTGCCCTCGTGCCACGCCGGGCCACTTCCGGGCGGCCGTCACCGGCAACGCCCGCCTTCCGCTGGCTCGGATCCCAGAAGAGGTCCTCCTCCCACACGATCCACGTGTCGACCGCCGCGGGAAAGCGTCCTGTCACCACCGCCGCGTATGCCTTGCCAACGGCGCGATCCCGGAACTGCTCGGCGAGGCCGGCCGCGGTCGCCGGATCCTTGGCGGCCACCACCACGCCGGAGACTGGCGCATCGAGCCGGCTGACGATCCCGACGAAACCGCCACCGACATGGTCCTTGAGCCAGGTGAAGAGGCTCGGCTTGCCAGCCGGCGCGTTCGCCGTGATCAGGCCCGCCGGCTTGACCAGGGCGATCAGATGGTCATCCTCGAAGAGAACCCGAATCGTCTCTTGCTCTGGTTGCCGCGTCATGCCCCAAGACTCTCCCCTCCGGATCGTGCTGGCAAGCGGCTCGCCCCGGCGGGCCGAACTGGCCCGGGCCGAGGGCTGGGACCTGGAGATCATGCCCCCACCTGAGGCGGCTGAGGCGGAGGCGGCCCCGCGGGGGCCCGGAGAGTCGCTCGAGGCGTTCGTGACCCGGCTGGCAGTCGCCAAGGCGGCGGCGGTGATCGCTGCCGGGGCCCGGGGGCTCGTGCTCGCCTGCGACACGCTCAGCGAGGTCGACGGCCTGCCGCTGGGCAAGCCGGCCGACGAGGCCGACGCTCGCCGAATGCTCGAGGCCCTCTCCGGCCGGCATCACCGGGTGGTCTCGGGCGTCTGCCTCTGGCGGGTCGATGCGGCAGATGGGACGGCTGGGCCCCGCACCGCTCATGCCGAGAGCAGGCTCTTGATGCCGCCGCTCGACGCCGCCTTCATCGCGAGATATCTCGCGACCGGCCTCTGGCAGGGCAAGGCGGGCGCCTGCGGCTTCCAGGACGGGCATGTCCCGCTGGAGCTCGTGGCGGGCAGCCCGTCCAACGTCGTCGGGCTTCCGCTGGAACTCGTTCGCGAACTGCTCGCGGCTGGGTGAACGTGGACCTCGCGCGGGCTTCGGGATGGGCCCGTGTTTCTGCGGGTCCTCGAGTTGGAAAAAGGGTACAGGCACCTCGCTTCGCTCGGAGCCAGTCCCCTTTTCCAGCCAGTCCCCTTTTCCCGGACTCAGTTGAGCCGTTGGCCCGTGTCATCAGCCGCGAAGAGATGCAGCCCCTCCGGCTGCACGCCGAGCGAGACGGCATCCCCCGGCTGAGCCGCGGCGGCGGCGTCGAGCCGGACGACGTGATCCTGCCCGTCGACCCGGAAGTGGGCCATCGTCTCGGGGCCCATGTGCTCGACGACGTCCAGCGCGACCTCGAGAAACGCGGCCTCCTCACCGCCGGTCACGACCCGAAAGTCCTCCGGCCGCACGCCGAGGACCGCCGGGCCGTCCGGCAGGCCTGCCGGCTCTCTGAGCGGCAGTTTCCGGCCGCAGGCCGTCTCGAACACCCCGTCAGCGATCTGACCGGGGAAGAAGTTCATCGCCGGGGAGCCGACGAACGCGGCCACGAACCGGTTCGCCGGCCGGCGGTAGATCTCCAGCGGCGGGGCGATCTGCTGGACGACGCCCTGGTTCATCACGGCGATCCGGTCGCCGAGGGTCATCGCCTCGACCTGGTCGTGGGTGACGTAGATCACGGTCGAGGCCAGCCGCCTGTGGAGGCGGGCGATCTCGGCCCGGGTCTGGACGCGGAGCTTGGCGTCGAGGTTGGAGAGCGGCTCGTCGAACAAAAAGACCTTCGGCTCGCGGACGATCGCCCGGCCGAGGGCGACCCGCTGCCGCTGGCCGCCGGAGAGCTCGCGGGGCCGGCGAGTCAGCAGCGGCCCGATCGCCAGGATTTCCGCCGCCTCCTCCACCCGCCGTTCGATCTCGGCCCGAGGCACCTTCCGCATCTTGAGGCCGAAGGCCATGTTGTCGGCGACGGTCATGTGGGGATAGAGCGCGTAATTCTGAAAGACCATCGCGATGTCGCGGTCGCCCGGCTCCAGGTCGTTGACGACCCGCCCGTCGATCGCGATCTCGCCGCCGGAGATCGCCTCGAGCCCCGCCACCATCCGCAGCGTCGTCGACTTGCCGCAGCCCGAAGGGCCGACGAGCACGAGGAACTCCCCGTCGGCAATCTCGATCGAGACCTCACGGACGGCCTGATAGCCGTTGGGATACTTCTTCTCGATCCTTCGAAGCTCGACGGTGGCCATCAGTCTCGGGCGGTCGCCCGCCTCACTCCTTGACGCTGCCGAGGGTCAGCCCGCTGACGAGATAGCGGCTCAGCGACAGAAACAAAATCACGACTGGCACGCTCACCAGCAGCGAGGCGGCGGCGTAGAGGCCCCACTGCGAGGAGAGGCTCGCCTGGAAGCCCTTGATCCCCAGCGGCAGCGTGAACATCGCCTCGTCTTGCATCACCTGGGCGGCCACGATGTATTCGCTCCAGGCCGTCATGAAGCTGAACAACGCCGTGATCACGAGCCCCGGCGCCGCCAGCGGCAGGATCACCCGCCAAAAGGCCGCCGCCCGCGAGCAGCCGTCGATCCGGGCCGCCTCCTCGAGCGAGGCGGGAATCGTGTCGTAGAAGCCCTTCATCTGCCAGACGCAAAAGGGCAAGGCGGTCGAGGTGTAGAAGACGAGCAGGCCAAGGTAGGTGTTCACCAGGCCGAGCCGGGCGATCAGGATGTAGAGCGGCAGGAGGAGCATCGTCGCCGGAAACATCTGGGTCGTGAGGATCGCCAGCATCATCGCCCGCCGGCCGGTGAACGAGTAGCGGCTGAAGGCGTAGCCGGCGATCGAGGCGAGCGCGACGCCGGTGAGCGTGACGAGCCCCGAGACGAGCAGCGAGTTGCCGAGCCACGTCAGGAAGGGCTGCTCGGTGAACAGCTCGACGTAGCTGGCCAGCGTCCAGTCGGCCGGGATGATCGCCAGGTCGGTGCTCCGCAGCCGGTTGCCCGGCCGCAGCGAGATCGAGAGCACGTTGAGGGCCGGGTAGACCGCGATCGCCGAGAAGACGATCAGCACGGCATGCCGTGCGAGCGATATCAGGCGGGGCTCTTTCATCATGGGGCCTTACGGGAGTACCACGGATCGAAGGGATTGCCCGTGCCAATCGAGCCGGCGTTGCTGGCCGAGCGAAGCCAGGATGGCGGGAGCGAGGCCAGCATCGAGCGAGCGGAGAGCAGGATGCTCGAAGTGAGCGTCCGGCGAGATGGCACGGGCAAGCCCGACCCACCAGGGTGACCGCTGAAATGTTCCGATGAGCCTCATGATGCCGTCACCCGAAGGCGGTCTCCGTGGCCCGGGTGCGGTGCAGGAAAACGAGCGAGAAGACCAGCAGGATCAGGAACATCACCGTGGAAAGGGCCGCCCCGTAGCCGTAGCGGTAGAGATTGAAGACCGACTTGTAGACGTAGGAGACGAGGATGTGGGTCTTGTCCTGCGGCTCGCCGCCGTTGGAGACCAGCCAGATGACGTTCAGGTTGTTGAAGGTCCAGATCGCCCCCAGGGTGGCGGCCGGGAGGAGCACCGGCTTCAGGAGCGGCAGCGTGATGTGCCAGAACTGCCGCCAGCGGCCGGCTCGGTCGATCCGGGCGGCCTCGTAGAGTTCCTGGGGAATCCCCTGCAGGCCACCCAGGGCGATCACCATCATGAACGGAAAGCCGAGCCAGACGTTGGCCACCACGCAGGCCTCGAAGGCTCGCAGCGGCTCGCCCAGCCAGTTGATCGGCTCCCCGCCGAAGAGCCTGCCGAGCAGGAGGTTCACGGCGCCGT
>JAQCJP010000267.1 GCA_027592945.1 Planctomycetota bacterium
GCGAAGGCAGGGAAGCCGAGAGCGAGCCAGCATCGAGCGAGCGGAAGGCAGGATGCCTGAAGCGAGCGTCCGAGCGACACGGCACGGGCTCACCCCGAGCCCGCGTTGTGGAGCCAGCATCGAGCGAGCGAAAGGCAGGATGCCTGAAGCGAGCGTCCGAGCGACACGGCACGGGCTCATCCCGAGCCCGCGTTGTGGAGCCAGCATCGAGCGAGCGAAAGGCAGGATGCCCGAAGCGAGCGTCCGAGCGACACGGCACGGGCTCACCCCGAGCCCGAGAAACGGCCTCGACGCGGTCAGCCCGAGGGCTGTCGGACGAGGGCGTGGAAGTCGGCGGTCAGTTGCTTGGTGATCGGGCCGGGCATGCCGCTGCCGATCCTCCGGCCGTCGATCTCGACGACCGGGATCACCTCGGCGGCCGTGCCGGTCAGGAAGCACTCGTCGGCTGTGTAGAGGTCGTGCCGGACGAGCGTCTGCTCGCGACAGTCGAGACCGGCCGCGACGGCAAGCTCCATCACGGCCCCGCGGGTGATCCCCTCGAGGATGCCGGCGTCGGGCGGAGGCGTCAGCAGCCGGCCGCCCCGGACGACAAAAACGTTGTCGCCGGTGCACTCGGCCACCTCGCCCTTGTGGTTGAGCATCAACGCCTCGACGCAGCCGGCCTGGAGGCCCTCGAGCTTGGCCATGATGTTGTTGAGGTAGTTGAGCGACTTGATCCGCGGCGAGAGGGCGGCCGACTGGGTCCGCTGGGTGGCGGCCGTCACGATCCGCAGGCCCTGCTCGTAGTACTCGCGGGGATAGAGACTGATCGTGTCGGCGATCACAATCACCTGGGGGTTGCTTGTCTTGGCAGGATCGAGCCCGAGGCCGCCGGCGCCGCGGGTGACGATCAGCCGCACGTAGCCGTCGGCCAGGTTGTTGGCGGCGAGCGTGTCGACGACCGCACCCATGACCGCCTCCTTGGAGAGCGGGATCTCGAGGCAGATCGCGCGGCCGCTGGCAAACAGCCGGTCGGTGTGGGCCTCCAGCCGGAAGACCTTCCCGGCATAGCTCCGCAGGCCCTCGAAGACGCCGTCGCCATAGAGGAGGCCGTGATCGAAGACGCTCACTTTCGCCTCGTGCTCCGGCACGAGCGAGTCGTTCATGAAGATCAGCCGCGACATGGGCATACCGGAGGGAAAAGGACGACCCACCGGGCGAGTGGCCTCAGACCGTCTCAACGCGACCGGCCACCAGCCGGACGACGCGGTCGGCCCGGCTGGCGATCGAGGCGTCGTGGGTGACGAGCACTATAGAAAGCCCCTCGGAGCGGTTCAACGAGGTGAGCACCTCGAGGATTCCGGCCCCGCTTTCGGCATCAAGATTGCCGGTCGGCTCGTCGGCCAGGAGGAGCCGGGGGCCGCCGACGAGGGCCCGGGCAATCGCCACCCGCTGCATCTCACCGCCCGACAACTGGCGGGGCTTGTGATGGAGCCGCTCGCCGAGGCCGAACCGGTCGAGCAGTTCGGTCGCCCGTCGGCGGGCCTCGCCGCGGGCCTTCAGCCATGCGAAGACGCCGTGCCGAACCATCAGCGGCGCGAGGACGTTTTCCAGGGCGGTCAGTTCGGGGAGGAGATGGTAGGCCTGAAACACCATGCCGATCTCCGCATTGCGAAGCCGGTCGCGTTCCCGCCCGGGGAGCCCGTCGATCCGGCGGCCAGCCAGGTGCACGCTGCCTGCGTCGGCCGCGTCGAGGAGGCCCATCAGGTGCAAGAGCGTGCTCTTGCCGGAGCCGCTCTGACCGATCACCGAGACACACTCACCGGAAGCGAGTTCGAAGTCGACACCCTGAAGAACTTCCAGCGTGCGATCGCCCGAGCGATACCGCTTCCGCAGATCGCGGACGGCAAGCAGCGGCGGCGGGGCTGTCGGAATGGCGGCGACGGCCGGCCGCTCCAGAGTACCGCTACTCATGGCGAAGAGCCTCCACGGGATGGAGCCGCGCGGCCCGCAGTGCTGGCAGGACGCTCGAGGCCACCGCGATGCCGACGGCACCCGCGACGATCCAGGCTACCGTCGCGGGGTCGATGATCGTGGGAATCGTGAAGAAGTAGTAGATCGACGGGTCGAAGACCCGCTGGCCGGTGAGCCATTCGACACCTGCCCGGATGGCGTTGATGTTCAGGGCGATCGCTAGGCCGAGGCCCAGGCCGGCGCCGGCGCCGACGAGGCCGAGGAACAGGCCGTAGCCGAGAAAGATGCCGGCGATGCCCGAGGCCCGGGCGCCAAGCGACTTGAGAATCCCGATGTCGCGAGTCTTCTCGACGACGATCATGAAGAAGATCGCGAGGATCCCGAAGCCGGCCACCGCCACGATCAGAAAGAGGAGAATGTTGAGCACCGCCATCTCCATGTCGACGGCGGCCAGGAGCGGGCCCTGCTTGTCCTTCCAGCTGGCGACGGCGTAGAGGTCGGCCGGGAAGGCTTTTCGCAGCCGGTCGCGGACCTCCTCGAGATTCGCCCCCTCGCGAAGCTTGATCTGGATCGAGTTGACACTCGCCAGGCCCGATTCGGGATCGATCATGCCCCGCATCCGCTGGAGGTCGGCGATCGGCACGAACACGAAGTTGGAGTCGTATTCGCTCATCTTGCTCTCGTAGAAGTCGACGATCGTGAAGGTGTCGCTGACCGCCTTGGGAGGCGTACCGGCGGTGGGAAAGGTGACCTTCACGTCGTCGCCCGGCAGGACGAGGAAGCGGTCGATGCCGGTCGAGTCCCGAAAACTCGCCAGGCCGATGCCCGGCACGAGGCCGGTGAACTGCTCATTGGCCGGGTCCATCCGGGTGCCCTCTACCGGGCGGGCCTGCCGGAATGGATCGCTGGGCCGGCCGGCCGCCGGCTCATCATCGGGATGAGCCGTGCTCGTGGGGGTGTCGCTCGTGGCGGCAAGGACCGCATCGACCTGCTGATCCACGGGGCGGACGGGCTGGCCCGAGGTTTCCGCGGGGCGAGCGTCTCCATTGGCCGCCCGCTCGGCCTCCAGCCGCTCCCGCCAGAGCCGCTCTCGTTCGACCCGCATCCGGCGGTGGGGCCAGCCGGCGGCTGCCAAGGCCGGACGGGTCGGCTCGCTGCCGCCTGCCTGGCTGTCGATCGTGTCGTAACCCCCCTCGCGGAGATCGAAGGAGAGCTGCTCGCGGTTACCCGGGTGCTGGAGGTAGCGGCCGAAGTCGCTGACGCTGGCATGGGTAGCCTGATCGATCCCGATCAGCATCACCTGGCGGGTGATCCACTGGCCGCGGACCTGGAAGTTGAGCATCGCCGGCACGGCGACCGTCGGGGTCATGCCGGCGATGTCGTCACCACCGGCGCGGCGGATCTCCTCCATGTGCCAGTCGGGATCCTGGAAGCCGGAGAGCGAGTGGCTCTCGAAGATCAGGTCGGAGAGGATGCCGTGGATCCGGGTCTGCATCTCGTTGGAGAAGCCGGCCATCACCGCGTTGACGACGATCATCGTCGCCACGCCGAGCGTGACACTGATCACACTGGCAAGCGCGATCCACCGCGTGCGAAGATAGCGGCAGCAGAGGAGGAGTTTGTACATGCGGGGCGGGCCTGTTGCGGGGGCGGGACGGTAGCAGGCCGGCCGACGGTCAGGAAGGCCAAAAACTTCCCCGCTTTCCCAGGGTTCCGCAGACTGCCCGGGTCACCTCCGGCGAGGTGGGGAATCGAGAACCGCGGAGCGAGCCGTTGCGTAGGAGAGACCATGACGGTTGATCCGTCGAGCAACGTCCTGTTTGCCAAGGAGGGCTTCATCATGGATCCGCACTTCAACGAATACCTCGCCGCCGTCGCCGGGATGCACGAGACGTACGGCGAGCCCGCCTGCGAGGGCCGCTCGGATTTTCACGAGGAGCAGCCGGTCGAGAAGGCTGCCGGCGAGCCGGCGGTTGTCTGAGCGGGCGGCGGGGCCGGGGACGGAAAGCCCAACGGCCCGCCGTCCCCCCGGCTCGCGCCGGGTG
>JAQCJP010000025.1 GCA_027592945.1 Planctomycetota bacterium
CATCCCGTCTCACGGGCCGTGACTGAAATGGCCCGGCAGGCCCGCGTGCCGCTGGAGCGGGCGACGATGTTCGAGGAGGTGCCGGGCCGCGGCCTAATGGCGACGGTGGACGGAGCCGATGTCCGCGTCGGCAGGGGCTCCTGGTTGACCGGGGTCGATGGCGGGCTGCCAGGTGCCGTGGGCGAGGCGATCGATGCTGTTCAGGAGAGCTCTGAGACGGATGGGCTCAGCGTGTTGTTCGTTGTCCGCGACAAAACGCTGCTCGGCTGGATTGGGCTGGAAGACAACGCCCGGCCGGGTGCCGTGGAGGCCGTTGACAGGCTGCGGAGCATGGGCATCGAGCGGCTGGTCATCCTGACGGGTGACCGCACGAGCGTTGCCCGCCGGGTGGCCGAGCAGATGCACTTCAGCGAGTACAAGGCTGAGGTCCTGCCGCACGAGAAGTTGGAGATGGTCGATTCGCTCAAGACGAGGGGCTACCGGGTAGCGGTGATCGGAGACGGCGTCAACGACGCTCCGGCCCTGGCCGCAGGCGATGTCTCGATCGCCATGGGGGCCGCCGGCAGCGATGTGGCCATTCATTCCGCGAGCATCGCGCTGCTCAACAGCAATCTCGACCGGATTCCCTTTCTCGTCGATCTCTCCCGGCAGACGATCGCCGTGATTCGGCAAAACCTGATGGTCGGCGGCCTGTTTATCGTTGTTTTCCTGGCGCTGGCGGGGGCCGGCTATCTGCCCCCGGTTGCCGCGGCGTTTCTGCACGTGGCCAGCGGCCTGGTGGTGATCTTCAACTCTGCCCGGCTCGTGCGGTGTGGGGAAGACGTCGAGCGGGCGGCGGCTGCCGCTGCAATCAGCCGACGTCACGCTCCTGGAAGAGCATGACCGACAGGCTGATCAGGGCGACGATCATGGCGGCGGCATAGAGGCTCACCCGGCCGACGTGGACAAGCGTGATGGTCTCGCCCTGGGTCAATGCGTCGGCCTGCCAGAAGAACTGCATGTTGGGAATCGCTGCGTAGAGTGGCCACGCGAGCCAGCGAACCCAACTCGGGCCGTTCCAACTCTCTCCGATAACGGTGCCGAGAAAGTACTCGCTGACGAGTCCGCCGAGGAAGACACCCACGCAGACCAGGAGCGTCATCACCTGGCCGGCGCGGGTTGAGACAGCCAGCGCGACCGCTGCCAGGACGAGAATCGCTTCAAAGACCAGCAGGATGGCGAAAAAGAGTTGGGGATCCCATTCGATGAGAGGGTTTTGAAGATGCCAGCCCTTGTCCACGCACCAGGTAGCTGCCAGGGCAGCCGTGGAGGCGACCGCCTGAGCGACCACGAACGTGCTCGAAAAGGGGCGGCCACGCAGGTAGTTGGCGGCGGCGGCGATTCCGACCGCTACGCTGGTGGCCAGGAGCCCGAACAACAGCACTGGACCATCGAAGTCGGAATCGGCCGGGCCACTCCCCGGCACCCTGTGCCGAACGGACAGCAGAAAGACGACCGCCAGCGTCCAGCAGCCGATGGCGAGGGCGGCGGACACACCGAGATATTTTCCGACCACGACGGCCGGTCGTGGCACGGGCTTGCTAACAACGGTGACAACCGTCGCATTGTCGATCTCCCGGGCCAGCACGCCCGTGGCGGTGAAGGCGGCCAGGAGGAGGCCGCAGAGAAAGAGGGTGCTCAGGCTGAGATCGATGAGAATCTTGTTGTCATCTTCCAGCGTGAAGCCCGCCAGGCTCACGTTGAGCACCATGGCCAGCATGCCCGCCAGCAGCAGCACGCTGAAAATCGGCTGCCGGATCGATTCGAGAAACCCGTTTCGGGCGATGGTCAGCAGGGTCATGGCAGCCTCGAGCGAACGCTGGCGGGGCAGCAGCCCCGGCTGCGGAGCCTACCGGCGGCGTCAGGACCGGCACAACCGGTCGCCCCCTGGCTGCGAGTGGCAGCCTTGAGGTCCGTCAAGGGGCCGGAGAGCGAAGGTACAATCGAGTGCGGCAGGAGAATGCCGGTGATCACCGGCTGCGGACCAACGACCGCCATCCCAAGGCTGAATTGTGGCTCATTTGCAGGATGACCAGGTGACTGCCCGGCAGGGAAGGACAACCGCGGTTGTCGGTCTGATCGTGCAGTTGTTCCTGGTCATCGCGATGGCGGTCGTCGCGGCTTGGGGTGGGGGCGAAGCTCTCGAGGCGGCCGCCTGGCACATGCTCGGGGGGCTGCCGATTTGGCTGATTCTTGTGATCATCTTCGGCCAGCGGGAGGCCGAGCGGCGTGAGTCACTGGCCTCCGAGAAACTCACTGCCGGAGACGCGGCTTCAGCGGCGCTGTTCGGTGAACTGTCGGATGAGCTGCAGCGTGTTCGCCAGCGGCTGGCGAACCTTGTCCGGTACGGCCTCCCCGCCGTCAGCGTCCTTGTCGGCGGCTATCTGGTTGTTGCGGGCTGCCTTCTGCTCTGGCGGTTCCTGGTTCAGGTCGGACAACCCGAGGGGCTGCAGACACCCGTCGGGGGGCATCCGGTGGGGCTGCTCTTCGCATCCGGAGCGATTGCCTTCGTAGCCTTCGTGGCGGGCCGCTGGATCAGCGGTTGCGCACGGTTGCTCGCCTGGCGGATGCTGCGGGGTGGTGCCAGCTACCTGATGAGCTGCTTCGTGGTGGCTGGCCTGGTTGCTGTTGCGGCAACAGCGGCGGCCGTGCTGACCGATGCCCGCTTTTTTCAGTTTCTCGCCGCGGCCGTCCCGAGTGTGATGCTTGTGGTCGGCAGTGAGATTCTCCTTACCTCGCTCCTCGAGGTTTATCGCCCAAGGCGTCCCGGCGAGTTGGCTCGGCCAGCTTTTGACAGCCGTCTGCTGGGGCTGCTCACTGCTCCGGAGTCTCTCGGCGAGGTTGTCGGAGACCTGATCCGTTACCAGTTTGGGGTTGAGGTCTCGGGAAGTTGGCTGTTCCGGCTCCTGGGCCGTTCGCTCACGCCACTTGTTCTGTTTGCCGGGGGTGTGATGGCCCTGCTGAGCTGCCTTGTCGTTGTAGCGCCTGACGAGGAAGGGCTCATTTTGCGGTTTGGCAACGTGGCAAGGCCAACTGTGTCAGCAGGCATCCATCTGAAGCTGCCCTGGCCGGTCGAAACCGCCATCACGTACCCGACCCGGAGAATCCTTCAGGTAAGTGTTTCCAGCGGGCTCGCCGATCGCCAGCGGATTGACGAGGCGATTCTCTGGACCAGCGGTGACGATCGGCTCGAGCAGATCGGCGCCGAGTATTACCCGACCGTGCTGGCGGCGTCGTCGGCGGGCGGGGGGCTTGCCGTCATCGATGCCGAACTGGTGGTTCAATACCGAGTTCGCGACCTGAGAGCCTTCCTGGAGACGTCTCCCGCCCCGGAAGCGACCGTGGCCGTGCTCGCCCAACAGGCGTCGGGGCGATACTTTGCCAGCCACGATCTGGAGTTTCTCCTCTCCCGGGGTCGCGTTGAAGCTGGTCCGTGGCTGACCGCCGTCGTTCAGGGGCAGGCGGATACCCTCGGTCTCGGCCTCGAGATCGTCGACGTATCCATTACCGCCCTTCAGCCGCCGGGCGGACCTGTCGCGAGGGCGTTTCATCGCCAGGTCGCAGCGCAGCAGGAACGGGAGACGCTCATCGAACGGGCCCGCCGCGATGCGGTGGCGACGCTGTCCCAGGTGGCCGGGTCGGTCTCGTTGGCCCAACGGTTGGATCGCGCCATCCTGGAACTCGAAGCCCTGCGTGTCGAACGCGGTTCGCATGAATCGATCCGCCAACACGAGGGGGAGATCGAGCAGCTTTTTGGTGAGGCGCGTGGCGAGGCCGCGGAGTTGCTCCATCTGGCCCGGGGAGCCCGGTGGACCCGGGCAGTCGGCGAGCAGGCTGCCGAGGAACGATTTCTCGGGGAGCTGATGGCCTACCGGCAGGCCCCGGAGTATTACCGAGCCACCCGAACCCTTGGCGTGCTCGCCGCCGGGCTGGCCGATCGCCGCAAGTTCGTGGTGCCCTCGACCGTTGAGGATCAACCTATCTTTCGGATGGACTTCGCCGATCCGGCGGCAGCCATCGAGACCCTCCTGGGCGAATGAGCCCGCTCCAGAAGTTTGTCATGAAAAAGTCATTCACCATTCTCGTCGGTGTCATCCTGGCCGTGGTCCTGCTCTCGCGGATGTTTCTCTATCAGGTGAGGTACGACCAGGTCGCGATTCGGACGCTATTTGATCGCGCCGATGCAGAGAGTGTCGAAGACACGCCCGGGCTCAAATGGCGATTGCCCTGGCCGATCCATCAGGTCACCCACTATTCCAAACGCTTGCAACTGCTCGAAGACCGGCTCGAGGAGTTGCAGACGGCCGACGGAAAGAGCGTGATCGTACGAACATACCTCACCTGGCGAATCGCCGACCCGTTGGCCTTCTATGTGACGCTTCAGGATCCCGCCGAGGCCCGCCGCCAGCTGGCCAGCCAGCTCCGGGAGGTTCGTGGGATCATCAGCGAGTATCGGCTCGACCAGCTTGTCAACCAGGATCGCGACCAGCTGGCAGTTGACGAGATCGAGCGGCGGGCCCAGGCCGCCCTTCAGGACTCGCTGACAGCGGCGGGCTTCGGCCTGAAGGTGGAGAATGTCGGCCTCTATCGAGTGCTTCTTCCCGAGTCGACCACGGCGAAGGTTTTCGAGACTATGATCGCAACGCGCGAGCGATTGGCGGAGAGTGCGGTCCAGGAAGGGCAGGCGCAGGCGTCCGCGATTCGCAGCGAGGCGGCCAGCGGTCGCGACCGAATTCTGGCCTTCGCCGAGCGCCGAGCCCAGGCAATCCGCTCCGAGGGCGACCGCGAAGCATCCCGGGAGTACGCGGAGTTCGCTCAGGATGAGGAGTTCGCCATCTTTCTCCGCCGGCTGGAAGCCCTCGAACAGATGCTTCAGCACAACACCACATTCGTGCTCCCGGCCGAGAGCCTCGGCATCCTCGATCCGCTTGCTCGGGATACCGAGCGACAGAAGGTCGACCTGCAGCCGGCTGCAGCGGACAAGGAGCGGCCATGACCACCGGCAGCGGCCAGCTACCCGACCCCGGCGAGGGACTGGAGTCCGAGATTCGGCTTGATCCGGCAGGCCAGGCCCTGGCCGAGGCCTTGCGGCTGAGTTTTGGAATCCTCCGCCTCCTGCTCGTCGGACTCCTGGTGGCCTACGTCTTCAGCGGCCTCTTCAGCGTCGGCTCCAATGAGGTCGCCCTGAGGCTGCGGTTTGGTGACTACGTGGGTGCCGCAGGCCAACAGGTTCTTGATCAGGGCACCTACCTGGCGGCACCTTTCCCGATCGAACAAGTCATCACGATCGACACCCGGCCGCAGACAATCCAGCTGGAGCGGGAGTTTTGGTACGAGCGGGGCCCCGGCGAACAGGGGCGAACACGGGCTGAAATTCGCCGTTCGCGAAGCGGTCCACTCGATCCGACGCGGGACGGCTCACTGCTGACGGCCGACCTGAATATCGTCCATGCTCGCTGGACGGTCACCTACCGGATTGCCGATCCGGTCGCCTACCTGACGAACGTCGGAGATCCGGACCTTGCTCGTGAACTGGTCCGCTGCACGATTGCCCAGGGAATCGTCCATACGGTGGCCCGGACGCCGGCTGACGAGGTGCTGCGAGCGTCTATCAATCGTGATGCGGCCGCAGGAATCGCCCGTGCGCGACTCGCCGAGATGGAAACCGGCCTGACCATCGACCAGTTGGCACTCGACGAAGTCGCCGCGCCCGCGAGCGTGGCCGAGAGCGTCGAGGCTGTCACGACGGCGGAGACGGGCCGCTCGCAGCGAATCGTGGCGGCCGAGCAGGAGCGGGCGCGGATCCTCGGCGAGACAGCCGGTCAGGCGAGTGACAAGCTCCTCGCCCTGATCGAGTCCTATGAGCGGGCGTGGGCGGTGGGATCGATGAGTGAGGCCGAGGCGTTGGGGAAGGAGATCGACACGGTCCTCGGAATGCTTCAAATCGACGGGCTTCAGATCGGGGGCGAGGTCGCCCGGCGGATCAACGCGGCCAAGACCTATCGGTCACGGGTCGTCGAGGAAGTTCGGGCGGACCGCGAAGACTTCGTCCGTCTGCTCTCCGAATATCGGCAGCATCCCCGCCTGGTACGTTCGAGCCTCTGGGAGGCCTGCCGGGCCAAGATCTTCACTGGCGATGTCGAGACGTTCTACACGACGCCTGGGCAGCTCGAGCTCGAACTCAACCGGGATCCCGCGGTCCAAAAAGAGCGGCAGCAGCGGCAGATGCAGGGCGGCCAATCTGGTGGTCGCGGGCGGTAAAATGCAGGAGCAGACGGGCGAGCCAGACGGAGGGCAAGCGATGCGCGTGACTGATCAGGCGACCGGCCGGAGGCCGGCAACGGCGGCCGAGGCCATCGATCTGAAGTGCGTCGGCCTTTCAAAGTCATTTCGCGACTTCTGGATGCGGCCCCGGGTGCGGGCTGTCGAGTCGGTCGATCTCGAGATTCGGCGTGGAGAAATCTTTGGCCTGCTCGGCCCGAACGGCTCTGGCAAGAGCACCACGATCAAGATGATCCTGGGGCTGATCACGCCGACCGCCGGCAGGATCGCCGTGCTTGGTCACCGTCCGCGGGATGTGGCTACCAAGCGGCAGATCGGCTACCTCCCCGAAGAGAGTTATCTCTATCGGTTCCTCTCGGCTCGTGAAACCCTCGACTTCTACGGTCGGCTGTTCCGAATACCCGCGCGGGAGCGGCGAGAGCGGATCGACAGGCTCCTCGCGATGGTGGGACTCGAAGCGGTTGGTCATCGTCCGGTCGGTGAGTTTTCGAAGGGCATGCAGCGGCGGGTCGGCCTGGCGCAGAGCCTGATCAATGATCCGCAATTCCTCATCCTCGACGAGCCAACCAGCGGGATGGATCCGGTCGGCGCACGCCAGATCCGTGACTTGATCGCTGATTTGGGTCGGCGCGGCAAGACGGTGCTGCTGTGCACCCATCAGCTTTCAGACGTGGAAGATCTCTGCGACCGCGTGGCAATCATGTTTGGCGGCCGCATTCGTGCCACCGGGCGGTGCGACGAACTGCTCGCAGATGAAAATGCCTCGACCATCCACACCCCACTCCTCGATCCAGTCGTAGCTGATGAGGTGCGGGGGGTGCTGGCCCGTCACGGCCTCGCGCCGGTGACCATCGAACGCCCCCGCCGCCGGCTCGAGACGGTGTTTCTTGAGGTGGTTGAGCAGGCCCGGGCTGCCGGACTCGAGACAAGCGGGGCCCGCGCGGGTGGCTCCGTGCCCGACTTCCTGCGCGGCGACGAGCGAGCCGATACGGCTGCCGAACTGGCGGTCCCGGGGGAAGCGACCGCGGCGGCGGCCAGGGTTGCTCCGGCTGAGGGCGACGCCGTGAACCGCCGGGCGGACATCGACACCGCCTTGCTTGACAGCCTCCTGCCGGATGCCGCCGATGACAGATCAGCCTGAGCGAGGTGAGCGGCACAGCCGGCGTTCCAGGCGAGTCGTCGTTGGAGCGCGATGGGCGGCTGGAGCAGCCGGGGCCCTCGCGGCAGCCTGGTTGATGCAGCAGGCGGGCTTTCCTGCGGCGGCGGCGGCTGTAGCCGGAACCACCGCCCTGGCGGCCGCGTTTGCCGTCGGGTTGTTCGCGGTGCATGCGGCCCTGAGCGGCCGGTCCGGGATCACGAGTGTTGCGCGGACCGTGGTCGACGAAGCGATCAGGATGCGATCGCCCCTGGTGCTCATCATTCTCCTGGCAGCGACCCTGCCCGTCCTGCCGCTGTTGATCGATCCTGACGAGCGGCTGGCCTACCGGTTGCAGTTCCTCATCGGCTGGACCCTCGGGGGAGCGGGGCTGATGCTCGGGCTCCTGACAATCTTCCTGGCATGCGGCAGCATCTGTGGTGATATCGATTCAGGCCGGATCCACATGACGCTTGCCAAGCCGCTGCGACGGTGGGAATACCTTGTCGGGAAGTGGCTTGGCATCCTCCTCTACGACCTCTTGCTCGTCATTCTCGTCGGGGCGGGCTCCTACACGCTCGTGCGGATGCTGGCGGTCGGTTCTGCTGCCGATGCGGCAGATCGTGACGCGGTCAGTCGGCAGGTGCTCGTCGCCCGCCGCAGCCTGCCGCCCGGCCCGGACCGTCCGGAGGAATACGCCGCGGCCATCGAGGCGGCCATCGCCCAGCTCGAGCGTGACGACCCCGCCGCCGTCGGGCGGGAGCCGGATCGTGTCCGGCGGCGCATCCGTCATGAGTATGAGCGACGATGGCACACGGTGACGCCTGACATGGAAACCACCTTTGTTTTTTCCGGTCTCGGGGGAGCAGCCGAGCCCGGCCGCGAGGTACAGCTGCAGGTCGAGCCACGGGTCATCAATGTCGACGTTGATCTGGCCGATGTGCGGTTCGCGATCTGGCTCAACGGGCGGCCGTGGCCGATGGAAGAAGGTGTTCACCGCGACGTGACGCTGCCGAGTCGGTCACGCCACGTGTTCGACCTGCCGAGCGACCTGATCGGAGAAGCCGACACCCTGCGGGTTCGAATTGCCAACCGGAACCTCGTGCCTCCCGGGGAGACACGGCCGACGGCGATCACCTTTCCTCCGGGGGACGGGATGCAGGTCTACGTGAAGGCGGGAAGTTTCGAGGGCAATCTCCTCCGGTGTCTGGTGCTGATGTGGGCGAAGCTGGCTCTGGTTGCGGCAGTCGCGGTGGCGGCGGCGGCGGTCTTTGATCTCCCCTCGGCCATCCTGGCGACCCTCGTCTTCTACGCCACCGCCCTGGGCAGCGAGTTCTTTCAGGACGCTCTCGGGATCTATAACGTGGTCGGGGAGAGCGGCTGGGAGCGGGCCGCCTCCCGGATCGGCTTTGCGGCCGGCTTCTTTCAGGCGGGGCGGTTCTACGAGGGCTTTCGGATGCTGCTCGGCTTCCTGGCCGACGGCGTGTTGGCGGTGCTGCCTTCCTTTGCGGCCGATGCCGCGATCTCGCGGCTGGCGACGGGTATGATGATTCCGCTTCGTGATGTTCTCTGGCGGCTGGTGTTGTTCGTCGGGCTCTACCCTGCGGTGGTGGGCCTGCTCGGCTGGACGATTTTCGACCGCCGGGATCTGATTCGCTCATCGTCCTAAAGAGACCGGTGGTCCTTGCCGCCCTCTCACCCGCTCCAACCGGTGGCCAGTGAATGACTGATCGACTCGTGCAGGTGATCGCCGCGGTGGTGCTCGTGGCTGCGATGCTTACCGCCGGGTGGCTGGCTGCCTCCATCGGAAGGGAGCGGCAGCAGCAGAATCTCGTTGTTTCCACGGGCGAGACCCGGGGCATGCCGCCGCATGTCGCCCTTGCCACGGCAGCCCTCGGCACCTTCCGGGGCTTGGCGGTCGATGCCCTCTGGATGCGGGCCGGTGCGCTCCAGGACGAGGGCCTGCCCTACGAGGCGCAGACCCTCGCCCAGTGGATCACCGCCCTCCAACCGCGGTTTCCCCGCGTCTGGGCCTTTCAGGCCTGGAACCTGGCCTACAACATTTCGGCTGCGACCCGGGTCCCCGAGGAACGGTGGGGCTGGATTAATCGAGGGATGAATCTCCTCCGGTCCCGTGGCATCCCGCTGAATCCGGAGGATCCGGACCTGCCGATGGAGTTGGGGTGGATTTACTTTCACAAGATCGGTGGCAAGAGCGATCGGGAACACTGGTACTTCAAGGCCCGTCTGGCCCGAGATTTCCGAGAACTGCTCGGTGATCAGACCGGGAGCGTCACCACCGAACAGGCCATCGAGCGGTTTGCAGTCATCGCCAACGCAGCCGATAGTTTGGCCGCGCTCGAGATCGAACCCGATGTGCGGGCGGCGATCGATCTGATGGCGGAGCATGGAGCCCTGCCCGACGAGGCCTTTCTGCGGATGCTCGGCCGCGTCAGTCTCTACGGCCAGTCGATCGACGCCCGGATTCGATATGGCCCAGGGCTACCCGACGGCACAAACCGGCCCCTCGTGGCGGCCCTCCGTGAGAATCCCCGGCTTCGAGAGGCGGTGATCGGGAAAATCATTCCCCACCTCCAAAAGCGGACACTCATCGATGTCTACGGAATGGATCCGGCCTTCATGCTCGAGCAGATGCGGTCGTATGGCCCGCTCGACTGGGCCCATCCCCATGCCCACGGCATCTACTGGTCGGAGCGGGGCATCGCCCTGGCCCGGCAGAGCGTGAAGCGAGAGCAGGTCAACGAGCTGAATCTGATTCGTACCCGGCTTGGCAATCTGCAGCATCTGATGCGGAGCGGCCGCATCGAGTTCGATCCCCTCTCCAACCGGATCGACATTCTGCCCGATCCACGATTCATCGCGGCGTACGAAACCGGGATGAGAGATGCGATCAGGCTGATTGAATCAGATCAGGGGCTCTCGGCGGGCGGATTTGGCCGGGCCACGGTGGCCGATCTGCTGGATGGTTATGAATCGTTTCTCGAGCAGGCGACAGTTTTTTCCTTTCTCTACGGTGACCGCCAGCAGGCGGCAGCCTGTTACCAGAAGCTTCGACGAATTGCGGCTGACACCGGCCGCGGGAGCGACCCGCTCTACACCGGGGGGCTGGAGGTGTTCCTGAGCCGGAAACTCGCCGATGTGATGGAGATCGAGATCTCCAATCTCCGCCAGTTTCTCGATGCGATGATCCAGCGGGGGCTGCTCGACGGTTTGGCCAAGGGCAGGGTCGACACGTTCAGCCGGTTTATCGGTCTTGCCCATGCTGCCTATGACCGCCGCTATGAGGTCTCAGCTGACAACCCGATTCATATCAACCCGGAAGCGAGGCTACCTCCGTTTCCGGCCATCGTCGAGGCGTCCTTTGCCAACGTGATTCGCCGAGAGGCGATTCCGATCCTGGTGCGGGCCCGGATCTGGGCCTGGGCGCCGGAATCGCTTCGTCAGCAGGCCTGGCCTGACGTTGGTGACGCGGTCACCGGACAGGCCACCGCTGCCGGACTTGATCCGATTCGGGCCTTCCCGCCTCCTGCCGACAACAAGGAGGCTTCCGATGGGAGCGAGGCAGACGAGGCTCTCCCAGATGGGGATGAGGTTTCGGCAGCCGTGCGGATTTGGCAGCCAGCGTGATGCGAGCTTGCAACTCTGCAAAGGACAGCCTTGGGCCCGCGTGGCCAGACATCACCGGGTGCAGCTCCTGGCCCCGGGTCGCCTCACTTCTTGAGGATGCTTTCATCGAGCAGATAGGGCAGCCCGTTTTTGAGGAGCCAGGGCTGCATTGCCGTGGAGTTGGTCTTGTTGGTGGTGCCCTGCCAACGACTCTTGGGAGTCAGCAGTTGGCCGTACTCGTAGGGCTGGAGGTCATCCTTGAGAAATCCCGTATGGCCGTCGCAGAACGCCACGACGACTCCGTCGGGATGGGTGCTGGATGGCGCGAAGAGAGCCGTGTCACTCCTGTTGAGAACTGGAAACAGCGGCCCGGGCGGCGTGGCCGCCCCGAACACGGGTGGCATGTTCGGCCCCGAGCCGAACAGGCTTCCCGAAGGTAAGGTTGCTGGAGCGTAGGCCCAGGAGTGCGGGGCCAGCCCGGTCCTCCCCTTTTCGGAGAAGGCCAGCGTGACGGCCGCGCCGTCCGCATCGGCGATATCGTCAAGCGAGACGGCTGAGACCGAATCCTGGTATCGGAAGAGGAAGACCCCGTCGTTGGCGACGAGCCCGCTGGCGCCGATGTTGCCAGCATAGTGGAGGACGGGATAGCCGGGGCTTTCCCGCGTCCGGCTCGCCGGGCAGACGAAGATGTTGATCGTCGGATCGTTGGGTAACGAGGGCCACATGTCGTAGATGTCGTTGCGGCCAAGAAAGGGCAGGAGTTCCACCGGCCAGGAACAGGCACCTGCCACGCCACCAGGATTGTCGTTGAGCCAGCCGGGAATCTGCCGCTTTGTTTCGTCATAGCGGAGCAGGGCAAAGGCGATCTGATACTGGTTGTTGGTGCACTCGGTCAGCCTGCCCCGGGCGAGGACACGAACCGTAGCCGGGGCCAGCAGGGCCACCAACACCCCGATGATGGCAATCACGGTGAGCAGCTCGACCAGGGTGAGCCCTCGGCGGGGTGGGCGGCATGGAGCGGCTGATTGCATGCGTTGCCTCTCTCACGGCGGCTCTCGAGCCGCCCGCTTGATTATTTCACGAATGAGTGCCGGATGGTGATCTGTCGAATCTGTTTGCTGGTGGGTTCGTAGCAGCGGATCCGTACTTCAATACCTCGGAGCACGACGGGATAGGGGGAAGAGGTCTCGACGTCCCCGGAATATTCCGGCCACCCGTCGCCATCGGCATCGAAGCCATTGCTGCCCTCGTCAATCACGCCGTCGCCATCATCATCAACGCCATTGAACTCGTAGTGGTCGCTCCAGGTGTCGTAGGTTGCGACCGGAAGGCTGAGAGAGCGTGGGCCATCGGTCACCTGCACGCCCCCGGACTGAAATGCGGATTGGCCGGCCGGCGGGAAGGGGGCTGTCGGGGCCGTGGCCGCGGCACCACTGCGGCCGAGGTCGACGTAGGCTCCCGTCGGCCCGTCGGCATCGGCCGGCGCGGTATATCCAGGATCACCAGGAAGCAGCCACTGGTCGCTCGTTTCAAGCGGCATGACCTGCGGATCGTAGACCCGCACGTCAAACGCGAGCACGTTGGGGAGGATGATGTGTTCCCAACCACGGGCCGATTCCTCGAGGGCCGCGTCGGCGATCGCATGCCCTGTCGTCGGCTCGAGCGGAAAGGCGAACGGGAATGGCTGGAGCGGCACGGCACGGGTGACCCCATCTTCCGTGCGATACGAGTAGCCACTCCGCAGAAATCGATTTTCGCGTTTCGTGAGGTCGCCAAGGGAGTTGGGAAGGAGCACGGTGCCCTGGCCTTCGATCACGGCGGTTCGCACGGAAAAGTCATAGGTGCCGCGGTCGATGGTCAGTGGAAGCGAGTTGTCGGTCAGGTCGGTGCGGCCCAGGTAACTGGTCACGAGCAGTTGCCGCCGATACAGCGAATAGAGCGTGGTTCCCGCAATCGGCTGCTCGGCTGCCGGCCTGCAGAACCAGGCGACTTCGGCGTATGGAGATTCCATCGTTGTCGTGCCGTAGCGACCGACAAACGGACCACCCAGGGATTGCGTCGTGAAGAGCAGGATGTCATCGGTATCGCCCTCCAGATTGCCGGTCGGCTGGCTCTGGCCATCAAGGGCGTAGCTGGCGTCGTGGGCGGGCCCCTCCAGGAGTTCGAAGTACCCGGAGTTCGTCTCCGGCTGCAGGCGAGGCACCACCTCGCAGGTCACGCCGGTAAGATCCTGTCGGAGTTGCCAGGCGGCAGTCCGCATCAGGGCCGACATGTCGACGGTCGCCTGGCTCAGCCGCACCGTGCGGCCGAACAGGCCAAACAGCGATGCCACCGCCCCCATCACGACCAGCGAGAGCAGCGTGGCGACGAGCAGTTCGGTCAGGGTGAAGCCCCGCTCACGCCGCCTATCCGCCACCGGTGGGTGAGTGGATGCTGCCACGGCCTACTCCACGAACCGCAGGATCCGGATCGTATCGCGGACATTCAGATCCTGGCCCGGGCTGAAGCCGACGGGCCGCGACCGGTCGACGATTGCAAACAGTCGCCGATACGACTCGCTCCCGCCCACTGAAGTGTCCCGAATCCGAAGCGTGATCCAGACCGCGAACATGTGGGACCGGACAGTCGCGATGTTCCCAAGGCGGATCGCCGTTGCATAGGCTGCCGACGGGTCGAGTTCATAGGGGCGGTTCTTCTTCCAGGAGTTGCCCTTCACGCCGGCCGCGGCTGCCGTGTCAAGGTAGATACCCTCATCCTGCATGAGCGTGAGCAGATCGCGGATGCTCGTGGCTGGCCCGCCGGCAGCGAAGTCCTCGAAGGAGACTGCCGCATCAGGACCCAGTGCCGCCCACCAGACGGCGTTATCCTGCTCGGGGTTGTCGCAGCCGGTGTTTGGCACGATCGTGTTGAAGTTGAGGCGACCCGGCTCCCGCCCGCGGGAGAGCTGGTTGTACGGGATCATTTGCATGCCCACCGGAGCGAGCGTGGCCGGAAGAACGCTCACCTGCGACCCCACGAATCGAGACGGCACGATCGTGGCCTCGAGGATCTCGGGAGTCGGCAGTCCGCCGAAGGGCATGACATTGCGTTCCTTCCGCTTCTTGGGTGTGTCGTAGTCCCAATACCTCCAGGCACCACCGCCCTGGGGAACGAGGAGCAGTTCGGCTTGGCTGATGTAGGCCCGGTTTGCCCAGGGCAGCCACGACTTGATGCTGGGATCGAGTGGCACGATGCCGGCCTCGGAGCCGACCGTTTCAAACGGTCCGTTGTTCCAGAGGAGGTGCTCGCGGATGAAGGTTTTCCAGTTGTTGGCATTCTCACCCGTGCGATTGACGCGCTTGATGCCAAGCCGGTCAAGAATCACATAGGGGTTGTAGGCATCGCCCTTCGTCGGATCGTCATCCCAGGGCTTGGAGGGATCTTCGAGCCGCTCCAAGAAGACGATCGAATCAGCGCCTGACTGGTATGAGGCCGCCCCCGGCCACTGCTCGGCCTTGAACGTGCCCCCCGAGTTGATCTGGAACTTGATGAAACTCTGGTCTGTCGGGACTTCCACCGCGGCGGTGTCGAAGTTTTTCTTGCCGGTCGACTTCTGGGGCTCCGGCATGACGACCAGATAGTCATCGGGCCCGATCACGGCATCGCCGCTGCCGCCGCCTGTCTTCCGAAAGACGCCATCGATCGCCTTCTCGCCGCTGCCCGGCTTGTCGAACCGCACGGTTGTTCCCGGCTCGATCCGGAGCCTCCAGACCGGCTGGCTGCTCTGCGACGATTTCTCGGCCAGATTGATCGGCTCCGACGTGCCGGTCTCGACAAGGCCGTTGCGATCCCAGCGGGCTTCAGTCCAGGATGGCCGGTAGAGCGAAACGTAGAGGGCATCTTGGATCGTCGATTCATCCGTGTTGTCCTGGACGTAGAAGGCGACGGTCTGAGCAATCAGGAGTTCCGGCCGCTCGATGCCCCAGACGAAATTGGTCGGATCCCAGCCGTCGGTGCCCTCGCCCCAGCCGTCCGCCGGGTTGGTGTCAAACTGAAACCGCGTGAACACGGAATCGGGATCGCGGTAGTCCACGACGTTGGCCGCCCACTGCGCCGTGGTCGCGTCGGCGGGCTGGCCGAGGGCGACAAGCAGCGTGTAGAGATGCTTGCAGAATTCCTGTTTGGCGGCCATTTCGGCAGTTCCGGTCGGAAAGGGCCGGTTGATGTCGAACCGCAGGCCCGCCAGCACGTCGGGCGACATCACTTCGGCGGGATCGCACTGCAGGGAGCGGAGGTAGTCTTCGATCTTTTGGGCGACATTCCCGGTCAAGGCGGGCGTGTCCCAACTGTCGGTCGTCACCAGGAGCCGTGAGCGCTGGCTCACGTCGTCGAGCACGACCGCCAGCCGCTGGGGCAGGGTTGCCATGTCACCGTCGAACTGGCGGAGGACCGTCTCCAGCTCGGCAAGGGTGAAGGGGTTATCTGCCAGGTGCGGGCCGCTGCGGAGTTCGCTGGGACGACTGGCGTCGTCATCGAGCCGTAACTCGTACGGATCGTCTGCGAAGTCGGCTTCTGGCCATTCCGGGCAGTAATGGATCATCGCGGGCATGGGCGACGTGGACTTGTTGCCGTTACCGCCGCTCCCCGGGGAATCGGCCGTTTCGAGTTGGGTCTTGATCATCGACTTGAGGTCGACGAGCGGATTGTCGCCGTAGACGAGTTCATTCCGCTGGCTGAGCAGATCATTTCCGGGGTCGCCGGCCTGGGCGACCGAGCCCGCGCGAGCGCCGTAGCGACCGGTCACGCTGCCGACGCGAGCCGCCGGTCGCCGTTGCTCGGCCGTGGGTTCGGTCGCCGTCAGCACCTCACCCGTCTGGTCGCCGACGAGCCGTCGCCAGATGGCGGAGGCCCCTGGCGAATCGGAGCTTTGGCTGGCCGGATCGGCGAACACAAGCGACGCGTCGACGTCCGCCGTTCCGTAGCCGCTGCCGAGGGGAATCGTCGACCAGTCGATGCCCGATTGCTTCGGGCCCGGGTCGTTCCCGCTCAACTCAGGGAAGTCAATCGACGTCCGGCTGCCATGAGCATTGACATTGATCCGGCTGTCGAGATCGAGAATGAGGTAGGAGACGTCGAAGTGGAGTTGGCCGCCGCCGGGGGCCGGCAGGCTATCGAGAAAATCCATCAGCCAGACGCCGTCCTTCACGCCATCGTTGTCGTTGTCGACGGCCGGGGCCGAGTCATCAGCCTGGAAGGCTGGCCGCGGCACCGAGGCCACCCGGCCGTTCTCGAGCGCGATCTTGGTCAGCCAGGGGTTCGCCTCGTCGTAGGCGTCGTAGGCCTCGCTGCGGAAGGCGGGCTGGTTGATGATCAGCCGGCAGGGCACGCGAGGCAGCGGGGCCGTCGGGTCAGCCTGGAGGCGGGCGATCCAGCAGGTGAAGGGCCCCTGGCCGCTCGCCCGCAGAATCCGCAGGCTCATGATGTTGTCGCCCGACTCGGCTGCAGGGGTGAACGTAAGCACCCTCCCGCAGAGATCAGCCGCCTGAACGGGAGATGCCTCGGCCTGATTTTCGGGCGGCTCGACTGCGATCGTGGCCTCCAGCAACACCCCGTGCGGGGTCAGCGACGTGACGGTGCCAGACAAGGGAGGCGCGGGGCCGTACATGTCACCCAGCAGGCTCTCGCTGAGTCCGCCCGCTTCCGCGTCGGTACCCCCGCGGACGAGGCGGAGAAGCGCCTGTTCGAGCCGATCGCGCGAGAGCATGGGGCCGGCTGTGGTGCCCGCGGTGACCGTGGCGAAGGCACGAGAGGTCGTCCGGGCCCGCGTAGCCAGCGTGAGCATCACGGTTCCCACGAGCATGAACAGCGTCAGCACGCTGAGCACAAGGAGCAGAAGGGCTCCGCGTCGACGCGGTGGGGCGGGATGGGGTGTCATGGCGGGGTTCCTTCCGCTGCAGGTCACTGGAGTGTTACACGGTGCTCATCAACGCGGATGAGACCCTCAAAGGCAAAAACGGTAGCGGTGGTGCCGGAGGCTGGTGTCGCGGTCAACGTTTGGAATTCATCCTGATCGCGGAGAATCAGGCGTGTGATCTGGCCTTCCGCCGGTGACGATTCCCAGGATGACATTACCTGAAACCAGCGAGGAGGTGTCGGTGACGTGGCCGGAATCGCCAACACCCAGGAGCAGGCCCGCAGCAATGAGCCGCTCGAGGTCAGGTCAGATTCGTAGAAACTGTTGTTTCGCCTGAGCACGATCGCCACGCCCTCACCCAATGTGCCCTGTTCGAGGTGACCATCCTTCTTGAAGATGGCGATCGACAAGAGTGCGGCGGCTCCAGATTCAGGAAAAGCATCAGCCGCGAGCGTGGCTCCCCAGCAAATCCCCTCACGGAACTGCCGGGGTCCGGGCGGGCCCCCGTCGTCACCGAAGGCATTGGAGGGCGTGTCGAGAAACTCCGGCGACGTGTAGACGAGGTCATCCTCGAGCACAAACGTTCGGGGAGAGCCGCAGCGTCGCGTTCCGACCTCGGAAAGTTCGGCAAACCAATCTGCCGTCGAGCCGCCCCCCGGGAGCGATCCGTAGGCGGGGATTTGCCCGAGCAGGCTTCCGAAGGCAAGCGTCTTGCCACTCGGCGGAAAGCTATCGGCCCTCAGGAGTCCGCGGTTCGTCAGTTCCGCCATGGCGTTGGCGGTCAAGAAGCCGGCCCGGTCCTCCAGGCTGGCCTGGGCAAAGCGGGATCCAGCCGCAGGCAGCAACGCCGCCATCGTGGAGAGCCCGACCAGAAGCAAACCGCAGGAGATCAGCACTTCGAGAAGCGTGATTCCAGGCTTCGCCCGGGGGCTGTGGGGAAACGGGCGGGGCATCCGCATGGCTCATCCCCCGATCGTGAGTCCCCTGCGGGCCTTCTCGCGAGCAGCCCGCAGGGCAGTGGTGTCGTCCGTCTGCTGAGGCACATTCTCGGAGATCGTCACCGTGCCGTTGCGGGGGTGGACGACAACCCAGAGGGCGTCTTCATTGGCCAACGGGTTCACCGTGGAATCAGTGATGTCGGCTCGCGCAGTCACGAAGAAAAAGAGCCGTTCGTTCGGAGTGAGCGGCTGCACGGTTCGCTGCTGACCGTCCTCTGGCAGGACATTCTGCATCAGGGCGTCGACCGCCCCGACGGTGTCGAAGCCGACTCCGATCGCGCCGCGCTCGTCGAGGCGGCCCCACCCGGCAAGCGTCTCATCGCCATACCCGCTGAAGCGAAGATCAATCGCCACCGACTCGGGGAGCTTGTCGGCAAGCCCATTGGGAATCGGGTAGCGAGCGATCTGGAAGGCGAGGCTGTCGCCCGACTCCGGCGCCGTCGGCCAGACCGCATTATGGGGGGTCTGGCCGTTGTCGAGGCGAAACTGCACAAGCGCCACTGGCGGCGCTGTGCACGTGTAGGCAAACCAATCGGAGGGCGGTCCCTGGGTCGTCGCATCACGCTCCAGGAACCGAATCCGGTAGCCGTGAACGAGCGACTCGGCGGTGTCATTCTCAGGGGTGAGCTGGACGTACTGCTGCCAGGCGGTCGGGTCATCCGGCGGCATTCCTGCCTCGACGCGGCCTTCGATGTAGGGATAACGACGGGCTTGGGAAATCGTTCGGCTGAGGGTGCCCTCCGAGTCGATGATCACGGCAGCGCCGGTCGGGCTGCCCAGCGACAGTGACTGCGTGGCCAGGAGGAGCGAGGCCAACTGCTGTGCACCGCGACGAATATCTCCATCGGACCGTCTCGAGGTCCGTGCGCCGGTCAAGACGAGCCCGAAAAGGCTCACCAGGATCGCCATGACAACGAGCAGTTCGGTCAGCGTGAAGCCGGTTGCGGCATGAGGCCGTTTCATCGGATGGCCTCCTCGTCGAAGTTCGTAATGTTGTCACGGGCGGCGAGCGACTGGGGGAGCGGGCTGGCATCGGCGGCAAGCCCGTAATCCCGGTCGGGGCCGGCCGAGACGAGCAAGGGCCGCATCAAGCCGCCCTTGGCCCCGTCGGCTGAGGGCATCACAGGATCGAATGGAAGATCCTCAGAGAAATATCTCTCGCCCCGTCCGGCCGGAAGTTCCAGTCCGCTCGGCCAAAGAACGAAACCCACGGGCGATCCCCAGGCATCGAGAAACTCGGGCATCGAATCGCCGTCCTGATCCCCGACATCTGGCTTCAGACCACGGCAGTCGAGGCAGTCGGCGATCCCGCCTTGCATGATGATCATGAACAAGCATTCGGCGTTCTCGTTTTCCTGCATCACAACCGACTTGTTGTCCACGGACTCCCAGACTGCTTTGTAAGCCCGCTGCGGAGGAGTGAGTTCCGAGTCTGGCGTGGCGGCCATTTCGGCGACGGCCGTCCAACTGTCCGGCAGATCTCCGGCTGCCATGGCTCGGAGGGCCTCGCCGCGTTCTTCGGCGGAGCCGGCTGCGACCGTCTTGCCGGCATACGACACAAACTGCGGGGCAACGATCGCGTCGAGTTTCGCAAGCAGGGAGGCCGTTGCGGTACGGCGGTGGCTGCTCCGAGCCCCTGAAACAGCAGCCGCGCTCAGCGACACCAACAAAAGAATAATCGTCACCGAAACGAGCAACTCGGTGAGGCTGAACGCACGTCGCAGCCCAGACCGGACGTTCTTATGACGAACGCCCGTGTCGGCGAATGAAAACGAACCACCAAGCGGTGGCTGTCCCGTGCGGTTGCGGTGCAGCTCGAACGTCATGTTCGAGCTCCTCTGTCCGGCAGTTTTGCCCCTGCCGCTTCCATAATATTCTTCGGCAGCAGTGATAGCAAGACCTTGGTTGGACTGGCCTGCTGGCTCAGGCCGCGATTTTTCCCGCAAAACAGCTGAAAATGCCCGGAAAGAAAGATTTTTTCGCCGCATAACCCTCCCCATTACGCGGCAATGGCGCGAAAGGTGCGGATCTTGGGCAAGAACTCGGATTTTTTGGGGCTTTTCCCGGTCCGACCCCCGAGGGACACCCTGGGGATCCTTGCCCTGCAGCCCTTGCGCCGACGTATCGCCTTCACGCAGCGGCGGGGTCGTCCTGCAGGGACGGCCGGCCCCGGTAGAAGACCGCGATCGGCACGAAGGCGACCGCGGCGGCGAGCATGCAGCCGGTCCAGAACCAGTAATAGGCCTCCCCTTCCAGCGTCGCCAGGCCGCCGACGGTGGTCTCGCCGTCGATCCTCGTCTCCGGGGCCTCCCCGCGGGCGGCCTCGACCTCGCGACGGCCCTCCTCGCCCTTCAGTTCGATCAGCCGCTTCTCCCGCCAGGAGAGCGGCTTGTCGGCGAGGCGGGCCGCCTCTTCGGGATCGGCGCGGACGGCCGTGGCCTGCAGCACGACATCGTCGCCGGTCAAGGGCTGTCCGTCCGGGCCGTCGGTCGTCAGCCGGTAGCGGTCGCGGGTGATCCGCTGGTAGCGGACCGGCCGGCCCGAGGAGTCGACGATCCCGGCGATCAGTACCGCACCGGCCTCGTCGGCCGGAATCTCCTCGGCGGCGTCGACGGCGGCCGACGCGAAGAAGGCCTCATCGATCTTCTCCTTGGCGGCGGCCAGCGGTTTGTCATCCGACGTCGCCACGCCCACCAGGCCGGCGAATCGGTTGAACGAGAGGACGATGTCGTCGGCCGTTTCGAACCTGCCGTCGTGGCCGCTGAGACGAATCTCGCGGACCGTCGCGTCGTCCTCCGCGGCCCGCCAGTCGGCTCGGGGCACCAGGTCTGTGACACGCAGCTTCCAGTCAGCCAGCGTTGTCTCGGCCCCGTCAGACGCCGGCTCGAGGTCGGCCGCGCGGGCGACGACTGCGTTGATCCCCGGCACCTGGATCCAGTGGTTGACCACCGCCGTCACGTAGTTGCCCAGCGACACCGAGAGCAGCCAGACGGCCATGATGACCGACTTCATCGTCTTGGGCGCCTGCGAGTAGGAGAACTCGAGGCCCGTGATCGAGACCATGATCTCGGCTGCCGTGATCACGACGTAGGCGAGAAACTGCCAGGCCACGCTCGGCCGCGCTCCCCCGTCGATCCAGCCCTGGACTACCGCCGAGAGCCCGAAGCCCACCGCCATCACAAACAGGCCGATGCCGATTTTTCGTAGCGGCGTCAGCCGGACGACGCGGTCGAGCAGCGGATAGATCAAGAACTGGAACAGCGGGATCATCACCATCACGAGGATCGGATTGAGCACCTGGATCTGGGAGGGGAGCCAGTCGATGCCCAGCCATCGGAGGTTCATGTCTTCCGCCTGGAGTACCCAGGCCGAACTCGTCTGGTCAAAGAGCGCCCAGAAGACGGCGATGCAGAGGTAAACGAGCGAGAGCCGGAGGATCGTCAGGAGGCCGTCGGCGCTGAAGACCTCCCGCAGGAAGGCGAGACCCCCGGGCGGCACATGGATGTATTCGTTGCGGCCCAGCCAGAACATCAGCGTGGCGATCGCCATCAAGACGCCGGGCACCCCGAAGGCGACGTGCGGACCGTACCACTCAAGCAGCCAGGGCGTTAGCAGGGTCGAGAGCGTCGAGCCGAGATTGATCGAGAAGTAGAACCACTGATAGACCCGGCCCATCAGGTGCCGGTTGCGGTGGCCGAACTGGTCGCCGACATGGGCCGAGACGCAGGGCTTGATGCCGCCGGAGCCCAGCGCGATCAAAAACAGCCCGGCCCACATCCAGCCCTCGGCCGAGAGCCCGCCGCTGCCCATCAGGGCCAACGCCAGGTGGCCGAGGCAGTAGAGCACCGACACCCAGATGATGATCCGGTATTTGCCGATGAAGGCATCGGAGATGATCGCCCCGATGATCGGGAAGAAGTAGACCCACGAGGAAAACGTGTGGTAGTGCTCCTGAGCCTCGGCCCGGCTCATCGCCGGCATCGCCGTGTCGGACATCAGCGACAGGTAGCGGACCATGAAGATCGTGAGGATCGTCCGCATCCCGTAGTAGCTGAACCGCTCGGCCGCTTCGTTGCCGATGATGTAGGGGATGCCCGGCGGCATCCGGTCGGTGTCGGCGGGCGTTGTGCGGTACCGGCTCATGGGGCCGCATCGTAGCAGGCCGTGATCGGGGAGTGGGCGGGGTTGCCGCGGTCGTTCGTTGGCCGGGCGGTTCGTGGAGCCCGTTCACTTCGTGGTCGGGGCACGCCTGGCGTCGGTCGCACACGGGGCGGGGTTGCTCGCGACCGTCACCTGCGCGAGCATGGTGCCCATGACGTCAGAGCAAGCTGCCCACGTGGATGTGGTTGTGGTCGGGGCCGGGATCGCCGGGCTGTCCGCGGCGCGGGAGCTCATCGCCGCCGGCCTCTCCGTGCTGATGCTCGACAAGGGACGGGGCCTGGGCGGGCGGATGGCGACCCGGCGGCTCGGACGGGCCGTCTGCGATCACGGTGCCCAGTTCTTCACCGTCCGCGGCAGGGCCTTTGGCGGAATCGTCGCGGCGGCCCACGAAGACGACGCCGTTGTCGAGTGGTGTCGAGGCTTCACTCGCGACGGGTCGCTGGGCCGCGACGGCGGCAACGTAACGGCCGGGCACCCCCGCTGGCGCGGCCGGCAGGGCATGACCGACCTGCCCAAATGGGTCGCCGCCCGGCTCGCCGACGAAGCGGGCAGCCGCTTTGAGATTCGGCGAGCCTCGCGAGTGACGTCGGTGGCGGCGGATCGGGGTCTTGTCACCCTTGGCTTCGAAAATGGCCAGGGAGTCACCGCGCGGGGTGGGATCCTCACGCCCCCGCCGCCGCAGTCGCTCGATCTGCTCGCCGCCGGCGGGCTGACGGCTGCGGCAGGTGAGCCGGTCGCGGCGGCCTGCGAAATGCTCGCCCGTGTCGCCTATGACCCGTGCTTCGCCCTGATGCTCGTCCTCGACAAGCCGAGCCGGGTGCCGCCGCCGGGTGGCATCCAGTTTGATCCGAATGCCGGTGGCCCGCTCGCCTGGATCGGCGACAACCAGCAGAAGGGCATCTCGCCGATGCCTGCAGTCACGATCCATGCCGACGGTGCCTTCAGCCGGCGGCATTTCGAGACACCACCCGAGGAGGTGATGGCGATGCTGATCGATCATGCCCGTCCCTGGATCGACGGTGACCCGGCGATCGCCGTGATCGAGAAGTCGCTCCAGCGCTGGAAGTTTGCCCTGCCGACGGAACTCATCACCGAGCCGCTCGTCGCCGTCTCTCACGCGCCGCCGCTCGCCTGCTGCGGCGACGCCTTCGCTGGCCCGCGGGTCGAAGGAGCCGCTTCGAGCGGTCTCGCCGCCGGCCGCTGGCTGGTGCGGGCCCTCGAGCGGGGTTCACCTCGCACGGGCTCGGGGTGAGCCCGTGCCGTCTCGCCGGACGCTCACTGCGGGCATCCTGCCCTTCGCTCGCTCGTTTGGGTTCACCTCGCACGGGCTCGGGGTGAGCCCGTGCCGTCTCGCCGGACGCTCACTGCGGGCATCCTGC
>JAQCJP010000268.1 GCA_027592945.1 Planctomycetota bacterium
GATGCAGCAGGATCCCGTCCGCCGCAGCCTGGCAGGTCCGGAACAAGGCCGCGCCGCCGGATCAGGGTTGGCTGACAGCCGGCCCGCCGGTGACCCCCAGCGGTGGCTTCCTTTTACCGATCACGATTGACACCGCGGGACAGAGGCCGGCATCACGGCAGCCGGCGAACCCGCAGATCCTTGTAGTGGACCACGCTGTCGGGATCGTGGGCCTGAATGGCAAACGTGCCGCTGGAGAGTTTCCGGCCCGGCATCCCGGTCGGCGGCTGCCAATCGTCGGGCTCGGTCCAGTCGGTGGTGACCTTGCCGTCGATCTTCAGGACGATGTGCCGGCCGTCGACGATGATGTCGTAGTCGTGCCACTGGCCGTCCGCGACCGGTGACTCGTCGAGGACGTCGGCGATGGCATAAAGCCCGCCAGTCTTCTTGCGGTCCGGGTGGCTCTGGTTGACCTGGGCCTCGTAGCCCTTGGCAGGCCAGCCCGACTCCTGATAGGCCGTGTGGAAGTAGAGGCCGCTGTTGGCCTTTGGCATCGTCTTGACCGTGGCGTGCCAGTGGAAGTTGGTGAACTGCTCGTCTGTCGGATCATCGGGATCGCCAACCCAGAAGAGGTGGCACCGCGGGCCATCGACCACGAGCACGCCATCCTCCACCCGGAACGACTCGGGGTGTTCCGGATTGGCCTGCCAGCCGGTCAGATCCCGGCCGTTGAACATCTCGATCCAGCCCTCGCCGACGTCATCGGCCGCCGCGGCCGGGCCGACGGCGATGAACAGACCAAGGGCAACCGCGACGAGGCAGGACAGCAGCATGGGTAATCGAGGCACGGGAGCAGCTCCGGAAGACATCGGGACAAGACAGTGAGGCACCGTTGGCCCCGAGGCCGAAGCATACCCAGAACCGACCGAGAAGCGACCTGCTGCCGCGGCACGCTGGCCTTTTGGCCGCTCCAGACAGCGTCCTCTCAATAGAGGCTCAGCGTGCCGCCGGCGGGCCAGTGGACCACCGGCTGGGGCGTGAACCGCACGCGACCGGCGAGCGACCTAACCTCGGCGGCCCGAGTGCCGATCCCGGCCCAGTCGCCGAGGGTCGCCCGCGGCGACTCGGGCCGCTCCCGGATGCCCCAGGCCTCGACGGCCGCCTGCCAGAGGGCGGCGAGCCTGCGCCGGCGGACGTGGATCGAATCGAAGCCGTACCACTCGCCGGGCTGCTCGATCACCGCGGCACCGGCGGCGGCCGCAATCTCACGGACCGCCTCGTCGAGCCGGCCGGCCGCAGCCTGAAGGTCGGGCAGATCGAGCGGGCAGCCGGGCACATAGACCATCTTCAGGAGTCGATACCGCAGCGGCCCGGCCCGGGCGACGCTCTCGAGTGGGAGGGCCGTGACGGCGATCCGGCAGCCCCGCTCGGTCAGCCTGGCGATGCACTCCCGCACCCAGGCGGCCGTCTGCTCGACCGAGAAGCCATAGAGCAGGTCGTTGCCGATGTCGGTGACGACCGCCTGCAGCGGTCGCGACGCAGCCGCGGGCTCGAGCCGGTCGATCGCCCGCCAGAGGCCGCTTCTGAGAATCGAGGGCAGCCGCCGCCAGGCGATGCGGCTGTTGGCCCCGTACGACCGGCCGTGGCCGGCGGCCACCAGGTAGTCGGCCGGGCCGCACCGGCCGCGGACCGTCGCCACCAGCCGGGGCAGCCCACGGGAGAGATTGCTCGCCCCGATCGCCACGATGATCGGCCACGGCCCGCCGGCCTCCGTGTCGCCAGTGGTCATCTCATCGCCACCGGCCGCCGCCGGCCGTGAGCCCCTGATAGCAGGAGCCGGCCAGGAGGGCGAACATGATGGCCAGGTAGGTTTCGCCGCGGGTGTAGGCCCAGTAGGCGACCAGGGCCCCGGTCGCGACGCCGATCAGGCCGGCGATCTTGTGGGCATCGGCCACGCCCATCGCCAGCATCCCCTCGCGGACGATCTGGCCGCCATCGAGCGGCGGCACCGGCAGGAGATTGAGGATCGGCCAGAAGACGTTGACCCAGAGCATGAACAACACGAACGCAAAGAGCGACCGCGGCACGATCCGCTCGCCTTCGTAGAGGCCCAGTGGCTCGCCGATCGCCTCGATCGGGAAGGGCACCGAATAGCCGGCCGCCCGCAGGCCGACCACGATCGTCGCCGCGAGAGCCAGCTGGGCCAGCGGGCCGGCTGCGGAAACAAGCATCCGCTGAAGCGGCCGGAGGCCGACCCGCCGGCCCCAGACTTCGGGAATCGCCAGGCCGCCGAAATGGTAGATGACGATGTGGGCTCCCTGACCGAAGCATCGGTAGGCCAGGGCGTGGCCGAGTTCGTGCACCAGGATCGAGACGAGCACCGCCCCGGCCCAGACGATCAGGTAGCCGATCAGGGCCCGCTGATCGCCTCCGGCGAACGACTGGCAGATGCCCCAGCCGAGCAGGGCCGCAGCCAGCCAGAACCAGGCCGAGACGCGGACTGAAATCCCGGCAATCTGGAACTGCCAGTCAGCAGGTGTCGGCTGAGGTTCAGCAAGCAGCAGCATGAAATGGTTGTACCCGATTCCCAACTGCCCGCGTCTCTCCAGAACGTGGCCTCCCATGGGCTGAGTCACTTGTTTGACAGTCCGTTTTCCACTCGGCTATCATCAAATTCTTCGAGATAGGTGCCGGTTTGGCAAGGAAGCGCTGGTGAGTTCCTCCCACATCCTGCGACCACCCAAGGGGTTCACCCTGGCGAGACACATCCCGCTGCGTCGGGAGTCGGGATCGAGTTGAGCAATTCTCGTCTCGATGAGCAGCGTTTGTGTTCAGCCTTTCTGTTGGTTTTCTTGCTGGAGAAATCCGTGTGCTCGTGCCCGTGGTGTGAGCACCATCAGTTCAGTTTCGTCTTCTCACAGCCCGACCCGCTCTGCGGCTTTTTCAGTATTGGAGAACACGCACATGAAGTCTGTCGCTGCGCGACCACCGCACGCAGGTGCACTCGTTGCTGTCCTGCTGGCTCTGGTGAGCTGCCTTCGCCTCTCCACTGAGGCGGAAGCGGGCGTGATTGCCGTTGACGGAGCTGTGCCAGCTGCGATGACCACTGCAGGCACCTCCACCGACGTTGCGCAATACATCATTGGCGACACGGGGCCTTTTGATCGCACATTTTCCAACTTATTCATCGATGTTGGGATTAATGGAGCGGAACAAGCCTCCTACACGCAGCTGCTCATTCGCAACGGGAGCACCGTCACCGTTTCGGCGTCCTACCCGGGCGCCAGCCTTGCGCTGGTGAGTCCCTCGACCACGGTCACTGTGACAGGCAGTGGTTCTCAGCTGCTGCTGACGGGCGGCACACGGGAGTTCGCCTATTTTGGTAGCACAGCTGGCGGGGTGAGTAGCGACCGTCTGCTCGAGGTGCTCGATGGCGGCAGGGTCGAGGTTCAAAACCTTGTCCCGCAAGAGCCAGGCCGCCTCTTCATTGACGGCGCTGGCTCGATCGCGGAGGTGCAGGGCCAGCTCAGAGTAGAGGGCTCGGCGGGGGAGATATTCAGCACCGAAATTCGTAACGGCGGCACCCTGCGATTGCCGGATAACACTGCGATTTCGAAGCAGACCGGGCTTATCTGGAACCTGACGCTCGGGAGCGGGGGCACCTTGGCGGCGACCGGTGCACTGGATGTCACAAAGATCGACGGCTTCACGTTTGAATCCGGTGGCACGCTTCAGGCTGACGGCTCGCTGACCAACCTGCCGACGATCAGCAGCGGCCGAACGATCGACCTCACCGGCGGTGGGTCATTCGGCACGACGACGGTGCTCGATGGCGGGCTTGTTGAGGTGGCGAGCTTCGACTTCAGCAGCGGCAATCTGACCTTCACTTCAGGCACGCTCACCGTGACCGGGGCCCTGACCAACCTCAACTCGCTCGGAGCGGGCGAGGCGGTTGTGCTCGATGGCGGGA
>JAQCJP010000269.1 GCA_027592945.1 Planctomycetota bacterium
CCCTGCGCTCGCTCGATGCTGGCTCGCTCTCGGCATCCCTGCCTTCGCTCGCCAGCAACGCCGGCTCGATTGGCACGGGCCCACCCCTCGCGAACCCTCATTCCACGCGCGGCAGCGCATCGAAGCCCCCCGGCGCGAGCCGGGGGGACTGCGGGTCGTTGGGCGAGAGACGCCCCCGGAAGCCCGCCGGGCGGTCGGCTCATCCGCCGAGCACCTCGCGAATCGCCTCCCGGCTCACCGGGCTGATCACGCCTTTCTCGGTGATGATGCCGCGGATCAGGCGTGCCGGGGTGACGTCAAAAGCCGGGTTGAACGCGTTGGCACCCTCCGGCGCGGCGGGGACGCCCAGCGGCGCGAGCACCTCCTCCGCCGCCCGCTCCTCGATCGGGATCTCCTTGCCGGAATCGATTGCCAGGTCAAACGTGCTCGACGGCGCGGCAACGAAGAACGGCACCCCGTGGGCCTCCGCGAGCACGGCCAGACCGTAGGTGCCGATCTTGTTGGCGGCGTCGCCGCAGGCGGTGATCCGGTCGGCTCCGACGATCACAGCGGCGATCCGGCCGGTGGCGAGCAAATGGCCGGCTGCCGCATCGACCAGGACCGTCACGGGGATTCCCCGCTGCACGAGCTCCCAGGCGGTCAGGCGGCTGCCCTGGAGTAGCGGCCGTGTTTCATCCGCGAAGACGGTGAATCGTCGGCCGGCATCCCAGGCGGTCGTGATCACCGCCAGGGCCGTGCCGGCTCCGCCGGTGGCAAGGGCCCCGGTGTTGCAGTGGGTGAGGATGTCGCCGGCGGGGAGGATGGCCGCCCCGTGGCGGCCGATCGCCTCGCAGAGGCGGCGGTCTTCAGCGTGGATCGCCCGGGCTTCGACCAGGAGGGCATCTGCCAGGGCGACGGCGGTTGTGTCGGCCGGAAGGTCGGCAATCACCGCCACGGCCCGCTCGACGGCCCAGCGGAGATTGACCGCCGTGGGCCGGGCCGTGGCGAGCTCTTCAGCTCGGGCCAAGACGTGGGCCCGGGCCGCCTCGGGGCCGAGGCCGTGGCCTGCCGTCTCACCCGCGGCGAGCACCATCCCGTAGGCCCCAGCGATCCCGATGGCTGGCGCCCCACGAACGCGGAGGGCCTTGATCGCCTCGACAACCGTGTCGACGTCGCGGCAGACGATCCACTCGAGACCGCCCGGCAGACGGGTCTGATCGAGGATCTCGAGCTGGCCGGCGGCATCACCGACCCAGCGGAGGGAAAAAGGGGACATCCCCCGGTTCCGCGAATCACCCTCGCCCCCCGAGTTGGTGCGGGCCGGACTATTTTCCTTGGCCTGGAAACGGGGGATGTCCCCTTTTTGGTTCATGGCTCGAACGCCTCGCAGGGGAGGTCGAAGGCGGCGGCAACGGCCGGCTGGACGAGCCGGCCCTCGAAGATGTTGACGGCCGAGTGGATGGCCGGGCTTGCCTTGGCGGCCGCCGCGACGCCCGACGAAGCGAGTTGGAGCACGTACGGCAGGGTCGCGTTGCAGAGGGCGCAGGTGCTCGTCCGACCGACCGCGCCAGGCATGTTCGTCACGCAGTAGTGCACGACATCGTCGACCACGAAGGTCGGCTCGGCGTGGGTCGTGGGCCGGCTGGTGGCAATGCAGCCCCCTTGGTCGATCGCCACGTCGATGATCACGGCCCCGGGCTTCATCAGCGTGAGGTCATCACGCTCGACGAGGTGAGGCGCCCGGGCTCCCGGGATCAAGACGCTCCCGATCACGAGATCGGCCCAGCCGAGCCGCTCGCGGATCGTGTGGCGGTCGGAATAGAGGCAGTCGATATTGGGCGGTGTAACGTCGTCGAGGTAGCGGAGCCGCTCGAGGCTCGTGTCGAGGAGAGCGATATTGGCTCCGAAACCAGCGGCGACCTTGGCGGCATTCGCCCCGACGGTGCCGGCCCCAAGTACCAGCACATTCGCCGGGGCCACGCCAGGCACGCCCCCGAGGAGAATCCCCCGGCCCATCTGAGGCTTCTCGAGATACTTGGCGCCCTCCTGAATACTCATGCGGCCAGCCACCTCGCTCATCGGGATCAACAGCGGCAGCCGCCCGGCAGGGTCGCGGAGGGTCTCGTAGGCAACGGCCGTCGCTTCCGCCGCCAGGAAGCCCTCCGTGAGCGATCGCGAGGCGGCGAAGTGGAAGTAGGTGAAGACGGCCTGCCCCGGTCGGACCAGGCCGAGTTCCGGAGGTTGGGGCTCCTTTACCTTGACGATCAGGTCGGCTCCGGCGAAGACCTCTTCGGCGGTTTGCACGATTCGGCCGCCAGCGGCGGCGTAGGCCTCATCTGGGAGGCCCGAACCGACGCCCGCCGCCTGCTCGACCAGCACCTCGTGGCCGGCCCGCACCAGCTCTTCGGCTCCCACCGGCAGCAGACCGACGCGGTATTCGTCCCGCTTGGTCTCCCGGGGCACTCCGACGATCATGACTTCCCAATCGTGGTGACGTCGACGGTCTTGTAGGTGGCCGGCATCGGAATCGCGTACTGGCCATCCGCATCAGGCAGGACGGGGGGCGTCGATTCCCAGGTGGGGTCGTTTGGCATCAGCCGGTAATCCAGCGCGAGGGCCTTGTTCCAGTCGTGGGGTTTGCCGGAGTAGGTGGCCAGCCGGCCCAGGACTGCCGCGAAGCTCGCGGTTGCGCCGTAATACGCGTTGTTGAGTGGTTTGTCGTTGCGGATCGCGTCGTGCAGCTCGTTGTGTTCGACCTGGTACGGATTGGGATTGGGTCCCTCGAACTTCCAGAGCACCTTCCCGTCGTAATCGGTGATCTGGCCGATCCTCACAAAAGCCTTGGTTCCCTGAAACTCCTCGTCGACTCGGTTTGCTCCGCCGGGAAACTGCCGGCACTGGCTGGCGATCCGCACGCCCCGCGGATAGGAGAAGTTGACCGAGTGATGGTCGTAAATCTCGCTGTTCTTCGAGCGATCCTGCCGGCCACCCACCCCGTAGGCTGCTTCGGGATGGTAGCCCTGGGGCTCGTCGCTGCCGATCACCCAGTTGGCCACGTCGATGTTGTGGACGTGCTGCTCGCAGATGTGGTCACCGCAGAGCCAGTTGAAGTGATACCAGTTGTTGACCTGGAACTGCATCTCGTTTTGGTCTTGCTTGCGGTCGCGATACCAGATGCCGGAGCCGTTCCAGTAGACCTGGCCACCGACGATGTCGCCGGCAAGACCCTCGCGAATCCTGGCGATCGTCTCGCGGTAGCGATTCTCGTAACGCCGCTGGAGGCCGACCACGACCTTCCGCTTCTTTTCGTCAGCGAGCTTGGCCACCTCCATCACCAGTCGCGCCCCGTAGGAATCGACGCAGACCGGCTTCTCCATGAAGACGTGCTTGCCCGCCTTGATCGCCGCCTCGAAGTGATAGGGCCGGAAGCCCGGGGGCGTAGCCAGGATCACGAGGTCGAGGTCGGGCAGCTCGATCAGTTTGCGGTAGGCATCGAGGCCGGTGAATCGCCGCTCCTCCGGGCAGTCGACCTTGTCCTGCATCTTCTCGACGGCCCGCAGGACGTTGTCGACTCGGTACTGAAAGGCGTCGGCGACGGCCATCAGCTTGACGTTCGAGCCGGGCACGGAGAGCGTCTGCTGGAGGGCGCCGGTACCGCGGCCGCCGGCCCCGATCAGCCCGACCTTGATCGTGTCGCTGGAGGGATTGTCCGCATGGGCCCCGCCGGCAGATGCCAGCGTAGCGGCGGCAGCGGCAGCCGTCTGGAGGGCGGTGCGGCGGGAGAGGGTGACGGAGGTGGGATCATTGCCGGGCATGCGGGACTCCTTGCGGGACGAACGTCAGGGATTCAGTCAGGGGGGGCAGCACGCGGTGGAATATGAGGTCCGCCGTGCCGGCGTCTTGGCACCAAGAATACCCGCTGTCACACCAGGCAAAAAGCGAAGGGCCGCCGCCGGAAAATCCGGC
>JAQCJP010000270.1 GCA_027592945.1 Planctomycetota bacterium
CCGACATCTTCGGTGGCCGCCGGGCGGGGCCGCCCCCGCGGCTCGGGATTCTCGATTCGCTGGCGACGCCGCCGACGCGCCTCTCGCGCCAGCCGCTGGTGCTCGGCTGCGGCGGCGTAGTCGTGCCGCTCCCGCCCGAGAAACGTCGCCAACACGCGGTGGGCGGCCGCGTAGCCGGGAGCCTGGGCGACCGCCCCGCGGAGATGCTGTTCGGCCTCTGAAAGATCGCCGGATCGCCAGAGGGCGAGCCCGGCGAGCAGATGCGCGGCCGGAAAATGCGGCCGGCACCCGGTGGCGGCCCGAGCCTCACTGACGGTTGTCGCCTCGTCGCCGCGATTGAAGGCGGCCCGCGCCAACCCGAAGTGGGCCATCGCGTGGAGCGGATCGATCTCGACCACCGCCCGGAAGGCTGCGGCCGCCTCGGCCGGCCGTCGCAGGGCCAAGAGGGCGTTGCCCCGCTCGAGGTGGAGGGCCGGCTGGCGGCTCGGCTCAACCCTTGAAGCCGCGGATGCACTCCCAGGTGTAGTCGACATGCTTGGCCGAGTAGTTGCTGCAGATGCCGTGGCTGCCGATCCCCTCGGCCAGGCCGGGGATCGCCGTCCAGTTGATCTGGATGCCGAGGGCGACAATCAGCCAGTCGTAGGTGATCCGCTCGCCGCCGGCGGTGGTGACGGCGTTCTCCGCCGGGTGAATCGCCGCCACCCGGTCCTGGATCCAGTCGACACCGGGCGGGATGTAGTCGGCCTCGCGGCGGCGGCTCGCCGAGAGCGGAAACACGCCGGCCCCAACGAGCGTCCAGAGCGGCTGGTAATAGTGGTCTTTCGAGGGCTCGACGATCGCGATCCCGAGCCGAGAATCGGCCCGCCGCAGCCGGGCGGCGACCGTGATCCCGGCGGTGCCGCCGCCGAGGATCAGAACGGAAACGTGGCGATCGGCTGCAGACATCGCGAGGCACTCCCAGAAAAACGGCCCAGAACGACAAATACAAATATATCGCGATACGTCGATATGTCAATCTGGGCCGAGGAATTGCGGTCGCTGGGCGGGCCTAGGCACCGCCCTCGCGTGCCGCCGTGACGCTTGCAGCCGGGTTTCTGGCCCGGCGGCTGCCCGGCTGCGGGCCTGTTTGGTACACACTGCGGTCATGGATCGCACCGCCCTGGCTACAGCAGTCTTCGGCTCACCACGAGCACTGATCGGGATGCTCCACCTCCCTGCCCTGCCGGGCAGTCCGGCAGCGGCCCGAGGGGACGCCGCGACGGCCGGCCGACTCGACGATCTCATCGCGGCGGTGGTCGCGGAAGCGGAGACCTACCGGGCCGCCGGCTTTACCGCGTTGATGATCGAGAACATGCACGACCGCCCCTACCTGCGGGGGCGGGTCGGCCCCGAGACGGTCGCCGCGATGGCGGCGATCGGCCGCGAGGTGCGACGGGCGGTGCCGTTGCCGCTCGGCGTGCAGGTGCTGGCGGCGGCCAACCGGGAAGCCCTCGCTGTCGCGATGGCCTGCGGTGCGGCCTTCATCCGGGCGGAGGGCTTCGTCTTTGCCCACGTCGCCGACGAAGGCCTGATCGAGGCCGATGCCGGCGACCTGCTCCGCTACCGGGAGGCGATCGGGGCGGGTCATGTCCGCATCTTCGCCGACATCAAGAAGAAGCACTCCTCGCACGCGATCACCGCCGACGTCGACATTCCCGAGGCCGCCAAGACCGCGGAGTTCTGCCTGGCCGACGGCCTCGTGGTCACGGGCGAGTCGACTGGCAGGCAGGCGGCACCCGACGAGGTGCGGGACGCCGCGGCGGCCGTCTCGATTCCGGTGCTCGTTGGCTCGGGCGTGACGATCGACAACATCGACCGCTACCCGACGGCCACCGGGTTCATCGTCGGCTCGGCGGTGAAGCGGGGGGGCGACTGGCGGGAGCCGCTCGATGCTGACCTGGCCAAGCCGCTCGCCGATGCCTTCGCCGCCCTCGAGCCGCCCGAGGCGCAGTGATTGTGAGCAACGCTGCCCCCGATCTCGTTCTGCTTGGCAACCTGCTCGTCGATGACATCGTGTTGGCCGACGGCCGGACCCTGCTCGGCGAGCCCGGGGGCGCCGTGCTCCACACGGCGCTCGCAGCAAGCCTCTGGGGCTGCCGGCCGGGGATCGTCTCGGTGCTCGGCAGCGACTATCCGCAGGCGGCGATCGATGCCCTCGAAGCCCGGGGTGTCGACCTGGCCGGCGTCCGGCCGCTGGGGCGACCGGGGGGCCGGGCCTGGCTGCTCCACGAGCCATCGGCCCGCCGCGTGCTCCATCATCTCGACGCCCCCTCCCACGACGATGTCTCGCCGCTGGCGGCCGACTTGCCCGGCGGCTGGTCGGCGGCCCGGGGCCTGCACCTCGCCCCGATGCCACTCGAGCGGCAGGTGACGCTCGCCGCCGCAATCGCCGCGGAAGGATCGCCGGCGTTCGTCTCGCTCGACCCCTTCGAGGTCTTGCGGGAAGACAACGCCGCTCGCTGGCGGAAGCCGCTTTCCGACGTCGACGCGCTCTTCATCGGCGAAGACGACTTCCGGCTCGCCGGTGACGATGCGGACTCGCTCCGTGGGATGGCCGGCGACCGCCTCCGGCTGCTGTTTCTCAAGCGGGCCTCCCGCGGCGGCATCCTCCACGATCTGCAGGGCGACCAGCCGCGGGCATGGCCGGCCCGCGCCGACACCGTCGTCGACGTAACCGGGGCCGGCGATGCCTTTGCCGGTGGCTTCCTGGCGGCCTGGCTGCTCCATGGCGACGCCGCCCTCGGCATCGCCCAAGGAGTAGTTTCCGCAAGCTACGCCCTGGCCGACTGGGGCTGCCGCGGCCTGCTGGCTGCCACGCCCGAGCAGGCCCAGGCCCGGCTCGAGGCCTGGTTTCCGGCCGAGGCCGGCCGCGGTCGGATGGAGGCTGCGTCGCGATGAGCGAGCCAGCTTTTGTCGTGGCCGACGAGGTGGCAACAGCCCTCGCCGCGGGCCGGCCGGTGGTGGCCCTCGAGACGACGGTGGTCACCCACGGCCTGCCTGCACCCCACGGCCTCCGCGTCGCAGCAGCGATCGAGGCGGCGGTTCGAGAGGCGGCCGCAGTGCCCGCCACGATCGGAATCCTGGGCGGGCAGCTTGTCGTCGGCCTGACGGCTGACCAACTCGCCACACTGGCAGCCGCCGAGGCTGTCAAGGTCAACCCCGGCAATCTCGCAGCGACGCTCGCGGCGGGCCGGCCGGGCTCGACGACCGTCGCGGCGACAGCGTGGGCGGCGGCCAAGGCCGGGATTCGGATCTTCGCCACCGGCGGGATCGGCGGCGTCCATCGTGGCTCGGCCGAGACCGGCGATGTCTCGGCCGATCTGGTCGCGCTTGCGCGGTTCCCAGTCGCGGTCGTCTCGGCCGGGGCCAAGGCGATCCTCGACCTGCCGCGGACCCGCGAGATGCTCGAGACCCTCGGCGTGCCGGTCGTGGGGATGGGCACCGACGAGTTTCCCGCCTTCTATCGGCCCGCCAGCGGCCTGCCGGTCGATGCCCGCTGCGACTCGCCTGCCGAAGCGGCCGCGGCGATCAGGGCCCACTTCTCCCTCGGCCTCCCCGGCGGCCTGGTGGTGGCCAACCCGATCCCCGCGGCCGACGCCTTGCCGGAGGATCTCCACGACCGCGCCCTTTCCGAAGCGGTCGCCGACGCGGCGGCGGCCGCTGTCCGCGGCCGCGACGTCACGCCCTATCTTCTCGAGCGGATGCGGGTGCTCACCGGCGAGGCGAGTCTCGCGGCCAACGAGTCGTTGCTCCTCCACAACGCCCGGACGGCAGCGGCGATCGCCGTCGCCCTCGCCGAGATGGGGTGAGGCGCATTGGTTGTGAACGGTTGCTCGGGCTGCCGGGGGCTTTTATGGAAAAGGGGACTGGCTCCGAGCGAAGTGAGGTGCCTGTACCCTTTTCC
>JAQCJP010000271.1 GCA_027592945.1 Planctomycetota bacterium
GGCCGGGCCTACGTCTTTCGGACGAGCTGGGTCTACGCGGCCCATGGCAACAACTTCCTGCGGACGATGCTGCGGCTGGCGGGCGAGCGAGAGGAGCTGACGGTAGTCGCCGATCAGATCGGTGCCCCAACCGCTGCCGCCTTGATCGCCGAGGTGACCGCCGAGGTGCTCGCCCGGGCGAGTGACCCGGCCCGGGCGGTTCCCCCCAGCCTCTACCACCTCGTGCCGCGGGGCGAAGTGAGCTGGCAGGGCTATGCCCGGTATCTGCTCGAGGTCGCCGGCGAACTCGGCTGGCCGCTCAAGGCCGGGCCCGATGCCGTCCGGCCGCTCACAACCGCCGAATATCCGACCCCCGCTCGGCGGCCCGCCAACTCCCTGCTCTGCGGGAAGAAGCTGGAAACCGCTCTCGGCAGGACGATGCCAAGGTGGCAAGATGGCGTTCGCGCCGCCGTGGAGGCCCTGGCGGCCGCTGACCACGCCTGATCCGCATAGGAAAGCCCGCGATGACCGCTCGCAAAGGAATCATCCTCGCCGGCGGGAGCGGCACGCGGCTGCATCCCGCGACGCTCGCGATCTCGAAGCAGCTGCTGCCGGTCTACGACAAACCGATGATCTACTATCCCCTGAGCGTGCTGATGCTCGCCGGGATTCGCGAGGTCCTCGTGATCTCGACCCCCCAGGACACGCCCCGCTTCCAGGAGCTGCTCGGCGATGGCAGCCGCTGGGGCCTCCGTCTGGAATACGCGGTCCAGCCGAAGCCCGAGGGGCTCGCCCAGGCCTTCCTGATCGGCGAAGAATTTCTGGCCGGGTCTCCCTCGGTGCTCGTCCTCGGCGACAACATCTTCTACGGCCATGAACTCGCCGACCGGCTCCAGGCGGCGGCCAAGCAGGAGACGGGCGCAACGGTGTTCGCCTATCCGGTCGCCGACCCGGAACGGTATGGCGTCGTCGAGTTTGACAAGGCCGGCCGGGCCGTTTCGATCGAGGAGAAGCCGGCCCAGCCCCGCAGCCGCTATGCCGTCACCGGGCTCTACTTCTACGACGAGCAGGTTGTCGGGATCGCCCGCGAGATGAAACCCTCGCCCCGCGGTGAGCTCGAGATCACGGACGTCAACCGGATCTACATGGATCGCGGCCAGCTGGCGGTCGAGCTGATGGGCCGCGGCGATGCCTGGCTCGACACCGGCACCCACGACAGCCTGATCGAGGCGGGGCAGTTCATCCAGTCGCTCGAGAAGCGGCAGGGTCTCAAGATCTGCTGCCCTGAGGAGATCGCCTGGCGATCGGGCTGGATCGACAATGCGGCCCTCGAGACACTCGCCCAGCCTTTGGTCAAGAGCGGCTACGGCGAATATCTTCTCGCCCTGCCCGAGGAGGGCCGGCTGCCGTGACGATCACCACCACCGAGATTCCCGGGGTGCTCCTGCTCGAGCCGAAGGTCTACCGCGACGACCGCGGCTTCTTCTCGGAGACCTTCAACGCCGCCGCCTTCGCCGAGGCGGTCGGCCGGCATGTGACGTTCGTGCAGGACAACCAGAGCCGCAGCTGCCGGAACGTCCTCCGCGGACTGCACCTTCAAGATCCCCATCCCCAGGGCAAGCTCGTCCGGGCGGTCAGCGGCGCGATCTTCGACGTGGCCGCCGACATCTGTCCCGACTCCCCGACCTTCGGGACCTGGGTGGGCTTCGAGCTCTCGGCCGAGAACCACCGCCAGCTCTGGGTGCCGGAGGGCCTGGCCCACGGCTTCCTCGTGCTCTCCGACACGGCTGACGTCATCTACAAGACGACCGACTTCTACGCGCCGGCGTGCGAGCGGACGATCCGCTGGGACGACCCGACCCTGGGAATCGACTGGCCGGTCTCTGGCGCGCCGATCGTCTCGCCGCGAGACGCCGCCGCGCCGCTGTTGGCCGCGGGGTAGCGGCGGGCATCGATGGGGAAGAAAGGGGACTGGCTCCGAGCGCAGCGCGGTGCCTGTCCCCTTTTCCAACTCGATGACACCCGGAATCCGGGTTCGCCCCGAGCCCGCGGGGGGTGATTTTCGGAGGTAGGCTACAGGGGGTGGAGTGCGGATGGGCCGCGTTCCAGGGCTGGCTCATCTCTTCCGTGTCCCATGTCGCGTCGGGCTCTCTTCATCTTCGGCATGCACCGCAGCGGGACGTCGCTGGCGGCGGGCATCGCCCGGCTGGCGGGCCTCGATCTCGGTCGCAACCTGCTGGTCGGGGAAGCCGCCGAGAATCCCCGGGGCTTCTGGGAACACCGCGACGTCATGGCGATCGACGAGGAGCTCCTCGCGGCGATCTCGCTGGCCTGGTCGGTGCCCTCCCCGCTGCCCGAGGGCTGGCTCGACCATCCCCGAGTCGCTCCGCTTCTCGAGCGGGCTGCGGCAGTGCTCGAGCGGGAGTTTGCCGCCGCGCCGGCCTGGGCGATCAAGGACCCGCGGCTCTGCCGGCTCTGGCCCTTCTGGGAGCGGGCCGCGGCGGGCGTCAGCGAGGAAATCACCGGGCTGCTCGTCTACCGGCATCCACTGGAGGTGGCCGCGTCGCTGGCCGCCCGCGACTCGATGCCGCTGGAGCAGGCTCTCCTTGCCTGGCTGTTTCACTGCGTCGAGGCCGTGGGCTTCGGCGAGCGACATTCGCTCGAAGTCGTGTCGCTCGCTGCCATGCTCGCCGATCCCGTCGGCCTGGCCGAGCGACTACGGGTGAGGGCCGGCCTCACGGATCCGCTGCCAGAAGTCCGTCGGCGAAAGATCGAGCAGTTCGTCGATGCCGCCCTTGTCCACCATCGCGACCCCGGCCCCCTCCCCGACACGCCGACCGGCCGGCTGGCGGGTGAGGCGCTTGCCTGTCTCGAGCAACTCGGGCATGGAACCGGAGACGACGCCTCCTTTCCCGAAACGCTCGCCGCGATCAGGCAGCTTGGTCGGCAGCTGGGAGATACCGTCGCCGCCCGTCGTCGACCAGCCGGGGTGACACGGCAGATGGTAGACGTCGTTGTGCCGGTGTATGGCGGGGGTGAGGCGACGCTCGCCTGCCTCGACGCGGTGCTGGCTGGCGGCGGGGAGTTTGAGCTGGTCGTGATCGACGACGCCAGCCCGGAGCCCGAACTCTCGGCCATGCTCCGCGCACGGGCCGGCGGCGGGGAGTTCACGCTTCTGGAACATTCCACCAACCTGGGCTTTGTCGCCTCGGCCAACCGCGGCCTCGCCCTGCATCCCGACCGTGACGTGGTGCTCCTCAACAGCGACACCCTCGTGCCGCCTGGCTGGCTCGACCGGCTCCGGCGGGCGGCGGAGGGCGACTTTGTCGGGACGGTGACCCCCTTCTCCAACAACGCGACCCTGGCCAGCTATCCCATCCCGTTTCAAGCGAACCGACTCCCGGCCGGCTGGTCGGCGGCGGAGCTCGACCAGGTCTTCCGGGAGGCCAATGCGGGCTGGTCGATCGACATCCCAACGGCGGTCGGGTTCTGCATGTATCTGCGGCGGGACTGCCTGGCGGAGACGGGCCCCTTCGACGAGCGGCACTTCGGCCGGGGCTACGGTGAAGAAACCGATTACTGCATGCGGGCCAGGGCAGCCGGCTGGCGGCATGTGTTGGCGGCTGATCTGTTCGTCTTCCACCGCGGTGAGGCGAGCTTCGGTGGTGACGCGGAGACTCGCCGGCAGCAGGCCGGAGCCGTGATGCGGGTGATCCACCCCGGTTATGAACAACTGGTGCACCGCTTTCGGCAGGACGACCCGCTGGCTGCCGCCCGCGATGCGGCCGATGTCGCCCGAGCCGCCCGGCGGGGCGAGGCTGAGCTGCGTCGGATTCTCGTGGAACATCGCGAGGCGACCGCGTCGCGAGTCGCTGGGCTCGAGGCCGAGGCGGCGGCGATCCGCCGTGAGGCCAGCCAACTCGATCAGGCGCTTGGCGAGGCTGCGTCACTTGCAGACTCGA
>JAQCJP010000272.1 GCA_027592945.1 Planctomycetota bacterium
GGGCCACCGTTTCCGGTGGCCCCCGCTTGAACGCTCGATCTGGCCGCTGGCCGGGGCCCGTGGCAGGCCCCGCCGGCGGGACGATCAGAACTGCCAGATGATGTCGCAACCGCCGTAGAACTGCCCGTACTTATCGGCGTTCACGCCGTAGGGCAGGATGCCACCGTTGGCGATCTGACCACCCGCGTCCGGAGTGAACCAGTCGTACCGCAGCTCCGGCCGGATGACAAAGTTGCTGCCCATGAGATAGTTCAGACCCCACGTCATCGCCCAGAAGTTGCCGGCGAAGCCGCCCAACCCCGGCGACCCGTCACGGATGCCATACAGCACGCGGGTTCCGTTGTTGTCGCGGAACCACTCGAGCCGCAGACCACCGATCAGGGTGTCGGTGAAGTTGTAGAACATGTACTGGTTGACACCGTACCAATATGCCGTGCCGTCCTGCTGACCAATGGTCTGGTAGTCGGGCGCCGCATTGAACTGGTAGCCGATGTCACTCTGGTACACGTAGTTCAGCCTGTCGCTGAGCTCGTTGGTGTAGACGATGCTGGTGACCGTCCGATTGCCGACGAGCTGCCCGCCAAGGGCATCCACACCGCCGAGTTCATTCCCGCTCGAGTTCGCCAGGATCAGAGCCTGCTTCTCATCCGAGCTGGTGAACGTGATGGCGCCGAGAAACGCCGCGTTGTTGTTGTAGCCGGGATAGTTGGTGTTGGCGATCGGGCCACCGGTCAGGAGACCGTTGTCCCAGTTATCCCAGCCATTGGTGATACCGGCAACGATGTTCAACTGGTCGTTGGGAGTCCAGTTGCCGAGGATGCCGGTGTGGGTAAAGGGCTCACCGTACTGCATGGTGTAGGCATGGGTGTAGAAGAAGTTGCCGATCGCCGGCACCACTTCGTACCCGATCAGGGTATAGAAGTGACCGAACTTCACCCCCAGGTCCTCACGACCAAGCTCACCGTAAAGCTGAGGCATGGCCAGGCCGTAGTAGCGGCTCGATCCCCACCGCGGACCGCTCAGGCCGAGCGGATCGGGATTGCTGCGGAACGCGTCAAGACCCTGGGCGACGGTATAGATGTAATCCGTACCGTAGAGCAGGTCGATGCGACCGCCCCAGTCGAGATCCTCACCCAGCGTCCGCTCATTGACGAGATAGAGCTGGTTCATCATGCCCTGCCAGGCCCGATCGTTGAACGTGATCGGACCATTCCAGGGAGCCCCCCAGTTGTTGGCTCCGATCCCGACGTCGACCCAGCCGTAGGTCGCGATGCCGCGTTCCTCAAGAAACCGGCTCTGAAGGTAGCGATTGGGCTCGTTCGCGGCCTCTTCAGCCGCCTCGGCCGCGGGCAGGGCCCGCCGTTCGTACAGATCTTCGGGGACCAGCGTGGGCGCCGCCGGCACAGGCACGGCGACCGACGGCACGTCGGCCTGGGCGACCTGCCTGTAGAGGTCAGGGTCGAACTGGCCGGCCACGTTGGGCTCGGCGGCGGTAGCGGTGGCGGCCACGGAGGTCAGCAGGCCTCCGGCCACCCACACGGGCAGTTTGAACTTGAGGAATCGCATGGTAACGTGTGCTCCCAATCCGTGGGTGTGAAAGTGCGAACCGCATCCGGCACGGTCCGACAGGCGTTCCGATCCGAGGAAGTTCACCCCGCGCACGCTCCGCCAGGTCGCGCCCACGGCAACATTCCCCCCGCCCACCTCAGAGAATCGGCCTGAAGCACCGCAGAAAACGGCCCGGCCGCAGCAGCCCGCAAGGTTTTCGCGATCGGCAGCAATTCGGGCGGATGCTGCCGGTCCGAGAAACTGGGCAAGCTCGCGTCAGCCGGCGACCGCACCCTCGAGCAACGCCTGCAGGAACTGCTCGGGCGAAAAGGGCTCGAGGTCGTCTGCCGATTCCCCCAGCCCCACGAACTTCACCGGCAGGCCGAACTGCTCGGCCACCGGCACGATCACGCCGCCGCGGGCCGAGCCATCGAGTTTGGCCAGCACGATCCCGGTGCAGCCGGCCGCCTCCTTGAAACCCTTGGCCTGGGAGAGGGCGTTCTGACCGGCCGTCGCGTCGATCACCAGGAGGGTCTCGTGGGGAGCGTCGGGAATCTGCTTGGAGATCACCCGGCGGATTTTGCCGAGTTCCTGCATCAGGTTGGACTGTGTCTGGAGCCGACCGGCCGTGTCGATGATGCAGACGTCGAATCCTCCCTCGACCGCCCGGGCCACGGCCCGGTGAGCGACGCTGGCCGGGTCGCAACCGGTCTCGCCGCGGACGATCTCCGCCCCGACCCGCCCGGCCCACATCGTCAGCTGCTCGACCGCCGCCGCCCGGAAGGTATCGCCGGCGCCCAGGACCACCTTCTTGCCGGCGGCAGTGAAGCTGCGGGCCAGTTTGGCGATCGAGGTGGTCTTGCCCGAGCCGTTGACGCCGGTGACGAGGATCACCGTGGGCGGCTCGGCGGCGGCCGTCAGCTCGGCCTCGGCCGGCCGAAGCCGCTCGAGGAGCTTGGTGCGGATCGAGTCGAGGACGACCTCCGGCTCGACCACTCGCGACCGGAGCCGGTCAGCGACATCGGCGACGATGGCATCGGCCGCCGCCGGGCCCATGTCGGTCTTCACGAGGGCCGCCCGCAGCTCCCGCAGAAAATCGTCGTCGACCAGCCGGCCTTCCCGCTTGAGGAGGTCGCGGACGTCGGTGGAGAGCACCTTGGCGGTCTTGGCGAGTCCGGCCTTGAGACGATCCAGGAACCCCATCCGTCACCGCTCCTTTCCCGCGTTTCCCGCTGCGTCGGCCACCAGCCGGCCGACGATCCCCGCCACGAACCGGGGAGACGATTCGCCCCCGTAGCGACGGGCAAGTTCGATCGCCTCGTCGGCGATCACCGCCGGCGGGGTGTCGGTGTGGCCCAGTTCGAAGGCGGCGATCCGGAGCACCGTCCGATCGGTCGCCGCCATCCGCGACAGCCGCCAGTTTTCCGAACGGGATTCCACGAGCTCGTCGAGCGCCGGCCGTTCCGCCAGCACGCCCTCCACCAGCCCGTCGGCAAACTCGACGAGGGATCGTGACCGCAGCCTGCCGCGGTGAAACCGGTGGATCGCCGCCAGCCGATCGGCTGCCGGGCACGTCTCCCCTGCCAGGTCGAGCTGGTAGAGCGATTGCAGGGCGACCTCCCGGGCCCGGCTGCGGCGGCTCATGCCCTCGCGCTCCCGCCGGCAGGCCCCTCGATCGACCGCATCAGCCCGATCATCTCGATGGCCGCGGCAGCCGCCTCGGCCCCCTTGTTGCCGGCAAAGCCATCCGCCGCGGATCCTCCGGCCCGCGCGATCGCCTGGGCGAGCGACTCGCAGGTAAGCACGCCGAAGAGCACCGGCAGGCCCCGCTGCCGGGCCGTCTGCTCAATGCCGGATGCGACCGCCTGGGCGATGTATTGATCGTGACGGGTCTCGCCCCGGATCACGGCCCCCAGGCAGATGACTGCCGCGAAGCGGCCCGTGGCCGCCAGCCGATCGGCAGCCAGCGGCAGTTCGAAGGCGCCCGGCACCCAGGCGACCTCGACAGCCTCGCCGGGCAGTCCTGCCTCGGCAAGCTGCCAGGTGGCCCCGGCGAGCATCTGACGGGTGACCGAGTCGTTCCAGCGGGCGACGACCACCGCCACGCGGACGCCGTCGGGCAGCCGGTCGACGGCAGCCTCGAGAAGGCGGGGGACGGCGGGGTCGTGCATACGAAGTGGGACCGCGGGGGAAGATGAACGAAGCCCGCGGGAGGGGTGACCACGGTGGCGATCAACGGCGAAGCCGCCAGCCGCAGGCATTATTCTTCCCTCCCCACGGCCCGCGTCAACTGCCGCGTGGCGAAAGCGGGGACCGGGATAGCCCAACGGCCCGCCGTCCCCCCGGCTCGCGCCGGGGGGCTTTTCTGGAAAAGGGGACTG
>JAQCJP010000273.1 GCA_027592945.1 Planctomycetota bacterium
CGGCTGCTGCCTCCCAGCAGCCAGGCGGCCGCCACCGGCACGACGAGCACCGAGACGACCAGCGAAAGGAGCACCGCCGCGCTGATCGCCAGGGCGATGTCGCCGAAGAGCTGCCCCGCCTCCTCCTGCACGAAGATCACCGGCAAAAAGACGGCAACGGTCGTCAAGGTGCTGGCGAGCACCGCGCCCCAGACCTCGCTCGCCCCGCGAACCGCCGCCGCCTTGGCATCCTCGCCTGCGATCCACCGGGTGTAGATGCTTTCCAAGACGACCACGGCGTTGTCGACGAGCATCCCGACGGCGAAGGCCATCCCGGCCAGACTGATCACGTTGAGCGTGCGGCCGAAGAGGGCGAGCACCAGGAAGGTGCCGACCACGCTGATCGGGATCGCCACCGCCACGATCAGGGTGCTGCGGAGATTCCGCAGGAACAAGAGCAGGGTCGCGATCGTCAGCGCCCCGCCCACCAGGATATTGTCACGGACCAGCCCGATCGCCGAGTCGATATAGGTCGTCTCGTCATAGACGAGGTTCAACGTCAGCCCCTGCAGCCGGAGGCCGGCGTCGATGTCGGCGACCACGTCGCGGAGGTCGGCCATCAGGTCGAGCACGTTTGCCCCGGTTTCCCGGGTGATCCGGATCGCGATGTTCTTCGAGCCGAACCGCCGCACCACCCCCTGGGGCTTCTTTGTGCCCAGCTGGACCGTCGCCACGTCGCGGACGTAGACCGGCTTGCCGTCCCGCCGCGTGATGATCACCCCCTCGACCTGCTCGGGCGAGCGGAACTGGCCGAGCGTCCGCACGACATACCGCCGCTTCCCCTCCCAGACATCGCCACCGGAGGTGTCCTGATTCTGGTTGGCCAGGGCCGCCCGCAGGTCGTCGATCGTCAGCCGGCGGGCGGCCAGCCGCTGGGGATCGACGATCACCTGCAGTTCGTCCTCCCGCCCGCCGACGAGGTCGGCCCCCGAGACCCCGTCGACCCGCTCGAGCCGGGTTTCGATCTCGTTTTCCGCGAGCCGCTTGACCGCCTCGACGTCGACCACCGGCGGCACGAGGCCGGCGAGTTCTGGGTGTTTGGCGACGAGCTGGCGGAGCCGGTAGAGGCCGAGGTCGGCCGAGCGGGCTGAGGCAACCCGGTCGAGGGCCGCCGCCAGTTCTGGATGGTCGGCCTTCGCCTCCTCGAGGACGGCCAGCTCGGGTGGGGCCTGGCCGAGGATCAGCCAGGCAACCGGCCGGTCGTTGGAGCCGGCTGTCTTGATCACCGGCCGGTCGGCGTCGATTGGCCAGTCGCGAACCTGCTGGACCCGGGTGTTCACCTTGACGAGCGCCTGCGACATGTCGGTGCCGACGGCAAACTCCATCTCGATCGAGCCGGTCGAATCGCTCGACTCGCTGGAGAGCTTGACGAGCCCCTCGACGCTGCGGAGCTGCTCCTCGAGCGGCTGGACGAGTTCCTGCTCGACCTCCTTGGGGCTCGCCCCCAGCCACCGCGACTCGACGGTGATCGTGGGAATCTGCACCTCCGGCGTCAGCTGCACCGGCATCGTAAAGAGGGCGAGCGTGCCAAAGAGCCCGATCAGCAAGACCCCGACGGCCGCCTTGACGGGATTTGCGACGCAGGTGGCGATCAGGTTCATGGAACTTGCTGGAATGAGACGGCCATGCCCGGGCGGAGCCGCTCGTTGCCTCGGGTGACCACGAACTGACCGGGCTCGAGGCCGCCGCGGATTTCGACGTGGCCCTCGACGGCGACGCCGAGCGCGACGTCGACCGGGCGAACAGTCCCAGTGGTGGCGTCGGCGCCGGCCGGTTCGATCAGATAGACAAACGGGCGAAAGCCGCCGAGGACCACCGCGTCCTTGGGCACCACGGTCGCGGAGCCGGTCTTCCCGACCGGCAGCCAGGCCCGGGCGAGCATCCCGCCCTTGAGCACCGGCTCTCCATCGGCGACGCGGTTGTCGAGGAGCACCTCGACGGGGAAGCTGCGGCTGAGGACGTCGGCCTGGGGGACGACGCGGGCGACGTGGCCGACCCAGGTCTGGTCTGGGGCCGCGTCGAACTCGAGCCTCACCTCCGCGCCGGGACTGAGAAACCGCACCGACATTTCGGGTACCTCGGCAACGATCTTGACCCGGTCGAGTTCGGCGATGCGGGCGACGAGGCTGCCCTGGGAGAGCCACTGGCCCTTCTCGGCAAACCGCTCGACCACCCAGCCGGCGAAGGGGGCCCGGATCGTGTGCTTGGCGAGTTGGTCGTCAATCCGCTCGACCTCCGCCTCCTGGACGGCGACGGCCGCGGCGGCCTGGGCGATCTCCTCCTGCCGGGGCCCGGCCTCGGCGAGGGCGAGGGCCGCCTGGCTGCCGGCGAGCTGGGCCTCGATCGCCTGGAGTTCGGTCTGGGCGTCCTGCAGTTCGTCGACGGTGCTCGTGCCCCGCTCGGCCAGGCGGGCCAGGCGGGTCAGGCGGCTCTTGGCGTAGGCCAGCCGGGCCTCGAAGCCGGCCACGATCGCCCGGGCCTGGGCGATCTCCTCTGGCCGCGAGCCGGCCTGGAGTTCGGCGAGTTCTTGGCGGCGGCGTTCGAGTTCGGCCGCTCCGCCGCGGCGTTCGATTTCAAGCAGGCCCCGCAGGAGTTGGGTGATCGACTCATCGGCAGCGACATGCTGGCCGTCGACAATCGGATAGTCGACCACCCGACCGGCGACGGCGCTGCCGACATCGCTGGTGCGGGCCGGCAGGACCGTCCCCACGAAGGGCTGACCTGCCGCCAGTTCCATCGTCGCCACCTGGCCGGCAACGACGGGCACCGGCCCCGGAGGCTGGGCCCGAGAGGCCGTGAAAAACAGCACGAAAGTCAGCCCGCAGACACCGCCCGACAGCCCCCGAACGGCCGTCCAAGACGCGGCGGAACGAAGGAGGCGAGGGCTGGTGCGAACCATTGGGGAGTCCATGCGTATAGTTATACCTCGGCCTGGAAACGAGGGTTTTGCCAGCCGCTTGACGACCTCGGCAAAACCGGCTACTCTTCCGGGTCTCGCCTGTCACGGCTGACCTGCCCGCTCTGGGTTGGTGTGCCGGACGAGCGAATGCGATGCCGACGGCACTGCCGCTTCGGCTCGCTCCCGATCATTGAAAATCTGGACGTGGTAATTGGCATCTTGAAAGAATGCCGAAGGGGTGTGCTTTGGCACACCCCCGAAGCGTTCTCCCAAGGCGAAGAGCGAGAAAAATATCGTTGATCCCGGGTGTGGCAGGTCGGGGCTGGGCAACCAGATCCGCCTGAACCGAAACCCGGGGTAGCGCACGCGATTCGAGGGCCACGTGGCGATGTCGTTTGGCATTGTCGGCGAGCATTCGATTCGGGTGGTCAAGCTACAAAGGGCGCATGGGGGATGTCTTGGCATCAGGAGGCTTTGAAGGGCGCGGAAGGCTGCGATAAGCCCGGGGGAACCGTCAAACAGGTGATGATCCCGGGATTCCCGAACTGACCACCGCTGAATCCATAGGCGGTGGTGGCCAACGCGGCGAACTGAAACATCTCAGTAACCGCAGGAACAGAAAGAAAAATCGATTTCCTCAGTAGCGGCGAGCGAACGGGAAACAGCCCAAACCGAGGTGGTTTCCACCTCGGGGTTGTAGGGCCCTCCACCGGAGTTACCAAACAATTGGCTAGCAGAACGATCTGGAAAGGTCGTCCACAGAGGGTGACAGGCCCGTATGCGAAAGCTGATTGTCTCCGGAGGGTACCCTGAGTAGGTCGAGTCACGTGGAACCTCGACTGAATCGACGGGGACCATCCCGTAAGGCTAAATACTCCCTGATGACCGATAGTGAACAAGTAGAGCGATCGAAAGATGAGAAGAACCCCTGTTAGGGGAGGAATGTG
>JAQCJP010000274.1 GCA_027592945.1 Planctomycetota bacterium
GGTTCGCGAGGGGTGGGCCCGTGCCAATCGAGCCGGCGTTGGGAAACCGAAGCGTAGCCAGGATGGCGAAGCTCGGTTTCCCACGAGCGAGCGAAGGCCATGGATGGCCGTAGCGAGCGTCCGGCGAGATGGCACGGGCCCACCCCGAGCCCGCGCGAGGTGAACCCCCGCGAGCGTCCGGCGAGATGGCACGGGCCCACTCCGAGCCTGGGGTGGCGGGCTTCGCTTAGGCGACGCCGCCGAGGACGGTCGCCCGGGCGACGCGGCCCACGCCGAGCATGTAGGCCGCGGTACGGAGGGGCACCTGCCGCGACTGAGAGAGCTGCCAGACCTGCTCGAACGCCTCTCCGAGGATCCGGTCGAGCTCCTGCCGGACGCGGTTGAGGCCCCACTGGTAATGCTGGCGGTTCTGCACCCACTCAAACCAGCTGGCCGTCACGCCGCCGGCATTGGCGAGGATGTCGGGCAGCACGATCGTGCCGCGGTCGTGAAAGATTCGGTCGGCCTCGGGCTCGATCGGCTCGTTGGCGGCCTCCACGATGAGCGCCGCCTTGACGTCAGCGGCGTTGGCGGTGGTCAAGACGCCCCCGAGGGCCGCGGGAATCAGCACGTCGCAGTCGGCGGCGAGGAGCTCGGCCGCCGAGATTGGTTCGCCGCCGCCGAAGCCCGCCAGCCGGCCGCCGTGCTCGCGGGCGTGCCGCAAGAGCTCGATCACGTCGAGCCCTTCGGCGCGGTGGAAGGCGGCGGTGGCGTCGCCGACGGCCACCAGCCGGCACTCGGCGTCATGGAGGTATTTGGCGGCGTGGGTGCCGACGTTGCCGAAGCCCTGGAGGGCCACGCGGGTGCCGGGGATGCGGCGGCCGAGCCGGCCGAGGAGCTTGAGCGTGAGCGTGCCGACGCCTCGGCCGGTCGCCTCCTCGCGGCCGGGAATGCCGTGGTAGTCGACCGGCTTGCCGGTCACGCAGGCGGGGGAGAAGCCGTGGTACTTGCCGTACTGGTTCATGATCCAGGCCATCTCGTCGGCGCTGGTGCCCATGTCGGGAGCCGGGATGTCGGTGTCGGGGCCGAACAGGTCGTGGATCGCGTCGACGAGCCGGCGGGTGATCCGCTCGAGTTCCCGGGCCGAGTACTCGCCGGGATCGACCGCCACGCCCCCCTTGGCGCCGCCGTAGGGAATGTTGACGACCGCCGTCTTCCAGGTCATCAAGGCCGCCAGGGCTCGGACTTCGTCAAGGTCGACCTGGGGATGGTAGCGAAGGCCTCCCTTGAGCGGGCCACGGGCATCGTTGTGCTGCACGCGGTAGCCAATAAAGGTGGCCAGCTCGCCCGAGTCTCGCTCGATCGGGATCTGGACCTGGATCTCCCGCTTGGCCGTCAGCAGGAGCCGCCGCATGCTCGCCGAGAGATCGAGCTCGTCGGCCGCCGCGTCGAAGTACATGCGCGTGGCGTCGATGGCTCGCACGGCTGACCGATCTCCAGGGCGGGCGGGAAACCGCGGATGATACCGGGGGAACCGCGACAGCCACAAGAAAGCCGGGTCACCGATCGCTGCCGGGAGCAGGTACGATGAGGCGAGAAGGATTCCCGCCCGATGCCGACGCCCTCCGTTGCCGAGTTTTGGAGCCTGCTCGTCGAGAGCGGCCTGGTTGATGCTGGGGCCGCGGCGGCGGCTCGCAGCGAGCATGAGGCGAATCCGGCCGTTTGCGGCGGCGCGGATGTGAGGGGCATCGCCCGCTGGCTGACCGGGCGGGGCCTGCTCACCGCGTGGCAGGCCAAGCGGCTCGTGATCGGCAACCTCGGCCCGTTCTTTCTCGGCGATTACCGGCTCCTCGAGCGACGCGGTTCCGAAGGCAACGCCCATCTCTTCACCGCCCGCCACGAGCCATCGGGTCGGGAGGTGACCGTCGTGCTGCTCGACCCCAAGCAGTGCCGCAAGCTCGATGTCTGGACCGAGGTCGTGCATCGAACGACAGCGGCCAGCCAGGCCACCAGCCCGATGCTCTCGAAAACCTGGAGCCTCGAGCAGCATGGCACAAACCGACTGATCATCTGCGAGCATGTCAGCGGTGTTCCGCTCGCCGTGGAACTCCAGCAGTACGGGCCGCTTCCGGAGCTCCAGGCCGGGGTGCTTATTTCCCAGCTCGCCCAGGCGGTGTCAGAACTGAACGGGCTGGGCTATCCGCACGGGGCCGTTTCCCCCGACGTGCTGATCCGCGAGCCACCGCCCGGAGACGTGCCACGCACGGGTCGGGTCCGGCTGCTCCAGTTTCCGCAGGCTGGCGATCCTCACGTGGTCCGGCTGCGGCCCTGGCACACCGACGAGCAGTTCAAGCAGCTCGGCCAGCGGGCCGCCTTCATCGCTCCGGAGCTGCTCCACCTCGGGAAGGTTTGCGATGCCCGCACCGATGTCTATGCGATCGGGGCGGTGCTGGCGACGCTCCTGGTTGGCCGACCTCCGTTCGCGAGCCGCAATCCTGAAGAGATTCTGCGGCAGGCGTCTGAGAGGGGGATCAATCCCGCGAAGCTGCAGCAGCAAGGGGCGACCGCCCGGATGGCGGCGGTGATTGGTCAGCTGATGGCAGCCGATCCGGCGGATCGCCCAGCCGACGCGGCGGCCGCGGCAGCGCTGGTGGCGGCTCCGCTCGGCCTCGCTGCGAGCGATGCGGTGCCACCGGCTCGGCCGATGACCATCTCGCGGGAGGAGCTTCCCGGGGCGGTTGCTGCGGCGGATGCCGATGAGCTTCCCGACTTTTCCGCACTCGGCCAGTCACTGGCCGGGCGGAGTCCGCGGAGCCGCGGGGCAACAGAGCCAGCGGCTGCAAGCCGCGCGGGCGTTGATGATCCCGCGGAGGGTCGGGCTGCGCGACTGATGCGGCGGCGGGCTGCCCGGCTCCGGCTCATTGGGGGCGGGATCACCGTGGCGATCCTGGCGGTCACCGCTGCCATCGTGGCCACCCGCTTCGATCTGGGCAGCCTCTGGAAAAGCGAGGAGGTGGCCGTAAGGCCGATTCGTCGGCCGACGCCCCAGCCCGATCGTCCTGCCAAGCCCGTCCGACCTGACGACTCTGCCGCTGACGCGGCTGATCGGCCGGAAGGGCAGACCGCCGTGGAGGGCAGCGACCCGCAGCCGGCGAAACCGCCGCCGGCCGAGGAGGCGGCGGAGGCTCGCCAGGTGATCGTCGACGACCCCGATCTCCCCTGGGCCGCCCCGACCGACGGTCCTCGCCCCACGCTGGCCTTCCTGCCGCCAGGCTCCCAGCTCATCCTGCTGGCGCGGCCGGCGGCGGTCGTGGCTGACGCCGAGGGGGCGTTGTTTGTGAAGTCGCTCGGGCCCCAGGCCCAGGCAGGACTCGAGCAGCTGACGGCCTGGTGCGGATGCGGCCGGGAAGGGATCGAGTTTCTCCAGGTCGGCTGGCAGGCCGGGCCGGATCAGACGGTGTTGGGCGGCTACGCGATTCACCTCGCCGACGGACGGAGCCTCCCTTCCGACGAGGCCGCCCGGCGCCGGGCCTGGGGGCCGACCACCGCCACGCCGGTCGAGGGCGAGGTGGTACACGTGGGCAAGCCGTACTCCTTTTGGCTGCCGTCCTGGGAGGAGGGCCGCGTCCTGGTGGTGGCACCGGACACCACGGTTGCCACTGGTCTTGCCCTCGGCGGGCCAGCCCCGTCCGCCGGCACGCCGCTGATCAATGAAATCGTCACGCGATCGCTCCAGGGTCGGGGCCGTGGGTCCGAGGCACTCCAGGCCGAGCTGCCGCTGGAGCTCGAGCGACTTGTGACGCTGCTCGACGCTGATCGTCACGTCACGCTGTTTGGTTCACCGCACTACCTGCTGACCCAGGGGCGGGTGGTGTTGGCCGGTCCGTTGGCCAAGCTGGCCGAGC
>JAQCJP010000026.1 GCA_027592945.1 Planctomycetota bacterium
AAGATCGCTGTGACGGCCAAGACATATCGCTGGAACACACAAAACATCCTTTTCATGAGCTTTTCCTCTCTGAGTGAAGTTGAATGAACCAGATCATTGAACCGGTGGAATCACGTTGGTTGGTTGGCGTCAGGCCTGCGCGAGCATCGACCGCCGGGTGTGGTGGCAACGCTAGCCCAGTGATCGCGGCATGGCTCGGCACCGCGGCGGAGGCCCACGGGAGCCTCCGCCGGTACGTACCGAACGTGCAGGATCGTTCCATTTCGCGATGCAAATGCCGTGCCAAAGGCGTCGGCGGGTGACGAGTCGTACTGCAATCTGCAGGGATTTATGCGAGAACTGCATTCTTCGCAGCTTCGTCGTGGGCCTTGTTGTTGGTGATGGGGCGAATCGCACCACCCACTGGGGCGAATCGCACCACCCACTGGGGCGAATCGCACCACCCACTGGGGCGAATCGCACCACCCGCACCCCCCAGAAGAACCGGATCCGTCGTTGAGGGCTCCGGCACGGCCACCTCAATGCCTGATCGCCCGGGTGGGGTCCCCGAGCCGTCGGGGGCCGCCGGATGGCTCATTCCGGCTCTTTCGGCTGGCAATCTTGTTGCAACTGCTCGTAACGCTCACTCGCAGTGATGCTCTCAGTTGCGCTCACCATTACCCCAGCGGGCGCCCCCGGCGGCGAGGTCCTTCCGCTGCGCCGCTTCGCCGTTGTATTTCTCGGCGGGCCGGCGGTTTCCGCCCGTGCAGACCGCTTATTCGCAGACGTGCTCAAGCAGACGCTGGAACTCGTCGAGGCTGCCGAAGGGGATCACGATCCGGCCGGCGCCCTTGCTGTTGGCGTGGACGACCACCTTGACGCCCAGGGCCCGGCGGAGCTGGGTCTCGACGGCTGCCACCTGGCTCGAGCGACGGCTCGCCGGCCGACCGGGCTTCCGCTTGGGCGAGGCCACGCCGCTGGCGGGGCTGCTGGCGGGATCGCCGGGGGGTGGCCCCTGATGTCTGTGAGCCGGCGTGTCGTCGGCTTCGTCACCGCGGAGAATTTCCTGAACCTCGCCCTCGACCGCCCGTACCGAAAGCCCCTCGGCGGCGACCCGGTCGGCCAGGCGGACTTGCTCCTCCTCGTCCCCGAGGGGCAAGAGGGCGCGAGCGTGACCCATGGTCAGCTTGCCCCCCCTCAGTTTCTGCTGGACCGCTGCGGGGAGTTCCAGGAGCCTGATCAGGTTGGCCACATGGGAGCGGTCAATCGAGAGCCGCTTTGCCAGTTCCTCCTGGGTGCAGCCCCAGGTGGCGAGGTATTGCTTGAAGCTGGCGGCCTTCTCGAGGGCATCGAGATCTCGTCGCTGGAGATTCTCGACGATGGCGATTTCGGCCATCTGGCGATCTTCGACGTCGAGCACGCGGGCCGGCCCCCGCTCCCAACCGAGCCGGCGGGCCGCAGCCAGCCGCCGCTGGCCGGCGATCAGTTGGTAGCGATCGCCCGTCGCTCGGACCACGATCGGCTGGACGAGTCCGTGCTCGCGGAGGCTGTCGGCCAGTTCGGCGAGATCCTCATCTCCAAGCACCGTCCGCGGTTGCCAGGGGTTGGGATCGACTGCAGCGATGGCCAGTTCATCGGTTGGGAGGGCGGCTGCCGCCTGCTCGACTTCCTCTGGCGCATGCAGCATGAGCCGAGCCGCGCCCGAGCCGAGACCCGAAGCGGACCGGGCAGCCGGCTTGCTGGCCACCGCGGCCGAGCCATCGGTCACCGGTGCCGGGGCGTCGACCCCGGCCCGTCCCAGCAGCGCTTCGAGCCCCCGTCCCAGGCGTCGTTCCCTACTCACAGTCGCGTACCTCCATCACGAGTTCCGTGTAGGCCCGGGCTCCCGGTGAGCGCGGCGCGTAATCCAAAACACTTTGCGAGTGGCTGGGGGCCTCGGAGACCGCCACGTCGCGGGGCACGACCGTCTCGAAGACGATCTCCCCGAAAAACTCCCGAACCTCGGCCTCCACTTCGGCCGTGAGTTCGAGTGAGGCGTCGTGCATCGTCAGCACGATCCCGCTGAAGGAGAGCCGCCCGGGCCGCTCTTGCATGACATCGCGGATGACCTCGATCATCTGCGTCAGTCCCTCCAGGGCAAAGTACTCGCACTGAATCGGCATTAAGACTTCGGTGCTTCCGGCCAGGGCTGCCCGGGTGAGTTCGCCGGCCGAGGGTGGGCAGTCGATCAGGCAATAGTCCCAGGCGGCCAGCCCTCGCTCGAGGTGCCCGGCCAGCACGGCCGAGCCCTGGCGGGCCGCGGCGGCGATTCGTTCGACGTCGCGGACGCTGCGGCTGCCCGGCAGGACGGCCAGCCCCGGCACGGCCGTTTCGACGATCGACTCGTGGAGCGGCGTTTCCGAAACCAGCGGGTGCATCGCCGCGGGCGGCACGCCGAATCCGGTCGTGGCGTTGCACTGCGGGTCGAGATCGACCAGCAGGGTCCGCAGGCCTCCGTGGGCCAGCCCGGCAGCGACGTTGCAAGCGGTGGTCGTCTTGCCGACGCCCCCCTTCTGGTTTGCCACGCACAGAATCCTTCCCACGCGCGTAATCCTTCCCTACGTTCCCCACGGCACACCCGGTGCTATCGGTGTATCGGCTTGCCGGGCCAGGAACGTCACGCCGGCGTCGGGCCCGCGCCATTCCCGCCCTGCCGCGCAAGGTTGCCACGGTAGTTCCACGTGAAACCGCGAGGTTTCACCAGAGTCGCCAGGTTCCGTAGCCCGGAAGGCTTGCCGAGGGCGGAAGGGCGAGGCGGCCGCGGGAACGGCGGCGGTCGTGGCGTTTCACGAGAAACACCTGCCACATCCCGACGTCCGGAAACACGCAGCGGCTGCACGGCCTGTCGATGGCCGTGCAGCCGCTGGTTGATCATCAGCCGGAAAACCGCTGATCAATAGCGGTAATAATCCGGCTTGAACGGCCCGTCGACCGGCACATGGATGTACTCGGCCTGCTCGGGGGTCAGCTTCGTCAGCTTGACCCCCAGCTTGTCGAGGTGCAGGCGGGCCACTTCCTCGTCGAGCTTCTTGGGCAGGAGGTGGACGCCGATCTCGTACTTCTCGGGCTCGTTCCAGAGGGCGAGTTGGGCCAGAACCTGGTTGGTGAAGCTGGTGCTCATCACGAACGAGGGATGCCCGGTGGCGCAGCCAAGATTCACCAGCCGGCCCTCGGCCAGCACGATCACCGATCGGCCCGAGGGGAGCGTGTAGCGGTCGACCTGCGGCTTGACCTCTTCCTTCGTGATGCCCTTGGTGCCCTCGAGCCAGGCGACGTCGATCTCGAGATCAAAGTGCCCGATGTTGCAGACGATCGCATCGTCCGGCATCACCGCCAAGTGCTCACCGCGGATGACGTCACGGCAACCGGAGGCGGTCACGAAGATCTGACCCCGTGGGGCAGCCTCTTCCATCGTGGTGACCTCGTAGCCTTCCATCACGGCCTGGAGGGCGTTGATCGGGTCGATCTCGGTGACGATCACCCGGGCGCCGAGCGACTTCATCGCATGGGCGCAGCCCTTGCCGACGTCGCCGTAGCCGGCGACGACGACGACCTTCCCGGCGACCATCACGTCGGTGGCCCGCTTGATCCCGTCGGCGAGGCTTTCCCGGCAGCCGTAGAGGTTGTCAAACTTGCTCTTGGTGCAGGAGTCGTTGACGTTGATCGCGGGAAGCTTGAGCTCGCCGTTCTCCTGCATCTGGTAAAGCCGGTGGACGCCGGTGGTTGTCTCCTCGGAGAGTCCCTTGATCCCGCCGATCAGCTCAGGGTACCGCTCGTGCACCATCGCCGTCAGGTCCCCGCCGTCATCAAGGATCATGTTGAGCGGCTCGCCGTCCGGGAAGAAGAGGGTCTGTTCGATGCACCAGTCAAACTCCTCGTCGTTCATGCCCTTCCAGGCGTAGACGGGGATGCCGGCCTTGGCGATGGCGGCAGCGGCGTGGTCCTGGGTGGAGAAGATATTGCAGCTGCTCCAGGTGACCTCGGCGCCGAGTTCCTTGAGGGTCTCGATCAAGACGGCGGTCTGAATGGTCATGTGGAGGCAGCCGGCGATCCGAGCCCCGGTTAGCGGCTTGGTCTTGCCGTACTTTTCACGCAAGGCCATCAGGCCGGGCATTTCGTTTTCGGCGAGTTGGATTTCGCGACGGCCCCAGTCTGCGAGCGAGAGATCGGCGACCTTGTAGGGCAGGCGGGTTTCGACGTGCGACACAGAGGTGCTCCTTGCGGGATCGGTGAGAAGTGAAGAAAAGGCGGCAGCCCGGGCGGCGAGCACCCGGGCCAGGCTCTGCCTATCTTAGCGGGTCGCGGCGGATCGGACAGGGTCAGGCGGTGGTCGTCAGGGCCCGCCGGGCGGCGGCCACAAACGCCTTCAGGAGGGTCGGGTCTTTCCGGCCGGGCGCGGATTCGACACCGCTGGCGGTATCGACCGCCGCGACCGCGGTGGCCCGAATGGCCTGTGCGACGTTGGCGGCGGTGAGGCCCCCGGCCAGCGCCAGTGGCAGGCCGAGCGGCGTCTGGGCCGCGAGGACCTCCCAGTTGACGAGGCGACCGGTGCCGCCGAGCTGGCCGGCCGCCGCACCAGGCGGAGCCCCGGCATCGATGATCACCATGTCCGGGCTTCGGCCTGCGGTGGCAGCCGCCTGAAGCCAGCCGCGGGCCGCGTGCAATCGGTCGCGGCCGCCGGTGGTGCTGGCATCGGCTGGCGAGCCTGGCTGCCTGCCGGGGTCATCCAGGCGGAGGCAGCGGATGACCGGCAGTTTGCCGAGGTCGCGGCACCGCTCGGGGGGGTCGCCCGCTGGCCCGGCGGCGATGTGCCCGTGGAGCTGGATGGCTCCGAGCCCGACTTGCCTGGCGATGGCCAGGACGTCGGCGGTGGCCATGCCGGCGAACACGCCGACGGACAGCACGTCGGCCGGCAGGCCGGCGACGGCCTCGCGAGCGACCTCGGGATCGATCTGTCGCGGGGAGCCGGGCACGAAGTTGAAGCCGATCGCGTCGGCACCGGCCGCGGCGGCCAGGCGGGCGTCAGACGGTGAGGTGACCCCGCAGATTTTCACATGAAACAACAGTCTACCCATCGCCTTGTCCCGCGAGGTTGATTGCTCCCGGTCAGTCGCGGCTACCGCCACTGCCTGCGGGCCGTGGCCGGATCATCCGGCCTGATCGTAAGCCGCTGAACGGTTTTCCTGATCAGAAGAGTCTACGACGGTTCTTGACGGTGCAGGAACTGGCTGCTGTTTGACGAAACCAATCTTGTTCGGCCCGTGGCGTGGCCGCCCCGTTCCTCCGTGAACCTCGAAATGCACGTCCCCAGCAGGCATCCGTCGAGCCGTCCGTTCATGGCCTCCCCGCGGCCCCAGTTCTATCACGCGGCTCGGGAGATCGACGCATCGCTGCGGGGCATCGAGCGATGCATTCGCCGTTCCGAGGGCGTGGGGCTGGTGATCGGCCCGCCCGGCACCGGCAAGTCGCTCCTGTTGCTGAAGCTGACCGAGCAGGTGCGGGACGATTTCGACGTCGCCCTGTTGACCGGCGCAAGCATCTGCACGCGGCGGGCACTCTGGCAGGCGATCATGGCCGGGATCGGTGAGCCCTACCGGGGGATCGATGAGACCGATCTCCGGATCGCGATCGTTGAGCGGATCCGCGGATTGGCGGCCGCTGGCTCCGGGCTGGTCATCCTGGTGGACGAGGCGCACACGCTGCCGACCCGCCTGATCGAGGAACTGCGGCTGCTGACCAACGTCCCGACGCCGCTGCCGGCGGTCCACATCGTGCTGGCCGGAACGACCCGGCTCGACGAGCTGCTCGGCGCGCCACGGATGGAAAGCCTCAGCCAGCGGATCGCCGTGCGAGGCTATCTCGAGTCGCTCGATCACGCCGAGACGCTCGCCTACCTCCGCACCCAGGTCGCTGCCGCAGGACTCGAGTGGGACCGGCTCTTTGCCACGGGCTGCGATGACGCGGTCTATCGGGTGACCGAAGGCGTGCCCCGGCTGATCAATCAGGTGTGCGATCAGGCGCTGGTGCTGGTTGCTGAATCCGATCGGCGTGTCACGGCCGCCGACATCGCCAATGCCTGGCGGGAGATTCAGCGGCTGCCCGCGCCGGCAGGCCTCGAGCCATCCGGGGAGGCGGGCTCCCTGCCCGCGGAGGTTTCGACCGGTGCGCCGGTGGAGGACCTCGATGGCGAAGGCCTTGGCGTGATCGAGTTTGGCGGCGGTGAGGACCTCTTTGAGGCGGGGGACTGCTTCGAGGAGGCAGGCTCTGACGCCGGTGTCGGTGAGGCCGAGGTCCCGGCGGGGGCGGCAGGTGATCTCTGGGGTGGGCCCGACGTGGAACTCGTCTTCGGAGGCGACCCGTTCGAGGCGTTTTTCGAACAGGAGGAGACGCCGACCGAGCGGTATCCTGTCGCTGCCCCTTCAGACTTCAGCGACTGCCGGGAGGTGACGAGTCACGAGGGCCGGGCTATGGGACGGCTCCTGGCCACGATCGAACATGCTGACGAAGACCGTCCTGCCGGCGGCGATCCTGCCGCCGACACGGCAGCCAATCATGATCCCATGGGCGACGAGTCGGCAGTGATCGATGACTCCGACATGGTGGTCATTGAGGAGGATGTCAGCGATCCGACGGACGCCGGCAGCCGGCCGACGGTCGTCAGCGTTCGCCCCAGCGACTACCGAAGCTTGTTCACACGGCTGCGGCGGGGACGACGGACCTAAGCCCGAGCCGGGTCTCAATCTCTTCGCCATCGCTGCAATCTCTGCAGGAAACGAAAAAAGCCCGGTCAAGCTCAAGGCCTGACCGGGCTTTGTTGCAGAGCTGGCCAGCGGCCGCAGGACTAGAAGCCCTCGTAGATGACCAGGATGTCGCCGCACTTCTGGAAGCGGACGATCACCGAGCAGCCGCAGCCGTAGTCGTAGCGGACCTGGCCGCAGCCGAAGAGCGTGCACCGCGACGACTCGCAGGGGCAGCCCTGGCAGCAGGCCGGGAGGCAGACGGGAACGCAGACCGTGCAGCAGGTCTCCGGGCTCGTCGGGTTGAGCACCGTCTCATACATCGGCTCCGGGCAGCAGCCACAGCCGTGCTTGTGACGGTGGGCATGCTTGTGCCGGTACTTGATGCAGGGGTTGGTGGGGCAGCAGGGGGCGGCACCACAGGTGGGCTCCATCGCACAGCAGGTCGGCTCGAAGGCCGAGCAGCCGGGCTCGACGCAGCAGCTCGGCTCGCAGCCACAGCCGGGCTCGACGGCATGACGGTGACGCAGGCCGGCCTCAACCGAACCAGACGACAGCAGGAACGCGGCCAGGCCGCACAGAGAAAAGAAGGCAGTTCGCGACATCGTGTCGTACTCCTCAGGGCAAGGGGGGGACCGCCGGGGGCGGGGCCGGCGGCGGCATCACGGTGAAAATCGTGATATCCACAGCAACTGTGGCATGCTGGGCCGGGATGTCAAAAAATCCGGCCGGCGGAATCCCTGCCGACCTGGCAAGAAAAACCGGAAGTGCAGCCCTCGCAAGGGGTTAGTAGCATCTGGCGACCGCTCGGCTGCCGTCGGAGGCGGACGCTGCCCAGCCCGCAGTTCAGGCCATCATCCGGCGAAAGCGGTCGAAGAGGTAGGCCGAGTCGTGGGGGCCGGCCGCCGCTTCAGGGTGGTACTGAACGCTCGCGACCGGTTCGCTGCGGTGCCGCAAGCCCTCGATCGTCCCGTCGTTGAGGTTCCGGTGGGTCACCTCAAGTTGTTCCGGGAGGGTGGACTCCTCGACCGCGAAGCCATGATTCTGCGAGGTGATCTCCACCTTGCCGGTAGCCAAATCCATGACCGGCTGGTTGGCGCCGCGATGGCCAAACTTGAGCTTGAAGGTCTTGGCTCCGCAGGCCAGAGCCAGCAACTGATGACCCAGACAGATGCCGAACATCGGCGTCTTGCCAACGAGTGCACGGACGGTGTCGACGCAGTAGCCGAGGGCTTCCGGGTCGCCGGGGCCGTTGGAGAGGAAAACGCCGTCGGGCTCGTGGGCGAGCACCTCGGCGGCCGTCGTCCGGCCGGGAAGGACGGTCACGTCGCAGCCCACGCTGGCCAGGTGACGGGCGATGTTCCATTTCATGCCGTAATCGAGTGCCACCACCCGCTTCGTCGGAGCGGTCGCGGGGCGGGCCGGAAACACTCCCCCCTCGCCGGGCTGCGGCAGCGGCGTGGCCCATGCGTCGAGCGACTCGTCCCAATGCCGTTCGGCCTCGGGCATGACCTCCCCGACGAGGTCGCGGCCCACGAGGGCTGGCGCCCGCCGGGCCAGATCGACGAGCCGGCTCGGGTCGAGCACTTCGCTCGAGATCACGCCGGTCATCGCGCCCCGAATTCGCAGCCGGCGTACGAGCGACCGCGTGTCGATGCCTGCCAGACCGACGACTCCCGCCTTCGCCAGGTACTCCCCGAGCGTGCCGGTCGCGGTGAAGTTGCTGGCGATTCGGCTCGCCTCCCGGACAACAAAGCCGGCCATCTGGAGCCGGCCGCTCTCGATATCATCGGCATTGACCCCGTAGTTGCCGATCTGCGGGGCGGTCATGCAGAGGATCTGGCCGCGGTAGGAGGGATCGGTGAGGATCTCCTGGTAGCCGGTCATCGAGGTGTTGAAGCAGACCTCTCCGGAGACGGTGCCTGTGGCCCCGAACGATTCACCGAGGTAGACCGTGCCGTCTTCCAGGGCGAGCGCCGCGCGTGCCATTGTCGAATATCTCCAGGGGCGAGAGTGCTGATCGCGGCCGCCGCTGCTGTCACAAGGTGGCTGCGGCTCCATCATACTGCCCGTTGCGGCGGTGTCGCGGTCCGTGCGAGCGGGACTCCGAAAACGGGTAGCGGCAGGCCTTCCCGCACTCGCGTTTTCGCGGCCGGTCGGGCGTGGCGGAGGTGGTCTGGCTCAGCGCGGGCGGTCGCTGCGAGGCAGAGGGTGGTATTCGCATCGGGGAAGTCCCACTGAATCTGCGGCATCGCCGAGGCGAGTTTCTGCCGCTGTGCAGCAGTGAGTTTACCGTCGATCAGTTCGATCATCCGCCCGAGGAGGGCATCAAAGGCAGTATTGGCTGCCATTGCAGCACCGGTTCCTTCGGCGACAAGCAGGCTCCCGAGACTCCGGCCGCTGGTACAGCAACTTCTTATCAGAGGCGATCGACGAGTTGACCGGCCGGGGCATCCGGTCGCCTGCGAACTCTCGGCTGTCGAGTTTGGGGAGCATTTCGGGAATCCTTGTTGACCCTCTCCCCCTCCCGTAAACTCCCAGGGCGAAAACCGTTTTTTTCCGAGGGAAAACGCACCCGCCCCCGTAGCTCAGTGGATAGAGCGACGGTTTCCTAAACCGTAGGTCGCAGGTTCGATCCCTGCCGGGGGTATCTGAACAACCGTATCGTTCGCAAAAGGATAGCCCGGTCAATGGCACTTCCACAAGCGTTGCCCTACTGCTGAGCGACTCGTGAGCCGGTTGCTCCCGCCTCCCGGGCTTGCCCAGGCCCAGAAAGCGGGTCTCCGGGTCGGCCACGTCCCCCCTGAAGTGGCGTTTTTCTCGGGTCCACGCGGAGTCTCTCCGAGTCCGGCGGCTTCGCGGCTTTGTCGTGACCTGGCGTCGGGCAGCGGTCAGAGGCCGAACGCTTAAGGCAGGTTGCTTTTTCGGCCATTCGCTTCGCTCTCTCGGCCAAGCCGGCGAACGGCCGCCGATCATGGCTGCCGGGGTGTGCCGCTGAACAGGGCGTGAAGGGCGGCGAGGACTTCTGGGGGCAGGGAGGCGAGGCGGGCGGTGAGGTCCACGAGGGCGTCGGCGTCCACGGCGGGCGGCGCTTTGGGCCGGTTTTCGACCCCGACGTCGGATTTGACGTCGCCCTGAGATTGACCCCGCCGTTTTCTCGGTGATAACCGTATTTGTTCGATCCCTGCCGGGGGTAGTGACGGATCAAGACGGCCTTCCGGATCGCCTCCCCCGTCAGGGTGAGTCATTTCGCTCCACTGGTGGAGCGATTCGCACCACCCACTTGATGCGAATCGCCCCAGTGATGCCGCAGCGGCCGTGAAGTCGGCCGTGACAGCAGTCGCCTCCCAAACCGCCACAGCCGCTTTTGGGCCGCCATTTCCGCAGTTCGCTGCGAAGACAGCGTCGCAGACGGGATCAGGCAGGGTTTTGGCACGGGATGTGCTTTGCCATGCATCTGGAATCACTCCAGCCTGAGGAGACGCTATGCGCAGAGCCGATTGTCGAATGCCTGCTTGGATTTCTGGGCTGCTGGCCGTCTTGGCGGTCGCTCCTGCCGCCCACGGGCAGTTGCGGATCGCCACCTACAACACCAACAACTACAACCAAGGGCAGACGCTGCCTCGGGACGGGATGGCGACCGTCCTCGAGGCGCTCGGGAATCAGGCCCGAGCGGGCTTTGCCAGACCGCTCGACATCCTGCTCCTTCAGGAGCAGTCGCTGCTGACGACGACGACAGACGCCTATGTCGATCTGATGAACAGCATCTACGGCTCGGGCACCTACGCCCGCGGGACGCTCCAGGGAAGCACGACCGGTGGCGGCCGGCCAGCCGTGATCTACAACACGACGACGGTGCAGCTCATTGGGGAGAGCGAGGCGAGCACGGCGGTCTCGACCGGCGGCCCGCGGGCCACGCTGCGGCACCAGTTCCGGCCCGTCGGCTATGACTCGGCGGCCGATTTTTACGTGTACAACAGCCATTTCAAGGCGGTCAACGACACCGCGAGCGCCGACCGGCGGGCCATTGAAGTCGGGGAAATCCGGGCCGACGCCGACGGGCTCGGTGAGGGAGCCCTGGCGATCTACGCCGGCGACATGAACTTCTATCGCTCGAGCGAATCGGGCTTCCAGGCCTTTCTGGCCGCTGGGGCCGGCCAGGCCTTCGATCCGGTCGATCGGATCGGCAGCTGGAACAACAGCACGACCTACCGGGATGTCCACACCCAGTCACCGGTCACCACACCGACGTTCGACGGGCAGGTGACCGGGGGCCTTGACGACCGGTTCGACTTCCAGCTCGTGACCGGTGAGCTGCTCGACGGCCATGGCCTCGACGTCATCGACGGATCCTACTGGGCCTTCGGCAACACCGGCACGCACTCGCTCAACGGAGCCCTCTCGACCGGCAACGCGGCGACGTTTCAGGCGTTGATGCCGGGCTCTACGCTCGCCGAGGCGACTAGCATCATCGATGCGATCATGGCGGCCAGCGACCATCTGCCGGTCGTGGCCGACTACCAGTTGCCGGCCAAACTGGCCGTCACCGCTCCGTCGCTGCCTGCGACGGTCTTGCAGGGAGCCAGCGTGAGCGGCACGCTCGATGTCTCCAACGCGGCGCCCGTTACCGTGGCCGCCGGTGCTGACACACTCGTCTACGCGGTGTCGGGGAGCGGGGCGGTGGCGGCGTCAGCGTCGGGATCGCGGGCACCCTTGGCTGTAGCCGCCAGCCATGGCCTCTCCTTCGACACGTCGACGGCCGGCTCGATCAGCGGCACGCTGACAGTCACGACGTCCAGCAGCCAGGCTGCCGACGCTACCTTCTCGCGGCCCTATGCCATCACGGTGGTGGGCCGGGCGAATCTGACGGGGTCTGGCAGCAGCGGCGGCGGAGGGGGTGGTGGCGGAGGCAGCACGACGACGCCGTTCACGGGTATCTTCAGTTTTCCCGATACCTCCGGCAACGTGGAAGCCTTTTCCTACAACGGTAGCCCCATCAGCGGGGTCACGGTCGGCAGCCTCACCAAGGTCGGCATCACGAGCACGTCGAGCACCGGCAACTCGCGGGGCAACAACTGGCCGCAGGGAGCGACCGGGGGATCGGACGTCTTCGCCGGGTCGGTTGATCCAGGCAAGTACTTCGAGTTCACGCTGACGGCCGATTCCGGCCAGACGCTGGAGATGGACACCCTCGAGTTCGGGATCGGTCGGAGCGGCACCGGCCCTCGGCAGTGGCAGTGGCGTTCGAGCACCGATGGCTACGCCGCCCCGATCACGACCTACGCGACGGTCAACGCGGGGCTGACGCTCGAGGGGGGCGTGCTCACCAATCCCGATGCCAACAGTTCCTGGACCGGCAATTTGCTCGATGTCAGCGGGGCCGCCTTCCAGGGGCTCTCCTCGGTGACGTTTCGTCTCTACGGCTACAACGCCGAGGGGACGGCGGGCACGGGCGGCCTGCAGGGTTCGCTGTCGTTCGCCGGCAGCCTGGTGACGCCCGATCCCGGAACGGGCGGCGGCGGTGATCCGGTCGAGGTCATCGGCTCGGGTGACGCGATCACGGTCGCCAATGCGGCGGCCGATGCGGGCACGCAGCGGGCCTCCGCCGTGATCGTCTCACGATCGCTGACCGGTCATGACCGCTGGAGCGTCAGCGGACTGGCCGGCGGGACGAGCATCGCCGCGGGCGGATCGGCAAGCGGCAATGCCGTCTTTGATGACACCGGCCTCCTCAACGGCACCTACAGCGGGCAGTTCACGCTCGCGTTCGAGCATGCCGACCAGTCGCTGCCAGGGACCGCCGCTGACGATCTGGGCACGCTCTCGTGGGATCTGGCGACCACCGTCTCGGGCAGGACCGGCTCGGGAACCGCGGCGGTCGGGGCCGGTGAGAGCCTGGCAGGGCTGGGGATCGACTCGGCCACCGGCCGGGGAACCGTGGCGGCCATCGAGGCGGGCACCGCGGCCAGCGGCCGGTCGGTGGCGATGAGCTTTGCAGCCGCCCCCGGGGACGGATTTTTTGCCAGTGACGTGCTCACCCTGACCGGCACCGCCGGTGATCCGATCGTGCTCTCGCTCACCTACGATCCGGCGGCCCTCGCTGAACTGGCTGCGGAGTCCCTCTTCGTCGGCTGGCTCGATACCCGGTCCGAGAGCCCGACCGCAGATGCCTGGATCAACGCCGTCCTGGGCAACTCGGCCAATCTGGTCTCGCTGGAGGCCGCCTATTCCGGCAGCTGGTCCGACTACCAGACCGCCTTCTCGGTCACCTCGCCGGCCGCGGCACTCGGCGCTTGGGGTGTCGACACCGATACCGGCACCGTCTGGGCCGTTGTCGATCACAACAGCCAGTTTGCAGCGGTTCCCGAGCCGGCCGGATGGCTGGTCGTCGCCGTGGCCGTGGCCTCCGGCAGCCTCTATCGACGGCGATCCCACCGCCGCTCAGGGACTTCCTGACTGGCCGCAAAGCGACCGCTTATACGAGTTTCGTCTTGCCCGGAATCGCGAAGGTCGGCTCCGGCAACGACGACTCCCAGGTGAGTTCGGTTGGGAACAGGTCGAGCTTCGATTCCTTCGCGAGGAAGTCGAAGCTCACCTTCTGCCCCGTGTAGGCGGCGATCCGCCCGAGCACCGCCACCAGCGAGCTGTCGGCCGTCTGCTTGAGCTCGACGATCGGCTTGCCGGCCCGAATCGAGTCGACCAGGTCCTTGTGCTCCTGCTGGTAGGCCTTGGAGATGCTGCCGCCCATCTTCCAGATCTCCTTGCCCTTGCGATCGACGATCCGCGAGCCGCTGTTGATCGCCCCGATGAAGCAGGTGCCCTCGGTGCCCTCGATCACGCTGCCATTGTCGCCGGCGGTGCCGGGAATCTGGCGGCACATGAACGAGATGATCTTGCCGCCCGGATACTCGTAGTCGACCGACATGTTGTCCCAGAGCTCGCTGTCGGCCGGCCGCGTAAACCGCCCCCCGGAGCCGTAGGCGGAGACGGGATTGGCATTCATGACCCAGTTGATCGTGTCGATGTTGTGAACGGCCTGCTCGACGATCTGGTCGCCGGAGAGCCAGATGAAATGGTACCAGTTGTTCATCTGATACTCGGCGTCGCTCATGCCCTCCTTGCGAGGCCGATACCAGATGCCCCCGGCACAATACCGCGTGGTCCCGCTGACGATCTCACCGATCGCTCCCTTGCGGATCTCCTCCACGGCGCCGACGTAGTTGGTCTGCCGACGATACTGCGTGCCGGTCACGATCGCGGTGCCGTTCGACACGGCCAGATCGTGGGCGGCCAGGCAGATCCGGTAGCCGGCCGGGTCGACGCAGGCAGGCTTTTCGGCAAAGACATGCTTGCCCGCCTCGACGGCTTCCAGGACCAGTTGGGGCCGAAATCCCGGCGAGGTGGTCATCAGCACGACGTCGACGTCGGGATCCTCGAGCACCTTCTTGTAGCCGTCGAGGCCGCCGAAGATCTTGTCGTCGGCGAGGGCGATCTTGTCCTTGTGCTTCTCGGTGAGGGTCTGCCGGAGGCGGGAACACTTCTCGGGGTAGAGATCGGCCGCCGCTACGAGCTTGACGTTCTGGTTGATCGACAGCGAGTCGTCCATCGCCCCGGTGCCGCGGCCGCCGCAGCCAACGATAGCCAGCCGGAGCTCGCTCGACTCCGCCGCAGCCCCGCGGGAAGAATGCACCATCAAGCCGGCCGCGAGCGAGGCCGTGGTGCCGGCGGCAAGGAAGTCACGGCGGGAGGAGTGCAGCCGAGCGGGAGCGGTGGAATCAGCCATGGAAGAGCGCCTCTGGGTCAGGAGGGAGGCTCGCGTCGATGCGGGCCCAGCACCTCAAGTGTACTCGCGGCCGTGGTCCCGGGCGAACCGCCGTAGCAGCGAATGGCAGTCGGCGGTTGGCAGCGTGCAGCGTCCCCGCTAGGAGCGAGGAAACATCCGCTCGGCCTGATGGAGGACGGCGACCCGCTCGGCCTGGTTGGCGAGCCGCTCCACCACGCTGCCATCGGCTGCATGACCGAACTCGAGTTCTTCGACAACACTCTCCTCGAGTCCCGTGAGCAGGACAAGCCGTCGGTCGCCAAGACTTCGGGCCAAGAGCCGAGCATCGATGGCGTCGGCTACGAGGACCGGGTCTCCGGAGGCGAGGGCCTCACGGAGCAGCGGCCGCAGCGGTGTTCCCTGCCGCCAGCGGCTGACCACGACGCCGGGCGGCCCGACCAGGCTGCCGACAATGCAGATGGTGGCATCGGGCACGGTCAGTCGGGCGGCAGCCGACACGGCCCGCACGAGCTCGGTGAATGTCGCCGGGCGGTCGCCAAGCGTGGCGATCGCCAAGTCGGCAGGCTCCTCGATCCTGGGCCGCCAGCCGCCGGCGGAGCGGCGGGCGAGCCGGGCCGCCTCCTCGGGCAGCCCGAACCAGGCGGCGTGGAGCGATTCACCCTCGCCAGCCACCAGCCGGAGGCTCGCGGCCACTCCCAGTTGCCAGGTCACGTCATGGAGATCGCTCCGCCAATCCCGCAGGGCGGCCTGCCCCCGCCGGGCGATGGCGTCAACCAGCCGGGCCCGATTCTCAGTGCGGCCGAAGGCGGGCCAGAGCTCACCCTCCGGCGAGCGTCCCCGCAGCGAGGCGTCCCAGCCGAAGCCCCCCACCGCCACCACCACATCGGCATCGACGAGGCTGCGGGCGAAGTAAAGGGGTCGAGCCTCGCTGTCGGCGAACAGATACGCGGTGGCCGACTCGACCGCAGGATCGAAGACCCGGGCCCGGGGCGCGATGGCCGGAAGGCCCCCCGCCAGCGGTTCGGCCTGGAGGATACTGATGTCGGCTGCTGAGACGCCACCGGCCATCAGGCAGCCCTCGAGAGCATCGAGCACCGGCCCCGCCTGAGGGATGTCGCCCGCCACCGCGATCACCACCCGGTCACCCGGAACTACGTGCGCCGCCAACGGCGGGCCATGCCCGGGCGCGGAGACCGCCTTGTGCACAAGGTCGAACGCCGCCGCCCCGCCAACGCCAGTCGGCCCTCGAAACTCGCTGACAAGCGAGCCCTCGGCCAGGTCGATCACCAGCGGGCCGGCAGCGACGTCGAGCGTGAGATCGGGCACGGGAGGGGGGCGCTCGGCAACTGCGGGCGGTGGTCGTTGATGGAGACGGGCATCGTACCGCGAACAGCCGTTGGCAGCCAAAGGCCGCCGGTCTCCGCGGCCGGAACGAGACAACGGGCCGCAGGGTTTGCCTGATCGCACCAGGTGGAGCCTCTGGCAGGGTCGCTCAGGGTCGGGGGCGATCGGCGACGAAGAAGAACAGTGTGTTCAGCGGTGGTCCGCGGCACGCCCCAGGAGCAGCAACGGTGCGCACGGTTCGACTTGTCATCGCCGCCACGATCGCCGCCGCCATCCCGTCGATCCTCGAGATCCGGGACGGGCAGGCCCAGGAGCCGATCGTCATGGAGGGGGCCGGGATGACCGGGATCGATGCGTCCGACTGCGACTGCCGCGGCGGGCAGCGGCCTCCTTGGCATGGCAGCGTGGCTGGCGAGGCATGCGGGTGCGGGCCCGTCTGCCGCGCCCACGGCATGTTCCATGCCGATCCCTGTGGCCAGTGGCGAGCGGAACGGTATCTCCACCAGGGTTGCGTGACCCTGCCGTCCCGATTCCCCCGGCTGCACGGCCTGTGGGTCGATGGCTACATGCCGTCGCCCCTGCCGCTGATTCCGCCCCGGTGCCACAACTGCGGAGCGGTGATCGCGGGAGGGTTCTGACGCCGCCTGAGGCTCGCCCCCCTGCGTCCCGCCCTGTCTGGCCCGACGAGGCGAAAGAGCGACGACACCCTTTGACGCGGTTCGGCCGGAACGGATCCCGGCCGAACCGCGGCGTCGTTTCCACGCCGCGTCTGTCCCGGCGGGCGGATCGCACGCCGTCAGCTCAGCCGGCCCAGCAGCAGCATGGCTGCGGCGATCGCCACCACGCCGGCAACGTCGAGCACGGCTCCGGCTGCCATCATGCTCCGCAGCGGAATCCGCCCGGTGCCGTAGACGATGGCGTTGCAGGGCGTGCTCACCGGCATCATGAAGCCCAGACTCGCGGCGAATGTGGCGGCCAGGGCTGGCACGAGCGGATCTCCGCCCGTCGCGACGCCCAAGGCGATCGCGACCGGCACGACGATGTTCGCACTGGCGGTGTTGCTGGTGAACTCACTGGTGAGGACCGCAACGCCTGCCGCCAGGACCACGAGGACCACCGGCCCCGCCGGGCCGCTTGGCACCAAGCCTTGGATCGACTCACCGACCGCCGTCGCCAGCCCGGTTGAGAAGCAGAGGGTGCCCAGGGCCATGCCGCCGCCGTAGAGCAGGACGATGCCCCAGTCGATGCGGGCCTCGGTCCAGCGGAGCACCGGCCGCCACGGCCCGCCCGCCTCACCACCCGGCAGGATGAACATCAGCCCGGCTCCGATCAGGGCTGCCACACCCTCCGGGAGTCGTGCCTTGAGGAGCCGGGCCGTCGGATCGTCCGGGCCGAGGACAACCAGCACGATGCCGGGCACCACCCAGAGCATCACAGTCACGGCAAAGGCGACGGCCGTCGACCGCTGCCCGGTCGTCCAGGCCCCCAGCCGGTTCCGTTCAGCGGCGACGAAATCCCGCACGCCCTCGAGCCGGCTGACCCCGGCCGGAAACATCCAGCCCAACACGAAGACGGTGATGGTGCCGAGCAGAGCGACCAGCGGCAGCCCGATGGCACACCAGCCGGGAAAGGAGATCTCGACGCCGAGCTGGTTGCGAATGAAGCCCAGTCCGATCAGGTTGGGGGGCGTGCCGATCGGCGTCGCCAGCCCGCCCAGTGATGAGGCAAAAGCGACGCAGAGCAAAAGCCCGGTCGCAAAACCCCGGGCCGGCGGTCGACCCGACCGCCGGGAGGCCTCTTCCACCGCCGTGATGATCCCCGACACGATCGCCAGCATCATCGCCGTGGTGCAGGTGTTGGAGAGGAAGCCGCTGGCCAGCATGCAGACGACGGCGACCGCCGCCCGGATGCGGCCCGGCTGCTCGCCGACGCCCGGCAGCGAGAGCACAGCGAAGGCCAACCGTTTGTCGAGTCGATGGAGCCGGATTCCCTCGGCCAGGATGAAGGAGCCGATAAAGAGAAAGATCAGCGGGTCGGCAAAGGGGGCAAAGACCTCCCGGGCCGGGGCCACCCCGGCCAGCACGCAGGCGGCCGCCCCCAGGAGGGCCGTGACGGCCAGGGGCAGGGCCTCGGTGATCCAGAGGATCACCACTGCCAGCGCGATCACGGCCAGCGATTGTGCTTGGGGGGAGAGGTCCATGACGAGACCCGGAGGGCGGCAGGTGAACGGGAGCAGGATAGCGAATCCCCCGACGATTCCGGGGGTTTTGATGGCTCGCAGTTGCTCTGGTTTCGCCGCCGGAGGCCGACTATCGTCCCCCCCTCCGGTACCATTTCGGGTTGGCGTGGCCGATGTTTCCCACAAACCACTTCTCCGTTTCCCGCAGCCTCCTCGCGGCAGCCATCTGTCTGTCGGCGGGCTGCACGGGGATCGGCACCCTTCCGCCTGTTCCGCAGGTCTCGCTTGGGCATCACCCCGGCTGCCGCGATGGCGCCTGCGTGCCGCACTGCCCGGTTCGTCCCGACGTCCAGGGTTACTACGCGACCTCCTGGCGACGCTGGCCGGTTGCGAAAGCCGCCGAGCCCGCGGCCGATGACGGCTCGACTCCTGCCGGTGCTCCCCGATCAGTCGTGCCCGGCCCCGACGAGGAGTCATCGAGTCCGCAGATCGACGAGTTTCCTGCGACCGATTCCTTCCCGGCAGCTGAGTCCTTTCCCACGGCCCCCCCGCTGCCGGCGCGTCCGCTGGCTCCGCCGGCCGACGCGGGATCTGGCCCCATGCTGCCACAGCCCCGGCAGCCGGCGCCGGCCACGCCCAGGCCGCTCCCAGCCGCTCCCAACAAGCTCCCGGCCGCAGAAGAAAAACCGACGGTTCCGGACTCCGAGGAAAACCTCTTCGAGGCTCGGGCGGCAGACCGCCGCATCGCGGTGATTGCCTCCCAGGCCGCGGTCGCTCGGGCGGCCTCGGTTGCCGAGCAGGAACGCTATACGAAGCAGCTGGTCAACCAGCTCCTCTCCGAGCACGACGGCGGTGTCCGAGCCCGGATCGTCGAGGAGGCTGCCAGTTTTCAGACAGCAACCGCCGACGCGATCTGCCGCGGCGGCGGTGCCGATCCCGATCCGCGGGTCCGGGCCGCCATCTGTGAAATCTGGAGGCGGCGGGGCGGGGCCGAGGCAATCGCCATCCTGGCCGAGCGTGCCCGGGACGACACGGATCTCGGCGTCCGACTGCGAGCGATCCGGGGCCTCGGTGAACTTGGCGACGAGCAGGCCGTCGCCACGCTGATCGGCCTCCTTGAAGACCCCGATCCGGCCGTCCAGCAGCGGGTCTGTCTGGCGCTGGGTCAGGCGACGGGACTTCGTCTGGGAGACGACCCCCGGGCCTGGCAGCGGTGGGCCGCCGACCCGGAGGCGTCCCAGCGGTGGTCGCTGTTCAACAGCCTCCGGGATCTGTTCTGAACCGCCGCTCAGTCGCTACTCGTCACCCTTTCAGGGCTGCCTGGGCCGCGGCCAGCCGGGCCACCGGCAGCCGCAGTGGCGAGCAACTGACGTAGTCGAGCCCGAGGTCGTGGCAGAAGATCACCGAGTGAGGATCGCCGCCATGCTCGCCGCAGATCCCGAGCTTGATGTCGCTGCGGGTCTTCTTCCCCTTCTTGACGGCGATCTCCATCAGCTGGCCGACGCCTGAGACGTCGATCGACGCGAAGGGGTTGGCCTTGAAGATGCCCTCGTCGGTGTACTTCGGCAGGAAGGAGCCCATGTCGTCGCGGCTCATGCCGAGGCAGGTCTGGGTGAGGTCGTTGGTGCCGAACGAGAAGAACTCCGCCGTCTCGGCGATCTCGTCGGCCGTCAGGGCCCCTCGCGGAATCTCGATCATCGTCCCGACGAGATACTTGATCTTCTGGCCGGTCTCCTTCTGGACCTGCTCGGCGACGCGGTGGACGACCGCCACCTGATTGTCGAGTTCCTTCTTGAAGCCGACCAGCGGGATCATGATTTCCGGCCGCACCCGGATGCCGTCCTTCTGCACCGTCGCGGCCGCCTCGAAGACTGCCCGGGCCTGCATCTCCGAGATCTCGGGATAGCTGATCCCCAGCCGGCAGCCGCGGTGGCCGAGCATCGGATTGAACTCGTGGAGGGCTGCCACCCGCGAGCGAACCTTGTCGAGCGGGATCCCCAACTTCTTCGCCAGGTCGGCCTGGGCCTTCTCCTCGTGCGGCACGAACTCGTGCAGCGGCGGATCGAGGAAGCGGATGGTGGCCGGCCGGCCGTCGAGGGCCCGGAAGATGCCTTCGAAGTCTTCCCGCTGGAAGGGGAGCAGCTTGTTGACCGCCGCCCGCCGGGCCTCCTCGTTGTCGGCCAGGATCATCTCCCGCATCGCGTCGATCCGGTCGCCCTCGAAGAACATGTGTTCGGTCCGCGTCAGGCCGATGCCCTCGGCGCCGAAGCCGATCGCCTGGCGGACCTGCTCGGGCGTGTCGGCGTTGGTTCGGAGGCCGAGTTGCCGGTGCTTGTCGGCGAGTTTCATGATGAAGTCGTAATACTGGAAGATCTCCGAATCGGCCGGCTTCATCGTGCCGGCGACGAGCACCTGCTTGAGTTCACTGTCGGCCGTCTCGATCGACCCGGCGAAGACCTCGCCCGTCGAGCCGTTGATCGAGATCGCGTCGCCCTCGCGGAGCGTCTGGCCGGCCGCGGAGAGCGTCCCCTTGCCGTAGTCGATCTGAATCTCGCCCGCCCCGGCGACACAGACCTTGCCCATCTGCCGGGCCACGAGCGCCGCGTGGCTCGAGACGCCGCCGCGGCTGGTCAGGATGCCCTCGGCGGCGATCATGCCTCGCAGATCTTCGGGACTCGTTTCAACGCGGGCCAGGATCACCTTCTCACCGGTGGCGGCGAGTTCCTCGGCCTTGACGGCCGTGAAGACCAGCTTTCCGGAGGCGGCTCCGGGGCCGGCCGGCAGGCCGGTGGAGAGGACCCGCCCCTCCTTCTTGGCCGCTGCATAGGCCTTGCGATCGAAGATCGGGGCGAGCAGCTGCGAGAGGGCATCCGGATCGGCCGAGAGGATCGCATGCTGCGGGGTCATCAGCTTCTGCTTGACCATGTCGTGGGCGATCTTCACGTAGGCCAGCGCCGTCCGCTTGCCGTTCCGCGTCTGGAGCATGTAGAGCTTCTTCTTCTCGACGGTGAACTCGAAGTCCTGGACATCGCCGAACTTCTTCTCGAGCGTTGCCCGCACCTTCTCAAGCTGCTTGTAGGTGTTGGCGAAGACGGGATCGTGCTTCATCTCCGCCACCGGCAGCGGCGTCCGCACGCCGGCCACGACGTCCTCGCCCTGCGCGTTGACGAGATACTCCCCGTAGAAGACGTCCTCGCCGGTGGCCGGGTCGCGGGTGAAGGCGACGCCCGTCGCGCAGTCGTCGCCCATGTTGCCGAAGACCATGCTCTGGACATTGACGGCCGTGCCCCACTCGTCCGGAATCTTGTACTTGCGGCGGTAGATGATGGCCCGCTCGTTCATCCAGCTGCCGAACACGGCTCCGACCGCTCCCATCAACTGCTGGAAGGGATCCTGGGGGAACTCCTTGCCGGTCCGCTCCTTGATCAGCCGCAAATAGCGGCTGATCAGCTCGCGGAGGTGCATCTCCTCGAGGTCGGTGTCGTTCTTGATGCCGAGTTGGTGCTTGAGGCCGTCCATCACCTCGTCGAACGGCTCGTGCTCGTTCTCGTGCCGCTTCTGCACACCCATCACCACGTCGCCGTACATCTGGATAAAGCGGCGGTAGGAGTCGTAGGCGAAGCGGGGATTGCCGGTGGCGTCGGCCAGTCCCTTGACAGTCTCGTCGTTGAGGCCGAGGTTCAGAATCGTGTCCATCATGCCCGGCATGCTGTCGCGGGCACCGGAGCGGACGCTGACGAGCAGGGCGTTGGCCGGATCGCCGAACTTCTTGCTGGTCTCCTTTTCAATCAGCTTGAGGGCTGCCCGGACGCCTTCCTCGAGGCCTGCCGGGAACTTCTTGCCGTGCTTCTGGTAGTCGACGCAAACGGCCGTGGTGATCGTGAACCCGGGGGGCACCGGCAGCCCGATTTTCGTCATCTGGGCGAGGTTGGCCCCTTTGCCGCCCAGCAGATCCCGCATCGTCCCGTCGCCGTCGCACTTCTTCTCTCCGAAGGAGTAGATCATCTTCCCGCCGCGAGACGCCTTGGACGCCTTCTTGGCGGGCTTGCGGGCTGCGGACTTCTTGCGGGTCGAGGTTGCCATAGGTGTGTCGGGCCCTTTCGGCGGGGGAAACTGGAACTTCTGCGAAAAAATTGGGAAAAGTGGCCGCGAATCTACGTCCCGAAACGGGTGCAGTCAACGTGCGCGGGCCGAGGGCGGCCTGGGCTCGTCCGAGAACGGCAGACCACGCCTTCCTAGCGGTTTGCGGCTGACCCCGTCTCGAGCCAGGTGCCGTCGGCGGGCGTGCCGTCGGCAGCAAGCCTGCCGGGGGTCCAGAGCAGCCCCCGACAGATCAGATCGAGGTAGCGGGAGTCGCCGACGGTCGCGTTGTTGTGGCCGAGCGACGTGCTGAAGATCCGGGTCTTGTTTGGCCCGTATGCATTCGTCCAGGCGACCACGGCCTCAGCCTTGGTCGGCTCGGTCTGTCTGCCCCGCGGCGGGATCTTCTGAGCCCCTGTGGCCAGCGCGACGGCCGAGGGCATCACCTGAATGTTGTTGTAGAGCTCTTCATTAATGGTGGTCCAGTCGGCCAGGCCCGCCGTGAGCGGATGATCCTTGTAGGCCACCGCGATCGGGAACTGCGGCCCGTGGCCAGTGGACTGGAGGCCGATCATCTCGTACCAGCCGGCGTTGTCGGCCCCCGGCTCGACGGGCTTGCGAAATTCGCCCCACCGGTAGGAGTGCATCGCGCAATGGATGTTGACCGCGGGCGTACCGGCCCGGTGGGCTGCCAGGATTCGCTCGACGTAGGGGCCCTCGGTGACGTCGGCCGAGCACTCGTCATGAATCACGACGTCGTACGGCTTCGCCCAGTCG
>JAQCJP010000275.1 GCA_027592945.1 Planctomycetota bacterium
CAGTTCAACTACTATCGGGGCGGCCTCGGCAGCTGCGCCGTGGAGATGCACTGAGGCTCTTCCAAATCAGGCGGCCGCGGAGCTTCGGCAGTTCGACAAGAAAAGGCCTGGAAAGAAGGTCGTCGAACAACGATCGGGAGAGTCGCAGGCGGCCCACGACGCCTACCAGACCGCCCCGCGGGACGAGCAGTTCATCGCGGCCAACGCGACGGAGTGGGCGAAGGTCCGGGTGTTCGACGCCGACCTCGCCGCCTGGCAGGCCGGCAATGGGTGACGTCCCGCATCGTGGCAGGCTGCAAGCCGACTGCACGTTCGATGCAGACCCGGTGCCAATCGGGATGGGGATCGCCGCCCCGTCTCGCCTACCGTCGTTGCTGCCGCGGATAGTTGTCGGGGATCACGAAGTCGTCGGTAAAACTGCCGTCAGGCTCCTGGATCAACTCGATGGCTTCGAGCGGCGGCAGTTCGATGTTGCCGTTCGCGATCAGGGCGGTGAGCGTCTTGGGGGAGACGAGCTTCAGGTTGGGAATCGAGAGCGACCCCGATGAGGCGGCCAGCGTCTTGGCGACCTCGACCGCGGCGGGAGTCTCGAAGCCGGTGATGCCGGGTAGCACGCAGGTTTTCCCGAGCCGCGCGGCGTAGGCGGCCACCAGGCGGGCGTCGGCGAGCGTCACCGGATCGCTGCGGCCGAGATTCCACTCCCAGGGATGGAGGCTGAGTTTCTTGCACGCGAACTCCGGCAGCAGCCGTGTCAGTTCAGCCGATGGCTCCCGGAGCCCCGCGAGAGAAAGATTGTCGCCCTTGAATCCGGCCAGCGCCCGCGCGGCCTCGTCCGAGGGCCTGGACACGCGGAGATACAGGCTTGAGCCCCGGAAGCCGGCGAGCGCTCGCACGGCCCGGTCGGAGAGCGGGACGAAGATCACCAGCCCCTGTCCCTCGAAGCCCGCCAGCGCTGCGGCGGCTTCATCGGAGAGCGACCTCAGGCTCCGCAGCTCGCCATCCCAGGCTTTCGCCTTGGCCAACTCCGCGGCCGTCTCGACCGAGAGGGTTTTGAGCCCCTTGAGCGACAACCGCGGGCCGGCGTATTGCGCCAGCGCCGCGGCGGCGTCGGCGGAGAGCTCGGTCAGGCCGTCGAGCTTGAGCTCGCCCTGGAAGGCCGCCAGCCCGCGGGCCGCCTCGGGAGAGAGCGTGGTCAGGCCGAACAGGTTGAGTGTGTTGGGATTGTCGCCGCCGGCTTTCTTCCCGGCGAAGGTGCCGAGGGCGGCAGCTGCGTCGGCGGAGAGCTCGGTCAAGCCGGGGAGCGAGCCGGTGAACGCCTTCGACCGGGCGAGAGCCCGGGCCGTTTCGGCTGAGAGCGTCTCGAGGCCGGTCAGCTCGAGAGAGGTAATGTCGCTCGCGGCGAGCGCCTCGGCCGCCTCGGGGGAGAGGCTCCGGAGGCTGTCGAGCCGGAGGGTCGGGCCCAGCGACCGGCCCTTGATCGACGCCAGACCCTTCGCCGCCCCGGCGGAGAGGTCGGTCAGGCCCCGTAACCAGAGATTGGTCACGTTGCACTCGCCGAGCGCCGCCGCCGCCTCGTCCGAGAGCTCGGTCAACCGATCCAGAAACAGGTCGTTGCGTGTACCCCGCGCCAGCTCCTTGGCCGTCTCGGCCGGCAGGGAGGTGAGGTTCAGCTTCAGGGAGGCCCCCCGAAAGCCCTCGACCACGGCCGCGGCCGCCTCCGGGGAAAGCGAAGTCACGCCCTTGAGCGACCGCTTCGTGAGATCGCCCAACGCCCTGACCAGTTCCGGGGACGCCTCGGTCAGGCCATTGAGCGACACCTGGCCCGGGAATTCCGCCAGCTTACGCGCAGCCTCGGGGGAAATGTCCGTGACGTCGTCGAGGAAAAGGAACTTCGTCGCGAACGTGGTGGCGATTTGCTCTGCCAGTTCGGGGGGCAGCACGGCCACTCCGCCGAGCCCGAGGGCGGCGCCATTGAACTCCGCCAGCGCTGCGAGTTTCCCGTCGGAAAGCGTATCGGCGGTCAGCCCTCGGAGCAGCAGGATGCCCGGGAAAAGGCTCACCTCAGCGAGCGCCTCGTCAGAGAGAGTGGCCCCGTCGAGCTCGAGCCTCACCACCTTATTCGCCACCTTATTCTCCACCTTGAAGCCCGCGAGCACCGCCGCGGTCTCAGGAGAGAGGTTCTTCACATTCGGCAGCCGGCCATTCCACCGCTTGCCCAGCCCCGCGAGCACCCGCGCTTCCTCGATGGAAAGCGTGGTTAGGCCGAGGATCGAGAGGCCCGGCCCGCGGTAGTCGGCCATCGACTCGGCGGCTCCCGCCGGAATCCGGGCGAGCCTGGGCAGGTAGAGCCGGCGCCGAAACTTCATCAGCCGGCGAAAGGAGGCCTCCGGGAGCTCACGCACACCGAGAAACAAGGCTTCACCGGGGAAGGCCGCCAGCTCCTCCGCCGCCTCGGGCGAAAGCGTCTCCAGGCCCGCCAGTGACAGGCACTGCCCGAACGAGGCGTAGGTCCTCGGGCCGCCCTTGAAACCCTTGAGGGCCCGGGCGGCCTCGGGGGAGAGCTCGGTGAGGCCGTCGAGAAAAAGCGGCCCCTCGTCGTAGTCGGCCAGCACTGCCGCCGTCTCGGCGTCGAGCGATTCGAGGCCGCTGAGCATCAGGGCCCCGCGAAAGCGGACGCCGCCCCTCGCAAACGCGAGCGCGGCCTTGCCCGTGTCGATCCGGGCGGTGGCGTCCGACCGCTTGGCCACGAGCGCCCGGGCCTGCTCGGGCGTGAGCGACGTGATTGCGGCGATCTCGTCGCCCCCTTGCCGCTCGACACCGAAGGGATTGGCGGCAGCGGGGCCGGCGGCTGCCAGGGCGAGGGCGAGGCCCGAGAGACAGGCGGGCAGGCGGAGCAGCCGCAGGGGAAAACGGTGCATGGAAGTGTCCTTCGAGGATTTTCGGCCGGGGAATGGAAGCATCGACAAGGCCCACGAGCCGCCGCCGGCCCAAGCCCCCTGTCTACCGCTCTGTGGTCTTCGTCGCCGGCCGCAGTTCGGATGCACGCTCCGAAACCCTGCGGCTCGGCCCACCGAAAATCCCGCTGCGCCAAAAAATCTTGCATCCGGTCGGCAGGCGCCAACGAATGCCTTGGAGTCGGGGTCGAGTGACGCCGGCAGCCTGGTCCTCAACTCTCCTGAAAGGGATTCCTCATGCGTTCCTCATCGTTCCGCCTCGCCCTCGGGGCAGCTCTCATCCTGCCCGTGGCATCCGCAGCCGGCGCCGGCGAATGCCCGCTGGCCGCCGCCCAGAAGGCCAAGGCCAAGACCCACGTCCAAACCGTGGCCTTCAAGGCCGAGCCCAAGGATATCGTCGATACGGCCGTCGGGGCCGGCAGCTTCAAGACCCTCGTGGCCGCCGTGCAGGCCGCCGGTTTGGTGGAGACCCTGAAGGGCGAAGGCCCGTTCACCGTCTTCGCCCCCACCGATGAGGCCTTCGCCAAGCTCCCCGAGGGCACGGTCGAGACCCTCCTCAAGCCCGAGAACAAGGAGAAGCTCGTCGCCGTGCTCACGTATCACGTGGTGCCGGGCAAGGTGATGGCGGCCGACGTCGTCAAGCTCACCGAGGCCCCGACAGTGCAGGGCTCCAAGGCCAAGGTCAAGGTCGAGGACGGCACGGTAATGATCGACGGTGCCAAGGTCGTGAAGACCGACATCCTGACGAGCAACGGCGTGATCCACGTGATCGACGCGGTGATCCTGCCCCCGGAGACCAAGTAGGCGGCTCCCTGCGGCGAGGCCCGCGGGACAGACGGAACGCAGGCGGG
>JAQCJP010000276.1 GCA_027592945.1 Planctomycetota bacterium
ACGCCGGCTCGATTGGCACGGGCCCACCCCTCGCGAACCCGTATTCCGTTCGTACGGGCGTTGACGCGTCGAAGCCCCCCGGCGCGAGCCGGGGGGCCGGCGGGCCGTTGGGGCTTCCCTGCGTCCTCGGACCCGAAGGGGGACAGGCACCTCGGTTCGCTCGGAGCCAGTCCCCTTGCCCCACCCTCAGAGCGTCTTCAAATACTCGAGCAACGCCCGCTTCTCGTCGTCGTCGAGCACGTCGGCGAAGTCGTGGCCTGCGTTGCTCTTGCCCGGCTTGCGGGTGTCGAAATACCGCCGCCGCTCGGAGGAGCGGAGCTTGCCTGCCGGCAAGTCGTCGTATTCCTCGATCTCGAGACCGAGCCGGGCGTCGTCGTAGCCGGTCGCCGTTCGCCGCCAGACCACCGGCCGCTCGGCAGGGTTGAGGACGTGCCAGAGCGTCGGCACCGACCCATTGTGGAAATAGGGGCCGCTCGCCCAGACGCCGTCGAGCGGCGGGGCGATGTACCCGCCGGGATCCTCACGCCCGACCAGCGGCCCGGCGTCGCGGCCGAAGTGGCCGAACCAGCTCTCGTTGAGCGCCCGTCGCTCGCTCGCCGTCAGCGAGTCGAGCCGGGCCCAGTCGGTGCCGACCTCGGCGATCGGCACCAGCCGCTCGGGATAGTGTTCGTCATCGCCGTAGTTGCCATGGCACTCGGCACAGGTCGCCGTGAAGACCCGCTCTCCGCGGGCCGCCAGGGCCGGATCGACCGACCCCGGCCAGACGGGAGCCTCGAGCGAGGCGATCCAGGCCTCGATCTCACGGAACTCATCCTCCCACTCCCGAAACTTCTCCGGCCCGTTCTGCTCGACCAGCAGAAACTGCATCAGCATCCGGTGGCCGCGGGGGGCGAAGCCGTCGATGTAGAGGCTCTTCCGCTTGGCGTAGTGCCACCAGGGGGGCGCGTCCATGTCGTGGTGCGGGAGGTCGAAGCGGGGCGGCCTGCGGACGATGTTGAGCTCGGCGTCGCGGTGCCGCATCAGGGCCACCCCGAAGATCACCGCGTTGGTCGTGCCGACGGTCGTGCCCAACGGCAGAAACATCGATCCGACGTCCATGTGGGCCAGCGGTTTTCGGAGCCGAACCTTCACCGCCCGGACCTCCTCGGTGAGCGTCTCGAGGGCGTAGGTCGAGTTGGGCACGCCGGCAATCGGCTCGCCGCGGACCTGCCCCTGATGACAGGCCAGACAGCTCATCGTCCAGCCGCCCGCCTCGTCGACGACGTATTGCAGCGACCGGCTCGGATCGTCAGGGTGGGGCACGAGGCCATACCGCTCCATCGCCAGCCGGCGGCGTTCCGCGAGCGACGCTGCCTCGGCCCGGGATCGCAAGGGCTCCTCCCAGGTGGTCCAGAGCTGGTCGAAGACCTCCTGATCGAAGTCGGCCGGGAGGTAGGCCCGGGTCAGCAGATGCCGCCAGCCCCGCTCGGCTTCAGTCTCGCCCGCCCCCCCGCTCGCACCAGCGGCAGCCGCCGCCAGCACGAGGGCAAAACCGAGCTGCAGAGCACCCCTGGCGAGCCTCGGCGATAAAGCGTCTTTCTGCATGGCATACTTGGTCGCGACGGAATGACTGCAGTATAGGCCGCTTCCCGCCGTCGTCGCCCCGCGTCCCGCCGCCATGCCGACCGCCAACCCCATCCTGATCCCCGAGCTCCGCGTGATGCTCGCGGAGGGCGACACCGCCGGCCTCCGCGAGGTCGCCGAGGAACTCCACCCTGCCACCGTGGCCGAGTTCACCGAGGGGCTCGAGGATAGCGAGGTCTGGCAGCTCCTCGACACGGTCCCGGTCGAGCGGCAGGCCGAAGTCTTTCCCTACTACCCGCTCTCGCGGCAGATCGAACTGGTCAGGGCGGCCGACCGAAGCCGCCTCGGCCCCCTGATCGAATGGATGGCCGCCGACAACCGAGACGACCTCCTCCGGGAGCTCGACCCCGACTTCGTCGAGGAGATCCTCCCGCTGGTGGCCAAGGCGGAACGCCACGACATCCGGATGCTCCTCTCCTGCCCGGAAGACTCCGCCGGCAGCCTGATGACCACCGAATACGCCTCCCTGCCCGCCGAGATCACGGCCGGCGAGGCGATCGCCCGGCTCCGGCTCCAAGCCCCCGACAGCGAGTCGATCTATTACATCTACGTGCTCGACGCCGAACGGCACCTCGTCGGCTTCGTCTCGCTCCGCGATCTGATCCTCGCCAAGCCGACCGCCCTGGTGGCCGACCTGATGCAGCGGGACGTGATCAGCGCGCGGGTCGACGAGCCTCAGGAGAAGGTCGTCGAGCTCTTGGCCCGCTTCGACTTCATCGCGATTCCCGTCGTCGACGACCACAACCGGCTCGTCGGGATCGTCACCCACGACGACGTCCTCGATGCGGTCCGCGAGGAGGCGACCGACGACGCCCAGATGATCGCCGCCGTCGCGCCGCTCGGCGAGGGCTACCTCGAGGCGGCGATCACCTCGATGACCTGGAAGCGGGGCGTCTGGCTGGCGATCCTGTTCGCCACCGCGGCGGTGACCGCGATGGTGCTCTCCACCTGGGACTCACCGCAGAAGTGGCTGGTCGCCTTCATCCCGCTGGTGATCGCCAGCGGTGGCAACTCGGGCAACCAGTCGGCGGCCCTCGTGATCACCGCCCTCTCGACGGGCGACTGCCGGCTCTCTGACTGGAAGCGAATCCTGCGGCGGGAGTTCGCCCTCGGGCTGCTCCTCGGCCTGATCCTGGCCGTTCCCGGCTATCTCTTGGCGCTGGCCTATGCCCCCACGCCCGCCGAGGCCTTCGTGATCCCGGCCACGATCCTCTCGGTCGTGCTGATCGGCTCGCTCGTCGGCTCGATCCTGCCGCTCGTCTTCCGCTCGATCGGCCTCGACCCGGCCCTGATGAGCAATCCCTTCGTCTCGGCGATCGTCGACGTCGTCGGGATCGTGGTCTACATGGGCTTGGCTCTGGCCGTGCTGGGCTGACCGGCTCACCGTCGGGCATCCGCCTCGGCCGAGGCCTCCTGACCGGGGGGCAACTTTTCGCCCCGCTTAGCGACCGCCGCCCGGGTCGTCACGAAAATCGCTTCGACGTCGTCCTCCTTGCGGACGACGTAGACGAGCCTGCCGGCGGGATCGGCCTTGGCCAGGATCGTGGCGAGCACCTCGCGGGCCGATCGGTCCCGCTCGTCGAGGCCGAACGACTGGTTCTTGGTGATCCCCTCGAGCTGGAGGTCGGGGCCGACGATCTCCATCGGCACGCCGATTTCCTCTGAGACCAGTTGAATCGCCTTCTCGAGCGTGTCCTTGGCGAAAACCAGCGTGATCTTCTCCTCGAGTTTGCCGAGGGCACCAGCGGCGGCTGGACGGGCCGAAGCCGGCGGGACCGCGAGGCCCGCCCCAGGCGTCTGGGCGAGCGCGAGTTCCCCGGCGAGCGCCAGATTATGGGCGGCATGACGCGGCAGGTAGGCATTGATCACCACGCCGTCGCCTTCCGCCCCGAATCGCAGGTATGACGCGAGGGCCCGCAGCATGGTTGGCAGCCGCATGACCAGCACCCGGCCGTAGGGATGTGGGTTGAGCGTCGCGCAGTATGCCTCGACCGTGTCAGCCAGGCCCTCCACGCGGCTGGCGAGCATGGGGGCAAGCGTCTTGGCGGGCATGTCGAGCGTGGCGATCGCATCGAGTTCCAGGTAGCAGTTGTCGGCAAAGTGGACCGAGAGGGCAGCGGCCCTGAGCGACTCGCCGAAAAAATGCTCCAGTGGCTC
>JAQCJP010000277.1 GCA_027592945.1 Planctomycetota bacterium
CTGGCGGCCTGTCGAGACCACCGACATGCAGGGCAACCGGTACCTGTCCTGGAAGACTGAAGGCCGCCCCGACTACACGCCCGAATTCGACGACGTGCGGGACGAGGTGGAGCGGGTCTGGCGGCTCATCGAGGCCCGGCCGCTGGCCAGGGCGGAGGCTGAGAAGATCGCCAAGGCCGTCTCCGAGGGGGCGACGATGGCAGCCGCAGCCGCCGCCGCGGCCGAGGGCGACGAAAGCCCGGAGGTCCGGGAAATCGGCCCCTTCACCTGGCTGACTCGGGGTACGGCGCCGTTTGGCTCGCCCCCGGTGCTCTCGCAGCCCGAAGGGCTTCAGATGCCCGGCGAGGAGTTCATGGAGGCAGTCTTCGCCCTGGAGCCCGGGCAGACGGTCGTCGCCTTCAACGAGCCTAAGACCGTCTGCTACTGCATCCGGCTGGTGGCCCTGGCGCCGGATGAAGACACCCTCCGAAGCCGGTTCTTCGACGACGGCACCGACGCCCGCCGGCTAGTGCCGATCGCCAATCGCGAGGCCGGCCAGGTCTTGGGCCGCTGGCTGGAGGATGTCGAAGAGCGGAACGCCGTGGCCTGGAAGCGGCCGCCGCGGTGAGCCGCCGCCGCCACAGCCCGGGCTACCGGCGGGGCCGGAGCACCACTGCGCCAAGGGGCGGCAGGGTCAGCGAGATCGAGGTGTCGCGGCCATGGTGGGGCTCCGGGCGGGCCACCAGTGGTCCCGAGTTGCCGACGTTGCTGCCGCCATACCAGGCCGCGTCGCTGTTGAAAATCTCCTCGTAGTCGCCGCCGTGGGGGACGCCCAGCCGATAGCCGTGTCGCGGTACCGGCGTGAAGTTGCAGCAGACGATCACGAAATCCTCCCTCGCGCGGGCCCGCCTGGCAAAGGCGAGCACGCTGTCCTGCCAGTTGTGGCAGTCGATCCATTCGAAGCCCTGTTCGTCAAAGTCGAGCTGGTGGAGGGCGGGCTCGCGGCGGACAAGGTCGTTGAGGTCGGCCACCGCCCGCGACAGGCCCCGGTGGCTTTCCCACTCCAGCAGGTGCCACTGGAGGCTTTCGTCGAAGTTCCACTCGTTCCACTGCCCAAACTCATCGCCCATGAACAGGAGCTTCTTGCCGGGGTGGCACCACATGTACGCGTAGAGGAGCCGGAGGTTGGCGAACTTCTGCCAGAGATCCCCCGGCATCTGTCCGAGCAGCGAGCCCTTGCCGTGGACGACCTCGTCGTGGGAGAGCGGGAGCACGAAGTTCTCGTGGAAGGCGTAAATCAGGCTGAAGGTCAGCTCGTCGTGGTGGTACTTGCGATGGATCGGGTCGTGCCGCATGTATCGCAGCGTGTCGTTCATCCAGCCCATGTTCCACTTGAGGCTGAAGCCGAGGCCACCGACGTAGGTGGGCCGCGAAACGCCGGGCCAGGCGGTCGACTCCTCGGCAATCGTGAGCGTGCCGGGGAAATGCTGGTGAACCTGCACGTTGAAGGTTTTCAGGAACTCGATCGCCTCGAGATTCTCCCGGCCGCCGAAGCAGTTGGGCTCCCAGTTGCCGTCCTCGCGGCTGTAGTCGAGATAGAGCATCGAGGCCACGGCGTCGACCCGCAGCCCGTCGATGTGGTAGCGGTCGAGCCAGAAGAGGGCCGAGGAGACCAGGTAGTTGGAGACCTCGTTGCGGCCAAAGTTGAAGATCATCGTTCCCCAGTCGGGATGCTCGCCCTTCCGCGGATCGGCATGCTCGTAGAGGGCCGTGCCGTCAAACCGCCGGAGGCCGTGGCCGTCGCGGGGAAAATGAGCGGGCACCCAGTCGATGATCACGCCCACGCCCACCCGATGGAGGGCGTCAATCAGCGACATCAGGGCTTGGGGCGGCCCGAATCGACTGGTGGCGGAAAAGAGGCCGATGGTCTGGTAGCCCCAGCTGGCCGACAGCGGGTGTTCCGTGGGGGGGAGCAGTTCGACGTGGGTGAAGCCCATCTCGACCACATACGGGATCAGCTCCCGCTCGAGATCGGCGTAGGTCAGCCACCGCGTCGGGTCGTCGCCCGGCCGCCGCCAGCTGCCAAGATGCACCTCATAGACGTTCATCGGTGCGTCGAGACCGTTGCGGGCGGCCCGGACGGCCATCCACTCGTCATCCTGCCAGGAGTAGGTCGACAGGTCGGTGACGATCGAGGCGGTTCGGGGAGGCACCTCGGCCCCGAAGCCGTAGGGATCGGCCCGGTCGCTGAACTCGCCCCCGGCATGCACACGGTATTTGTAAATCGACCCGACGGGCAGTCCGGGCACGAACAGCTCCCAGATTCCCGACGGGATCCGCTTGTGCATTACATGGCGACCGCTGCTCCAGCCGTTGAAATCACCGACGACCTCGACCAGGTCGGCATTGGGCGCCCAGACCGCGAAGGTGACGCCGCTGACGCCCGCCTGGTCTTCCAGTTGGGCTCCGAGCTTCTCGTAACTCTTCCAGTGGCGGCCCTCGCCGAGAAGATGGAGATCGTAGTCGCTGAGCATGGGTGCCCTGGGGGAAAGAGCGGCCGGGAGATGACCTCACAATCGTGCCACATGGCAGGGCTTGACGCGATGCTCCAGCGAGAAAACCGGCAGGCCAAACGCTGCAGGATGTGAGGATCGGGAGGGTCACGACAGGTCGCACCGGACAGGATCGTCAGGGAGGCTGCCGCCTGGAATGCAGCCGGCCCGCCGGCCGCGCGAGGCGACCGACGGGCCGGCAATCGGTGCTGGGATATGGCGGTGGCGGTTGCTGTCAGGCGACCAGCCGCATCTCGGGCACGACGCCCGTGATTCCGATGATGAACTCCTCGAAGATCTTCACATCGAGGGCCGAGGCGGTGTCGGCCTCGGGGTGGAACTGGACGCCGATGGCGGTCCAGCCCTCGACCGTACTCTCGATCGCCTCGACGACGCCGTCCGGCGCCCGGGCAGTCACGCGGAAACTGTTGGCGACGTCGTCGATCGCCATGTGGTGCATGCTGTTGACCCGGATCTCGCCGTCGCCGTAGACCCGCTCCATCGCGGTGCCGGGCTCGACGAGGAGGGCGTGCCGGTGGGCCAGGTCGGTCGGATCCTTGTGCGGAATCGCCCGCGGCAGATCTTCCGGCAGGTGGAGGAAGAGGGTGCCGCCCTCGGTGATGTTGAGCAGTTGCATTCCGCAGCCGACGCCGAGCACCGGCATGTGGCGGGCACAGACATGCTTGGCCAGCAACCGGTCGAAGTCTTCCCGGCGAGGCTCCATCATGCGGACAGCCGGATGGGGCATGTAGCCGTCACGCCGGGGATCGAGGTCACCACCGCCGACCATCACCACGCCATCGAGCGTGTCGAGGACGCGGACGATGTCGTCTTCCTCAGCCAGGGGGGGAATGATCACCGGAATCCCGCCGGAAGCGAGAATACCGTCGTAGTAGCCGGCCGCGACGAACGAGAGCGCGGCGTGCTCCTTGCGGGCGGAGCGGTAATCTGTGGTGATGCCGATCAAAGGCTTTGCAGCCATCTGGTCCTCCCTGACTCATTGGTTGAAAGCCGGCTCCCATCCATGGGCACCGGGTCGCGTGGTTGCGACGAGGAGCGAAAGTATTCCTGGCAAGCCCGATTGCAATGATTTTTTTGATTTTGTGGGTTAGGAGGGGGGCGGGCCACAAGATCATGTGCTAGCACGTCCGGTGCTAGCAGCCGGACACGGCTCGGGGCGAGCCCGTGCCATCTCGCCGGACGCTCGCTACGGGTTCTCCCCACTCGCGGCTCAGGGCGAGCCCGTG
>JAQCJP010000027.1 GCA_027592945.1 Planctomycetota bacterium
CGTGGCTCCCGCGGCCAGCAAGCAATGCAATCCGTAGCCGGTGCCGCAGCCGATCTCCAGGCACCGTCGGCCTGCCACGAAGCCGGCGGCAAACTCATAGATCGACTGATGGGCATGAAACCCCCAGTCACGACGGCCCGCCTCCTGCCGCTCGCCGAAGTTGCCGCGGCCGGCAGGAGTGGACGGCGACGGCAAGTTCTGTGAGTGGTCCATCGCAGTCTGTGCATCGCTCGGTGCCATCGCAGGGTCGGACGGGCGCCCGCGATCCGCCCTCGTGCGTTTCGGCCGTTTGTAACAGCCAGCCGCCCGGGCTCACCAGCGGTCCGCCGGATGGCCACGATCGCCTCTCGATACGCCCCCTCAAACGCCGACGGCCTCCCCAGGAACGCTGCCGTCGCACCGCGATGGTGACGGGGCTGTGTCTGGAGCGGAAACGCCTATCGGCATCCGAAATGCGACACCCGAGCCTCATCGTCCTGGTGACATGTTTCACGGAATAGAGGAAACAATGTTCCCTCTGATGGTGAAACGGCTGGCCCGCCGCGTGTTTCACCCGGCAAATCGATTTGGCACATCGTTTGCACCCTCAAGAGGGGACGGCCCGGCTGAGCCCCGGCTCTTTCCGCCACCTGGTTTCCGGAGACCTCTCGATGTCCGTGCATTTCCGATCCGCAGTGTTTGGTGCCCTCCTCGCCCTGGCGATCCCGGTTGTCACCTCGGCCGCCCCGATCACTGATCTCTTCAGCACGGGACTCGATGCCAGCGGGACGCTGCTTCCCAACGGCGGCACCGATCCCCACTGGACGGTGATCAGCAGCCCCACCATTAGCGGGACACCCAACTTCTACAACGGCAGTGCCAAGGCCTACTACATCACCGCCTGGACGCCGACCAACCAGGCCAACTCCCAGTGGATCAGCATGCCCAACGGCGGCAATGACACGACCGAATTCGTTCCGACAGATCAGTTTGTCGAGGGGGCCGTCTACGAGTTCGTGCCGCAGGACTACGTCTATCAGACGACCTTCACGCTTCCAGCTGACTTCGTGACGGCCGAGATCACCGGCCGCTGGGTTGCTGACAACGAGGGCATAGCAATGAAGCTCAACGGGGCGACCAAGCCCTTCGGCTCAATCGTGGACGGCTTCCAGACCTTCTCGATCACCGACGGCTTCGTGGCGGGCAGCAACACGCTCTCCTTTGACGTGCGGAACCTGCGGCAGGTCGCCGAGAACTTCAACCCGACTGGCATGCAGGTCCAACTCTCGGGCACCTATGCCGTCCCCGAGCCGACGGGCATGGGCCTGGCAGCCAGTGGCCTGGCGGTGGCTGGCGGGCTCGGGATCCGGCGGCGGTTTTTGTCCCGCCGGAAGCCCGATCAGCTCCCGGCGTGACGGTTCAGCCGAGGTCGGTGCCGAAGAGCGACTCGAGTTCGGCCAGACTTGCCGCGTCGAACTGCTCCTCGCCGACAAACATCCCCGCCTCGTCGAGGATCCAGGCGAAGTAGCCCCACTCGCTGACATCGAGCACCCGCAGCCGGCCCAGGTCGTCGCGGGCGGCCGCCACGAGACTGGCCGTGCCGCGGGTGAGCGGGATGGCCCCGCTCCAGTAGCTGTCGTTGCGGCGGATCACCAGCGGCTCGGCATCGCCAGCCTGGATGTGGGCCAGCCCGGAGGCCGGATCGACCAGCAGCCGGACATCGCCGGTGGCGGCGACGACTTCGAGGGCGGGCTCCGTCGGCTGGCCGGCGTCGTCGAGGATCTCCGGAACCGGAGCCAGGGCGAAGGTGGCCGGGCCGACTGCCGCGGCGCCGCCCTCGGCGAAGAGACCCCAGTGGTCGTCGCCCCCCTTCCAGGCCTCGTCGCTGAAGTTGAAGTAGAACATCCCGTCGAAGCGGGCGGCCGGGCCGTAGACGTAGCGGGTGGCCGCCTCGTAGTAGGCCTGCATGTTCGCGGGGTTGGTGACGGCCGGGTCGTAGCCCGAGCCCTGCCAGCCGGTCTCGCCGAGGATCAGCGGCTTGTCGGGCATCCCGAGGTCGGCGAGCATCTCCGCGAAGAGGGCCTCGTCGGCCCGGAGCACCTCCAGCTGCCGCTCGGGTGTCCAGGCGGGGTTGAAGCGGTTGTCGAAGAAGCCGGCGTAGGAGTGGACGTTGAGAAAGTCGAGGGCCGCCAGGAGCCGGCCGCCGTCCTGATTCCAGAAGCTGCTCCACGGGCGGAACGTCTCGCCGGAGAAGTTGTAGGTCAGCGGGAGGTCGCTTTGCTCCCGAAAGAAGGCCACCTGGCCCAGCAGCTGATCGACGGTGAGATCGGAGGAGTTCCAGTCGGCGAGCTGCTCGTTGCCGAGGCTGACCGCCAGAACATGCTCCCGGAAGGGTTCGATCACCGCCAGGGCGTCGGCGATCAGGCTCTCGGCACCGGCGTCGGTCGCGATCCAGATGCCGACCTGCACCTTGAGGGGCAGGCCCAGCCGGTCGATCGCCTCGAGAATCCGCCCGGTGTAGTCGCCGGCCCCCCAGGTGCGGATCGTGTTGAAGCCGAGGTCGACCACCCGGCGGAGGGCATCCTCGAGGCGGTCCTGCCCGGTCAGGCTGCCGGCTGAGCCGACCGAGAAGCCGATCCCCCGCATCGGCTCCCAGAAGGCCCGCTCGCTGACGCTCGCCGCGGGCGGCTCGGCCGTCACCGGCCCGATCCGGCCGTCGCCGTCGAGGTCGAGCCCGAAGAGCGTTTCAGTCGCCGGCAGGGTCTGGGCATCGGCGGCGACCGCCCCGCCCAGCAGGCCGGTTGCATCGACGCCGCGGGTGACATACTCCTGGCCCCGCGACTCGAGCAGCATCAGCTGGCCCGGGCCGTTCCGCTCGGCTGCCAGGAGCGTCCAGCCGCCCCGTGTGATCGGCACCGGCTGCGGGGGCAGCCCGCGGTCGATCGCCGGATACTCGCCGGCGGCGTAGAGGCCGCTGTTGACCGCGGCGACCAGGTCAAAGATGTCGACGGTGCCGTCGAGCGTAAAGTCGCCGGTGGACCAGTCGGCCGGGCCGCCCGAGTTGTAGCTGCCGGCGGAGGCGATCGCGATCAGGTCGAAGGCGTCGACCCGGCCGTTGAGATCGGCGTCGCCGGCGGCGACCTGCCGGCTGAGCGGCAACGGCTGGCCGCCCGCTTCCTGGAGATAGCCGCGGCCGGTGGCGGGATCCTCGAGCAGGCTGACTCCGCCGACCGCCTCGACGACCCGCCAGGCGGGCGGCTCGGCCTCCGGCGGCTGCCCCGGCTCCGCGGCGGCCGCCGGGAGGACCGGATCGAGGATGATCGGGGCCGGGGTGAAGGGCTGCGCGAGGCCGCGGGGATTGGTCCGGGCGGCATTGCCGTCAGTGCCGGCCACGGTCGGCCAGCGGAGGTTGTCGTTGACCCGCCGCTCGAAGCCGTCGTAGAGATTGCCCTCGGCATCCCGCTCCGGCCAGGGCGTGTGGATGAAGTCGGCATGCATGCTCCAGCCGGGGGCGTAGCCGGGCCGGTCGGCGGTCATCGAGTCGGAGGTGAGCACCAGGCGGGCGTCTTGGGGAATCCGGCCGTAGTGAATCTGGAGCTGGAGCTCCGGCAGCAGATAGGGGTGACTGCTCGGGCCGCCGTCGCCGCCGCGGTCGTAGGCCATGTGGTCCTTGAAGTTGCTGCCGGTCAGGCTGGCCCCGTCCCAAAACTGCGGAAACATGATCACCGCTTGGAGCGGCAAATCCTGCCAGAGCTCCCCCTGCGGGATGTGGTCGTATTGGGTCGGGGTGCCGATGTAGTTCCAGAAGACGACCGCCGTCGACTGCCGCTCGGTCGGCATGGCGCTACCGGCGATGATCGAGAGCCCGGCGGGCATCGCCTCGATCTTGGAGGGCTCGAGCGGCTTCTGCACCGAGTAGTAGGCGATCGAGCTGTCGAGCGGATCGACGTATTGACCGGTCGCCTCGTTGAAGAGGCTCGGCACCCAGTAGGTCGAGAGGTTGTTGGTCGGGGCGGCGGCGGTCTCTCCGGCGGCCAGCAGGCTCTCGAGGGTCGAGTTTTCATCGACCGAGGGATTGACGAAGAAATCATGGGCATGCCAGAAGTCAGGATTGCCCGGAGCGAGCAGCGGGTCGACGGTTGCCCGCTTCACGAAGGTCAGCCGGGAGTGGAACTCGCCCAGCGGCATGCCGGTGATGTCCCAGGCCGATGGCTCGCCGGGATCGGTCAGGCCGAGGCCCCAGGTCACCTCCTCGGCGGCAGCCGCGGCCGGCTCGGAGTCGAGCATCGGCATCGCCATCGCAGCGGCCAGGTCGGCTTCACCGACCGTCGGGGCCAGCGGCACCGCAGCATCGACAACGCCTGAGAGAAGGCTGCGGGCTTCGAGCGGCTCGCCGGCCAGCCGGCGGGCCCGCCGCAGGTCGGTTCGACTGGCCGCCGCCCGGCGGCTTTGAAACAGCTGGCTGAAGAACGTGGTCGGCCGATTCATGGCACCGCTCCTTGTGACACCCGCCCCGCCCTGCATTCCTACGCAGCGACCGCTGGACGAGGCTCGCTGGTCGGGAAGAAATGCGGTCGCCGGGCCCTCGAAGAGCCGCCGCCGGCCGTCGGACGGCCCCCCAATCGCTCTCGCAGCCGGGCGTACGGTGCGTTTTCAGGGCAAGTTCACGCCCGGTTCAGGCTTGGTTCATGAACCACCGGACAGCTGGGAACCGCGCGGCCGCGACGCGATCAGTGCAGCGTGCCGTGCAGCAGGCCGGTGAGCGGCGTGCCGTCGGCTGCCTTGATCGACCACTCGAGCGAGTAGCACCAGGTCGGCTCGAGGGCGGGCACGGTCAGCCTGACCTGCCGGCCGGTCGTGGTCACCTCGGCAGCCGAGATCGGGAGGGCCCGCTCGTTGAGGTGGGGTGAGCCGTAGTTTTTCGTCCGCTTCAAATCCCAGGCCCGAACCTTCCAGGCGGCGGTGTCGGTAGCGGTGGCCGGGTCGAGCGGCTGGGCGAACTCGACGGCCAGCAGGCCCGGCGCGGCGTGGAGGCCGAGGGGAATCGTCAGCGGCCGGTCGGTGCGGCGGATCCGGAAGAAGCCGCCGGGGTGCTGGCGGTTGCCGGCCCAGGCGAACAGCCCGCAGGTGTAGAGCTGCCCGTCGGCCGGGTTGAAGCGGCCCCGCATGATGCCGGTGGGCAGGTCTGGAATCGGCAGGGCGACCATCCCCCCCTGGATGACGTCGCTCTCAGCCGGCTCGCTGCCGGCCGGCTCGGTCAGCACCAGATGGACCCGCCCCTCGCCGTAGGAGAGCTCCAGCAGCGCCCCGTCGAGCGGCTGCCACCGCTCGCTCGACACCCGCAGCAGTTCGGCCGGCGAGCGATCGAAGGCGTTGGTGATCCAGATCGCCGGCGGATTCATCGCCTGATCGCTGCTGTCGGTGACGTCGTGGTAGCCGTACATGTTGCCGTAGAAGCCGCCCGGCACGACGCGGTTGATCCGGTTCTTGGGGTTCCAGTGGCCCTCCTGGTCGGTTACCCAGAAGCTGCCGTCCGCCTCGACGCAGACGCCGTTGGCCGCCCGGAAGCCGGTGGCCAGGACCTGTGTCTCCTTCCCGTCGGGGCTGACCCGGATGAGGGTGCCGTGGTGGGGCACGACCGCCGGCAGGGCGTGGCGGGCGCTTTTGGCGTAGTAGAGGTTGCCGGCGGCGTCGGTCTCCAGGCCCATCGCGAACTCGTGAAAGTGCTCGGTCACCTGATGGTCGTCGTTGAAGGTGTCGTAGCGATCGGTCAGCCCGTCGCCGTCGAGATCGACGAGCGCGAGGATCCGATCCCGGCAGCCAACGTAGATCACGCCGTCGATCACTCTGATGCCCAGTGGCTGAAACAGCCCCGAGGCGATCCGCTGCCAGGTGAGCCTGCCGGCGGTGCCGGTGATGCCCCGCACCCGCCAGACGTCACCATCCCAGGAGCAGATCACCGCCTCGTCGGGCCCGGTAAAGTCGAGCCCCGAAAACCGCACCTGAGCATTCCAGGGGTTGGCCTCGGGGGCCGTCAGCACGTCGACGGCAAAGGGGCCGTCGCTGCGGCCGGGGCTGATCGGGGTCTCGAGCGTCGTCGGCCAGAGCGGCGGCGCCGGCCGGCCGACGAGCACGCGGGGTGGCTCCGGCGGGACAACGCCGGCGGCGTGGGCCGCGAGGTCGGCGGCGTCAGCGGCCGCCACCGCCACCGCCAGGTCGAGCGGCTCGATGCCAGCGGGGATCAGCAGATCGAGCGAGCCGTTGCGGGTGACGATCCGCGGGCCGTCGCCAGCCTCCGGCGAACTGTCGCCAAGGATCGCCCCAGCAGCCGGCTCTGCCGCCAGCCGCACCGCCAGCGGCTGCGGCCTCGGGCCCAGCGAGAACGACCGGATCACGACGGGCACCTGCCGGTCGCCCGCCTCGAGGGGCGGGCCCAGCCAGGGCATCTCGAGGACCGGCGTCTGGCCGATGGTGAAGTCGAGCACGACGCCGCTGCGAGGCTCGGCGGTCGTGCCGCCGAGGCCGACATGATGAACTGCCCGGAGCTGCCCGTGCTCCCGCGGCAGCGGCCCGTACGGTTTCTTGTCGCGGCCCACCGGCCGGGGGTCGGCGAAGGAGCCGCTCGCCGGGTCGGCCCAGCCTGGCATCGTGGCCACCGCCGTCTGGATGTCGCCGGCTACCCGGGGGTGGGTGCCGTGCCGGCCGTCGAAGTTGATCCCAGCCCAGTCGATAAACGCTTCGCCGGTCCAGAAGGCGGAGAGCCTAAGGGTGTCGAGTTCGTAGAGGGCCCAGGCCCGGCCACGGCCGACGCCTCCGGGGCCGTCGTCGAGCCGGATGGCGAGCCCCTTGCGGGCGATGTTCGCCCCGTCCCTGCCGACCTCGAACGTGCCGGCCAGGAAGGGGCCGTAGTCGTGCAGCCGCCAGGCCTCGAGTTCCGAAGGCTCCGGGCCGCGGGTCGTGCCTGGTGGCAGCGAGGCGAGGTAGTTGGCCGACAGCGGTGTGTACCAGGCGGAGTTGCGATCCTTGAGGAAGGTTTCCCGCAGGTAGTGGATGACATCGTACTTCTGGCTCGGCACCATCCAGCGCTGGGCCACCATCATCCCGTTGCCGTAGGTGAGGGTGCGGTAGATCGAGTAGGGATCGCTGCCGGCTTTGAACGTCCCCTCAGCAAACCGCGGCGCGGTCGGCAGTGAGCCGGGCTGATCGAGCGTGCCGTGGCAGTTGGCACAGACCCGGCTGTAGAGCCGCTTGCCCCGCTCAAGGGACGCCTGCGACTTCTCCGGATCGCTCCAGTCGGCGATGAAGCCGGCGTGGTCGATCTCGGCTTCGTAGGCCGCCGGGGCCTGCGCCGCCAGCAGGAGCGGGTCGGGGGCGAGTGCCGCGGCGCGGGCTGGCCCTCCCTCGGCGATTGCAGCGAGATAGGCGACCAGGTCGAGAAACTGCTGCCGCTCGGTGAGCAGATTGGCCAGGCCAGCCGGCATCAGCGACACAGCGGCCGGGATCCGCTCGTCGATCGCCGCCTGCGGGATTGCAATCTCGCGGCCGCCCGCGGCTGCGTCTCGGAGGACGACCGTATCGGCCGTCTCGCGGGCGAGCAGCCCGCTGACGCTCCGCCCCTCGTCGGTCAGGATCGTGAGACCGCGATACTCGGGGCGGATGACCGCCGAGGGCGCCAGCAGCGACTCGATCAGGTGGGGGATGAGCCGGTCGCGGGCGACGCCCTCGGGCCAGGCGGCGAGATTCGGGCCCAGCGGCGACTCGCCCTCGCCAGCCGCGTGGCACTGCGTGCAGACCAGTTGGCGGGCATGAAAGACATTTGCTCCGGCTGCCGGATCGCCGTCCTGCTCGACCGCCGCGGCCAGCGCTGCCGGGTCTTCCCTGACGAGCTGCTCGGCGAGCGTGTCATCGGCCGGCCCGGCGATCAGCGAGGCGGGGACCACTGCCAGCACTCCGACGACGAGCGACAGCCGCAGCAAGGTTCCGGTCATCATGGTCATTCGGTTGCTTTCGGCGGGGCCACGGCCCAGGCGACCTCGAGCACGCTGGCCATCCGTGGATCGTGAGCGTCGAGTTCTTTCCGAACGAAGGGAAAGAAGTCATTCTGAAGAAAGTAGGCCTCGCTCGTCTCCGCAAAATATTCCATCGGGCTACTCATCGCGTAGGCTCGGACCACCGTGGCCGGCCGGCCGCCGCCGTGCCGCTGCTCCACCCTGTCGTAGAGGCCCGCGGCCTGGGCCCTCTCGTAGGCTTCCTTGATTGCCGGGTCGTCGAAGCCGAGCACGTTGAAGTGGTAGGCATGGGCCAGTTCGTGGAGGGCCAGGGCCGGCATCCGCTCGCACTCCTGCGGAAAGATCCGGATGTTGGTGAACTCGATCGCCCGGGCCAAAGCCGGATCGCGGCCGTTGGCCCGCAGCCAGCCTGGATCGGGGTGGAACTCGGCCTTCGGGCTGACCCCGGGATACTCCGGTGAGAACCAGAGCGGCGTCTTCTTCAGTTCTGCCACCGCCACCGGCGGCACGACGCGGACGACCTCGGCAAGCTGCCGTTTCAAAAGCGAGACGGCCGTCTCGGTCGCTGCGGCGTCGGTCGCGAGCAGCTGCTTATTGATATGGAGCGTCCAGCCGAGCAGGTCGCGGGTCTCGTGGGATTCGGCGGTCAAGCAAGCCGCGCTCGCCCTGGTCGCCGCCGCGGCCGGCAGGGGCGGAGTGACAAACTCGGCCTGCCAGGTATCGCCTGCCAGCGCTGGGCCTGTGAGGAGGGCAGCGGCGACGAGAAAAGGAAGCGATTGGCCCATGGTGTTTGTGCCGAGGTTTTTTGGCAGCAAGGATCAGGTACCGTCGCCGTCGCCGCCATCGGCCGCCGTGGGATCGAGCCCGTCGCCGATCAGGGTGGCGATGATCGCGATCACGACCAAGACTCCACCAGGGTGCAACCAGGCAGCCGCCGGCGGGCAGACGACGGCGTGGCGGTTCGACAGTTCATGACCAGAGTCTAGTCGGGGATCCCCGCCGTGACTGGCGGCACACCAGCCAGACGAGCCCGCCCGCTCCCACCAGCGAGATCAGCCCGGGCTCCGGGACCACCTGCACCGAGAGCGAGCCGGTCCCGTAGTTGCCGCTGGTCATCACCGCCAACAGATCGAAGACGTCGAACCGGCCGTTGTAGTCGAAGTCACCATCCTTCCAGCTGGCCGAACCGGCGGCCTGGTAGCGGCCAGCGGCCTCGGTCGTCACGAGGTCGAAGAGATCGACCACCCCGTCGAGATTGGCATCCCCGATCGGCGTGAAGGCGACGGTGGCAAAGCCGTCCTCATCGAAGCCGTAGCCGATTGTCGCGCGTCCGCCCGAATCGACGATCGCCGACGAGAGAATGCCAGCCGGCTCCGGCCCGGCGCCGTCGCGGCCGGCGATGATCAGTGCCCGGATGGCAGCTTCGCTGAAGCCGGGGGCGATCGTCAGGCTCCCCTGCTCGAGGTCGAGGCCGCCGCCGTCGAGGGTCAGCCCGGAAACCGAGGCCGCGAGGGCTCCCGCCAGTTCGACCCGGCCCCCTGCCGCGACCACCAGCCGGCTTCCCGCCAGGCTGCGGGCATGGCCGAGCCGCAGGGTGCCGGCCGTGACGATCGTGTAGCCGCTGAAGCTGCCTTCACCCAGCAGCTCGAGCAGGCCTCCGCCGGCCTTGAAGAGCGACCCTTCGCCGCCGACCGCCGAGCGAATCCGCATGTCGGTGGCGGACGGCCCGTCGGCGATATCAAAGGTGATCGGGCCGCCCAGGGTGGCGGTCGGCACCGCGATCTCGGCCGGCGCCCAGGCGGCCAGCGAGCGGATCGTGCCCTGCAGATTCAAGCTCGTCTCCGAGACTCCCGAGAGGCGGCCGCCCGTGAAGGTCACGTCTCCGATGTCGCTCGATGCCTCCATCTGATAGAGCAGCCCCCCGTCGATCGTGATCGGCGTGGCGGGGTTCCGGCCGAAGGCGTTGACACCGGCGAGCACGCGGGCGCCCGGCCGGATTTCCAGGGGACCCGGGCCGACGGCCGAGCCGGTGCCGTCGGGGGCGGCGATCGAGAGGGTGCCCGCCTCGACGATCGTGCCGCCGGTATGGCTGCTCCGGTTGGTGAGTGTCAGCGTTCCAGGGCCGAGCTTGCGAAAGCCGCCCGCCCCGTCGAGTCGGCCGCTGTAGGTGCCGACGCCGTCGAGGATCGTCAGCATCCCGCTCCCGAGGGTGTAGTCACCGTTGCCGGAGAGCGTGGCGATCTCCTTGCCGGTGTTGTCCTCCGCGAGCGTGCCCCCGACCAGCGTCGTCATCGAGCGAGCCGGCAGGAGGTGGGGCTGGTCGGCGAGCAGGGCCGGCAGCCGGCGGATGTTTTCGCCAGTGGTGTCGGTGGTGCGATAGGGGATGAAATAATCGACCTTCAGCCCGTCGGCCGAGGAGACGACCGGCAGGACGCTCTCCTCGGTGGTGAGCTGATTGGTGTAGACCAGTGTCAGATCCCCCGTCTCGTCGTGCCGCCAGCCGCTGGCCAGGAGGCCGGCGATGTCCTGATTGTCGCCGCCGAAGGCGATTCGCTTGGCCCCGGGGCGAATGAAGCGGCTGTAGTGGCCGAGGGCCCAGCCGACCTTGGCGACCTGGAAGGTCTGGGCTGCGTTGTCGAAGTAGATCAGGCCGTCCTTGTAGTTGTGTTCCCAGGGTGCGGCGGCCAGCCAGTAACTCCAGGCCGCAGCATTGGCGACGGTCAGATCGAAATGGATCGTCCGGGCGACCGCCAGGGCGGTGGTCATCGTCGTGTCGTTGCCCGAGCCGGAAAGGCCGGACGAGGCGTCGCCGAAGAGGATGCAGTATTCGGTCTGCCAGAGATCCCAGTCGGGGTAGGCCGCCATCGCGGCGGCCGCCTGCTGACGGCGGGGCAGCATGTCGGCGTTGTTGTCGGAAAAGTAACTGTGGTAGGTCAGGACGTTGCCGAGATTGCCGTTGACTGCCGCATTGCCGGCCAGGTTGGCGAGGTAGTTCTGGCCGCTGGAGAGCGACTGGATCTTGGCCGACTCCGGGGCCCGGATCCCGGTGGTGAGCCCACGGGCTGCCAGTTCGGAAGCCAGCGGCGCCAGGTAGCGATTGCGGATCGTTGTCGGGCCGATCCAGCCGTTGCCTGCCTGGTTGCCGCCGCTCCAGTCGTACTCAGGCTCGTTGACGGGGCTGATGTAGTCGAACTCGAACCGCTGGGTGGGGTCGGGATGGTTCTTGAAATGCTCCAGGACATCGGCAAGGTAGGTGGCAAACTGCTGCTCCTGGCCGGCCGCGAGGTTGTCGCCGCTGCTGCTGGGATACGGCCGGCCGTTTTTGGTAAGGCTCAAGGGCGGGGAGTAGACGACCATCATCGTCTTCTCGACCCCGCGGGAGCGGGCGTCGGTCAGCAGGTTTCGCGTGGCGTCGTTGCGGCTCCAGTCATAGACCCCGGGCGAGACCTCGAAGCTCTCCTGCGTGCGGAGCCGCCAGGGGTAGCTTTTGGCGGCGATCGTTGGATCCGCGCCGGCTCCGAGGTGGAAGTACCAGCCGCTTAAGCCGATGCCCGACTCCCGATCGAACAGGGCATCGGCGATGGCCGCCCGGCGGGGTTCAGACCAGGCTCCATATGCCTGGCCCGTCCAGGAATCGTGAGCCGCGAAATGGTCGATCGTCTGGAAGGTGACCGAGGCGTCGAACTGGTCGGTTCGCTGGGCCTCGGCTGCCGTCGGCAGGACCGCCGCGGTGGCCAAGCCGGCCAGCACGACGCCAACCGCTGGGAGTCCGACTCGTCGCTGACCGCGAGGCCGCAGGCGGGATGCTTCCGGGGTCATGGCGGGAGGTTCCTCGCGTGCTGACGGTCCAGCTGCGGCTGACGCCATAGCCTGCCGCCGCCGGCAGCATGCCGGCTGGGACTACGAGCTCGACCCCTTCGCCATCGGCGAGCCCTCGGAATTCTCTACTATAAAACACGGCGGCCGCTGATGAGCAACGGGCCGGTTCTCCCGCCAGGCGGGCCAGTTCTCCCGCCACAGCTGATTGGATGCTCCCGCTGCCCCAGAGCGGCCGGGAGCGTCTCCGGCATCGCCGGGAAACGCTAGGTTGGGTAGCAGGCGGCCGAAGCGCTGTGAGCGTCGCCGCGATCGGTCACCGTGTTCCCAAGGACCTCCCAATGAATCCCTTCCGTGGCTGCATGCCGGCCCTGATGACGCCCTGCGATGCAGCAGGCTCGCCCGACTTCGATGCCCTGGTCGCGACCGCGGGCGAGCTGATCGCCGCCGGCATGGCGGCGGTGGTTTACTGCGGCTCGATGGGCGACTGGCCGCTGCTCACCGACGGCCAGCGTCAGGAGGGCGTGGCCCGGCTGGTGGCCGCCGGGATTCCGGTGATCGTCGGCACAGGTGGCCAGAACCCGCGGCTGGCTGCGGCCCACGCCGCCCATGCCCGCAAAGTGGACGCAGCCGGTCTGATGGTGATTCCGCGGGTGCTCTCGCGGGGCACTTCGTCCGCCGCTCAGCGGCAGCACTTCGCCGGGATCCTCGAGGCCGCGGGCGGCCTGCCGGCGGTGATCTACAACAGCCCGGCCTATGGATTCGAGACCAAGGCCCCGCTGTTCTTCGAACTGCGAGCCGAGTTTCCCAATCTCGTCGGCTTCAAGGAGTTTGGCGGGGCCGACTCGCTCACGGAGGCCGCCGAGCAGATCACCAGTGGTGACCCGGACCTCTCGCTGATGGTGGGCGTCGACACGCAGGTCTTTCACGGCATCGTTCGCTGCGGCGCGGTCGGCGCCATCACCGGCGTGGGCAATGCCCTTCCCGGGCCGGTGCTCCGGCTGGTCGAACTCTGCCTCGCTGCCGCCGAAGGGGACGTCGCGGCCCGCCGGCTGGCCCTCGAACTCGCTGACGCTCTGGCCGTGCTTTCGACGTACGACGAAGGGCCCGATCTCGTCCTCTATTACAAGCACCTGATGGTGCTCGAGGGTCGGCCCGAATATGCCCACCAGCTCAACCCCGCCGACAGGCTCGCCGATAGCCAGCGGGCCTTCCTGGAAAGCCAGTGGCGGCAGTTCCGCAGCTGGTGGGAGCACTGGCCGGGCCGCGACGGCTGAGGCTCGCCGCGGGTCGGCCGGCCGCAGGCATCGAACCCACCTCAGGCGTCAAACAGCCTCAGGCATCGAAATAGAGGCAGAACTCATAGGGATGCGGTCGCAGCCGCATCGGGGCGATTTCACGGTCCCGTTTCCACTTCAGCCAGGTTGCGATCACGTCTTCGGTGAAGACGTCGCCGCGGAGCAGGAAGTCGGCATCGCGGGAGAGGGCCTCGCAGGCCTCGGTGAGCGATGCCGGAGCCTTGGGAACGTTGGCCAGTTCCTCGGGCGGCATGTCGTAGATGTCGCGGTCGAGCGGGTCGCCGGGGTGGAGCTTGTTTTGGATGCCGTCGATCACCGCCATCAAAAGGGCGGCAAAGGCGAGGTAGGGGTTGCAGGTCGGGTCGGGGCAGCGGAACTCCACCCGCTTGGTCTTGGGGCTCGTGGAATACATCGGAATCCGGCAGGCCGCCGAGCGGTTTCGCTGCGAGTAGGCGAGGTTGACCGGTGCCTCGTAGCCTGGCACCAGCCGCTTGTAGCTGTTGGTCGTCGGGTTGGTCAGGGCGAGCAGGGCGGGGGCATGACGGAGGATGCCGCCGATGGCATGGATGCCCGTTTCGGAGAGGCCGGCATAGCCGGTGCCGGCGAAGAGTGGCTGCCCCTCCTTCCAGAGCGAGATGTGGGTGTGCATCCCGGAGCCGTTGTCGCCGAGAATCGGCTTGGGCATGAAGGTGGCGGTCTTGCCGTGACGGCGGGCGACGTTGCGGACGACGTACTTGTAGAGGCACATCTGGTCGGCCATGCGGAGGAGTTCCTGATACCGCATGTCGATCTCGCCCTGCCCGCCGCTGGCCACCTCGTGGTGCTGGGCTTCGACGTCGATCCCGCAGGCGATCATCGTCTGCATCATCTCGGTGCGGAGGTCCATCGTCTGGTCGGCCGGCGGGCAGGGGAAGTAGCCCTCCTTGTGCCGGAGGGTGTAGCCGAGATTGGGACCGGCCTGGCGGCCGCGGTTCCACTCGCCCTCCGCTGAGTCGAGGTGGTAGAAGCCCTCATGCGCGTTCTGGTCGAACCGCACGTCGTCAAACACGAAGAACTCGGCCTCCGGGCCGATGAAGCAGGTGTCGGCAATGCCGGTGCTCTTGAGATAGTTGACCGCCTTGCGGGCCACGTTTCGCGGATCGCGGGAGTAATCCTCGCGGGTGATCGGATCCTGCACTTCGCAGATCATCACCAGCGTCGGCGTGGCGGCGAAGGGATCGATGAAGGTGGTGTCGGGCACCGGCACCAGGAGCATGTCGCTCTCGTTGATCGACTGCCAGCCGCGGATGCTCGAACCGTCGAACCCGAGGCCATCCTCGAAGGTCTCCTCCTCGAGTTTGCCGACGGGAATCGTGAAATGCTGCCAGGCGCCGAAAAAATCGGCGAATCGCAGGTCGACGGCCTTCACTTCCTTTTCACGGCAGAGCGCGAGGACTTCACGCGGCTTCATCGGTGGGGGCTCCTGGGGGGTTCCCCATGATACGTCCGCGAGAGAACGCGGCAGGAGCGAAAGCCGGCGGGCGGCTACGGGGCGGGGGCGAGGCGAACGGCTACGGGGCGGGGGTGAGGTGGGCCGTGTACCTGGTGCCGTGCTGGACGAGGTCCAGCCGGCCGGCGAGCAGGGCTCCAGCGAGATCGACGGCGGGAGGCCGAGCGGTCGGCTGGTAGCTGCCTGAGTCGACTCGCCTGGCGAAGCCGCGGCCGCCAGAGACCTCATCCGCTTCGATGTCGAGCCAGGCGAGCCGGTGGGGGGGCAGCGGCTCCGCGGCCACCCCCTCGCCCCCGGCGACGGGAACCTCGGCAAGCCGCCAGGTCTGGCAGGCCTCGGGCTCTTCGAGCAAGAGATCGAAGTGGCGGCCGGTTGGATCGTCGGGATGGCCGGTGTGCTCGAGGAGGACGAACCGCGGCATCAGTAGTCGTCGTCGGCAGGCTCGCCGGCACCCTCTGCTGTCTGACCGGCGAAGGCGAGTGGCTTGGGCTTGTGGCGGACTGCCCGGCGGGCGTTCTCATCGCGGAGCTGCTCGATCGCCGCTTCGAGGCTCATCGCGCCCAGGTCGCCGTCGAGCCGATCCCGGAGGCTAATCGTGCCGGCAGCCTCGTCCCGTGGGCCGCAGACGGCCATCATCGGAATCATCTCGAGCTGCGCCGCGCGAATCTTGGCCCCGAGCTTCTCGGCGGCCAGATCGATGCCGGCCCGCAGCCCCGCCGCCTCCAGCCGCGCCTTGACGGCTTCGGCATAGGCGGTGGACTTCTCGCTGACGGGAATCACCCGCACCTGCTCTGGAGCGAGCCAGAGCGGGAAGGCCCCGGCAAAGTGCTCGATCAAGACGCCCACGAATCGTTCGAGGCTGCCCAGCGGAGCCCGGTGGATCATGACAGGGCGATGCTTCGCGTTGTCGGCCCCGATGTATTCCAGATCGAAGCGTTCCTCGCTCGGCAGGTTGTAGTCGAGTTGCACGGTGCCGAGTTGCCACTCGCGGCCGAGCGAGTCGTTGACGACGAAGTCGATCTTGGGGCCGTAGAAGGCAGCCTCACCCGGCTCGGGCTCGCAGCCGGGCAGATTCATCCGGCGGGCCACCCGCTCAATGGCGGCCTCGGCCTCGTCCCAGCGTTCGGGCGGCCCCACGTACTTGTCGCTGGCCGGATCCCGGAAGCCGAGCCTGACGCGGAAGTTCTCGAAGGCCAAGCTCTCGAGGACCTTGAGGGTGAAGTCGATGCAGCCGGCGACCTCCTCCTCGACCTGCTCGGGCGTGCAGAAGATGTGGGCGTCGTCCTGCGTAAAGCCGCGGACCCGCGTCATCCCGCCGAGCTCACCCGACTGCTCGTAGCGGTAGACCGTGCCAAACTCTGCCAGCCGGATGGGCAGATCCTTGTAACTGTGTGGCCGGGCCTTGTAGATCATCGTGTGATGCGGACAGTTCATCGGCTTGAGCAGATACTGCTCGTCGTCGCTCATCACGATCGGCTTGAACTGGCTGTCGGCGTAGTACGGATAGTGACCCGAAATCTTGTAGAGATCGACCTTGCCGATGTGGGGCGTGTAGACCGGCTCATAGCCTCGCGCGGCCAGCTCGTCGCGGACGAAGCTCTCGAGGGTGGCCCGCAGCTGCGCCCCTTTCGGCATCCAGAGGACGAGCCCCGAGCCGACCAGCGGGCTGGTGGTGAAGAGATCAAGCTGCTTGCCGAGCACGCGATGGTCCCGCTTGCGGGCCTCCTCAAGTGCCGCCAGGTGGGCATCGAGATCCTCCTGGGTGAACCAGGCGGTGCCGTAGAGCCGCTGCAGTTGCGGGTTGTTGGCGTCGCCCTTCCAGAAGGCGCCGGCGATGTTCATCAGCTTGAAGGCACCGATGCACTTCGGGCTCGGCACGTGCGGCCCGCGGCAGAGATCGACGAACTCTCCCTGCCGATAGAAGGAGAGGCTGGGGTAGGCGGCCAGGCCGGTTTCGATGTGCTCGGCCTTCAGGGGCTGGTTGAGCCCGCGGACGATCTCGGCGGCCTTCTCACGAGGCACCTCGACCCGCTCAAAGGCCTCGTCGGCCTCGATGATCCGCCGCATCTCCGCCTCGATCGCGGGGAGATCCTCATCGGTGATCGGTCGGGAGGCCCGCATGTCGTAGTAGAAACCGTGGCCGACGGTGGGACCGAAGGCGAGCTCGACGCCCTCGAAGAGCCGCATCACGGCCCGGGCCATGACATGCGCTGCCGAGTGACGCATCACCGGCAGGGCCCGCGGGTCGCCGGCGGGAAGCGGCTCCACGGTTGCGGTGCCCTCGGCCGGCAGGGGAGCGTCAAGGCCGACGAGCGTGCCGTCGAGCAGGGCGGCGACGGGGGCGTTTCTGCCGCTTTTTCCGCCGGCCGTGGCGGCGTCGCCGAGGCAGTCGGCCACCGTCGCGGTGGCGGGAAGGTCACGGGTGGAGCCGTCTGGAAAGCGGACGGTGGGCATAGGGGGAAGCAGCCGAAACTCGCGGAAACAACCCGCCAACTCGCGAGCGGGGCACTGCAGCGTATCCGGCGTCGTGGCGGCCTCGCAAGCCGCGTTCCCGGTGGCCGCGGGCCGCGACGGCCGTCGCTTGACTGGCCGCATTTTACGCGCGACACTTGCGGTACCGACTGTTCGGGCGATTAGCTCAGTTGGTTAGAGCACCAGCTCGACAAGCTGGGGGTCAAAGGTTCGAGTCCTTTATCGCCCATTTCTTTCCATGATCTGGTCGATCGCCTCCTTCAGGACATCGACGCTTGCCCGGAGGGTCTTGCGCCGCTCCTTGACACCGCCCCCAACCGCTCCTCCTTAACGCTCAAGAGTCGGGAGCGGGCCCGGATTACGAAGGGAAACTCGGTGGAGGTCCGCTTGCTTCGATTACGCCGTAGCGAGCGGACAGCGGTGATCCCTTGGCAGGGCTACCCTGATGAAAGAAACTGGCCCCATTCGCAGGGCCAGGTCAGACAGCTGGGTGTCGTCGCGATCGCAGCCGCCGAAACCCGACGAGCCCGAGCATTCCCACGACACCTGCTCCGAGTGCGAAGGGCTCCGGCACTGCCGATACGCTGATGGACTGGTTGACCACGCTCTCGTACGCCCAGTCGTTCAAGGTGACCGAGCGGGCGGCTCCGTCGAGCGTGAATTGCATCCATCCGTAGTTGAAGTTCACTGGACCGCCAAATCCGAAACCGACGAAACCCGTGCCGGTGGCGGGAAAGTTGCCTTCATCGCCCGGGAGGGCGGCGTAGTTGTGGAGATAGACGTCTTCATTGGTGGAACCACCGGTCGGGAACATATTCAGCGTCGAGGTGAGCGTGCCGATGGTGGCACCCGCTGTGAAGTTCCGGGCGACGAGCGGACTGGCGAGTTCGACGAATAGGCCAGACCCGCTGTTGTTTGCCGTGACAAAGCTGTAGTCGGTTAATCCGCCAGATTGGTGGCCGAATCCCCACTGCTGGCCCAAGATGTCGATGGTCAGCGGGCCGGTAGTGGCACTGGCGGTCTGATTGAGCACGCCGCTGTAGACGATGTCGGCTGAGGCGACGCTGGCGGCGGTCGCGATCGCGAGGACACCAATCGCTCTGGTCATCATCACGACTCCCCGCTCGAGTGCTCGAGATGGGACCTCCACCAGCGATGCCTTCGCCGCCACGGAAGAAAACCGAACGCGGGACGCAAGTCGTTGCACGAAGGGAAAACTCATCTGGATACTCCGTTTCTAAAGAGCGGAACAGGCGGACGGGGTGGGGGCCGCTGCCGGTTGCGAGGCCACAGTTACTAAGGGACTAACCCATACCATGCAGCCCCATACCATGGAGATCATGGACTGCCCGATAAGGTAACATCGAGAAGCAACCAGCGTCAAGCCTTCGGACAAAAGACCCGGCCGAAGGGGGAGAGCGAGAAAACCGAGAGACCAATCCCGATCACGCCCCAGCTCTGATACATCGCCCGGGCACAGCCCTTGAAGGCGAGCATCGTCGCCTGCTTGCGGTCGAGGCCGTCGGAGATGCCGGAGCGGGGTACAACGCGGTGACGCTGAGTAGCAACACGTACTACACGACACCGTCCTACACCCCAGCAGGGGTCTCGCAGTTCACTGTCGGCTTCGGGAGCAACGCTGGAGCTGGTGAGCGGTTCTCCCGCAGCCCTCACCTTGCCGGTGGCTCCACCGTCAACGGCCAGGTGCTTCAGGTGGTGCCGGGGCCCTCGAGCCTCGTGCTGGTTGGCTTCGCGGTCGCTGGTCTGGCGGCTGCGGGCTATCTCCGCCGCAGGACTGCTGCTGTCGCCGCAACCACCATCGCGGCATAAGCGATGATTCTTTCTGGAGCATCGTTGGGCTGATCTGCTGCCACAGCAGGCCAGCCCTCCTTGCCGCAATCGCCCGCCGCCGGCCCACCCGAGCCGACGAGGCGTTCGAGCTCTGTCTCCCTCTCGATCCGTGAAGTGTTCGCTTTGAGAATCCGCCGCAGTTGCTGCTCGCAGGAGGCCGTACTGAAAAAATCGTCCGGTGCCGAACTTGTCTGCGGCTCACGCCAGGAATATCCTGAGCGGATGCCCACGGTGCTACGGGTCGGTGGTTATCGTCTTCACTTTTACTCAGACGAGGGCATCGAGCCTCCTCACATTCACGTGCGTTGTGCGGACGGAGAGTGCAAGTTTTGGCTCGATCCAGTGGCCTTGGCCCGAAATCGTGGCGTTCCTGCCCACACCGTGAGGGACATGGAACGGTTGGTTTACGAACACGCCGACCTCTTGCTGGAGAAATACGATGAGCACCATCCACCAGGAAACCGAAGCCGTGGCGACGAGAGTTTGGACTGAGGGCCGGATGGTCTACGTCGAGTTGACGGACCAGCGGGTCGTTGGATTTCCGGCGAATCGCTTTCGGCGGCTCGAGCAAGCGAGCGAATCTCAGTTGGCCGAGGTCCGACTGGAGGTCGGCGGCACGGCGCTGCGTTGGGAATCACTCGACGAAGACATCTCGGTGGAGGGCGTGGTGGCGGGCAGGTTCCAGTTGCCGCCAACCCCCTGAACTGACCGGCTACTGCTGCCCCGGCTGCAGTTCGGGGATTTGAACCGAAGTGCTGAGATCCGGTGCCAGCCTTTGCCACATGGTGCCATCATGCAGATGGCAACTGCGTGAATCAGTCGGCTTGAATGTCAGAGAGATCTCGCGAGCGGAGGATCTCGACGTCCTTCAGGGACGGATAGACGAACTACCCGTGATCGGCATCCACAGCCATTGACCGGGCTGTCCTGTCCGTTGGTCCGCGTCAGGCCCGCGTGCGACGCCGAAACGCTCCCCAGCCCGCACAGGCAATTCCGGCCAGTCCCATCGCCCACGTCGACGGTTCGGGTACGCCAAGCGGAGCCGGACCTGCGAGACGAAAACCGATGCTATCGTCAATGTAATTTGTGTAAATCAATTCCCGGGAGGAGGACGACAAGACGTAACTATTTGAACGCCAGAAGCCGCCCCGGATTCCCTTATTCGAGCCGGCAGCACCCGTCACGTCGTTCCACTCGCTGACGTTCCCGCTCATGTCGAATGTGCCATAAGCGCTCGGACCGCCATTGGTGCCAACGGTCGTTACGTTGCCCTGCTGGCCGTTCCATACGGCAGCGCTTGCGTAATTTGCATAATTATAGGGCCCATACCGGCCGTTGCCATTCTCGTCAACCGACATCGGCTGAGGAGTAAAGCTACTCTCCGTGGCGTAGTTTGAGTAGCCCGCGTTCGTGCGACCACCCAGGTAGTACGCCGCCTTGTACCACTGGTCTTCCGTCGGGATGTAGAACCGCGCTTCGGAGTTCACTCTGGGAGCGGTACCGCTCGTCGCTGTGCCGAGGGTGTAGGCGCCCCTATTTTGCGGAGCGGTGGCACTCGCATCAGAACTACCGTACGCCTGCGCCCCGTTCTCCAGCCAGTTGGCCACACGCGCAGCATTCCACCAGGTCACGAAGTTCACCGGTTTGTCGCCCATGTTCGTCTTCGCGGCGTACTTGCTGCCGGCAGCATTGCCGCCTGCGAAACTGATCCCGCCGCGGGCGTCGTAGCCCATCACGGTGTGGTAGACAAAGTTGGGATTCGTACCGTTTGGATCTACGGCGTTGAGGAAGTCGACGTACTGAGAGTTCGTCCACTCGTACTTCATGATCTGGAATGAATCGGTCACGGCACCGTAGCCCGTGTCGTCAGCGACATTGCCCGGATCGTCCACCGTCACCCAATCGATCGTGATAGCGTGGGCGGGGGCGGCGAGCGTTGCAACGAGCAACGCGACCAAAGCAAAGGTCGCGAGGCGGCGGATCGTTCTCATAGGCGTTACGAGAAAAAGGGGATCACCCGTTTGGCTGAGAATGTGGAACATCCCCAAACCCGACTGAAAAACAGCTGTCAAGCCGGCACGTTGCTTGTGCACCGCGATCAGGGGAGGAGACTTCAACGAGAGCCGCATCATGGCAGCCAATCCTTACAGAGTGAGACGATAGGGCCGCACGCGCGTCACCGGCGCTACCAGGGCCGGCACCCTGACTGATTGCCCACTAGAGAAACCCAAAAGACGTGCGAAGGCAACCTTTTGGTCACGGGCCGGTTGAAAAGCCGGGTTTTTCCGGTGCGGAGAGTTGAATCGCGTTGGCGGCGACTGGAGGGCCCGCTCCCGATCCATTCGACCACTGGCATGTTCCGGCCCCATGCTGCCCAGCTGGGGAGCCCGAAAACGCATTTCGACAAAATTGAAGCCATGGTTCGGAGAAATGGCGGGAACAGACCCTTCCTCGGCTGCTCGTCGCTTGCCACACTAAAGACTGAAGCATGCTTCCCTGTCATGGACTCGAGGAACCGTTTCGAAATGCCGACGTCGAGCCGCCACTGGAACCTGGGTGTGGGCGGCTTCATGCTCCTCGCGGCAGCCGGGCAGGTGGCCGCCGCGGCCGAGCGGGTGCTCGTGATCGACCAGGAAGGGCAGACACGCCCCGCGTTCGTGCAGTTCATGGAGGGGTTTCGGTCGGGACTTGCCGAGGGGCGGGAACCGCACGACGTGTTCGTCGAAAACCTCGACGTCGTTCGCCTCAATCGGACGCCCGCTGATCCCGACCGGGCCACTGGATGGCTCGTCGACAAGTACCGCGACCGGTCGTTCGACGTGATCGTTCCCACAAGCGCGGTGACCCGCGACTTCGTGCTCGCCAACCGCGACCGGTTCGCGCCCGCCGCCCGGATCGTGGCGGTCCAGCGGCCCGGCGAGAGCCAGCCCCCGCTCGACAGCGTTCCTGACTACACGTGCGCCCGCGCCGAGTCGACGATCGGGGCCACGAGTGCGCTGGCCTGCGACCTCTTCCCCCGCACCAAGCGGATCGCCTTCATCAGCCAATCCATTCCGCATCCGGCGTTTCTCGCCTTTCAAGTCGAGCAGGCCCGCGCGGTGACGAAGGAGCGGGGCATCGAGTTCCTGCCACTCATCGACCTGCCCCTCTCGGAATTGCAGCGGCGAGTCCGCGAACTGCCTGCAGACTCGGCGGTGGTCTTCGCGGGGTATTGGAAGGACGAGACCGGCCAGGCCCACGTGCCGGCAGACGTGCTGACACCGCTCTGCCGGGAGTCGAGCGTTCCGATCTTCGGGATCATCGACACCTACGTCGGCCGCGGCATCGTGGGGGGCGTGTGCAACGACACGCGGGCCGTCGGCGAGGCGGTCGGTCGGCTCGTGGTCACGAGCCGGGAGGGCTCGATCCCTGCGCCGGTGAGCGTGCCCCCGGTCTGCCTCTTCGACGAGCGCGTGCTGAGCCGCTTCGGCATCCCCGCTTCCCGGATTCCGGCCGGCAGCAAGATCCTGTTTCGCGAACCGCGAATCTGGGACCGCTACTGGCCACAGATTCTCGCGGGAGCGGCGGCGATCGCGATCCAGGCCGGGCTGATCGCGGCGCTGGTCGCCCAATCGCGGCTCCGTCGCCGCGCTGAGCGGATCGTGGACGAACAGCGGGACCAGATCGTCCACGCGGGCCGCGTCTCGATGCTTGGCCAACTGGCCGCGTCGCTCGCCCACGAACTGGG
>JAQCJP010000278.1 GCA_027592945.1 Planctomycetota bacterium
GCCCGGTGTGCGGCAGGCACGACTGACCGGATGGCGAAGCGACCTGGTCATACACGTTGATCCGGGCTTGTTTGCCGGTGATCCACTCGTGATGGAGTTGCAGCACGAGGTCGATCATGGGCCGGGCGGCCGGACGACATCCCCGTGGGAGATGACCGGGACGTCGGCGACGCTCTGCGTGGCGGCGGCGGCCGACCTCGCTGTCTCGGCTCTGGCTCCGATCAGCGCCGTCTTGTTGGTGGGCACCAATCTGCGGACGCTCAAGTCAGCCGTCGCGGATGTCATGCGAGGGCGGATCAGCCTGCCTGTCGTCGCCGCGGCCATCGTGTTCGGCACCCTGGCCACAGGACAGTTTCTCGCATCCGGAATCATGGCCTGGTCCTTCGACTTCTGGCGTCGTCGACACCGTCGCGACATCGAGGTGGAGCGGCGGCTGTTGATCGAAGACGCCGTGCCAGTGCCGCTCGCCTCCGAATCCGCCGCCGCAGATCCACCGCCCACATTCTGTGAGCTCGCCGTCGGCAGTGAGGTGCTGCTTCGCCCTGGTGATGTGGTGCCGGCCGACGGCCGCATCGTCGGTGGTGGCGGTGTGATCGACGACAGGAGCGTCTCGGGCGTGGCGGGCGCCCGACGCGTGGCGGCGGGTGATCTTCTGCCGGCGGGAGCCGTGGTGTTGGGCGGAGGATTCTCGGTTGTCACGGAAAAACCACTGGCCGAGACGCGGCTGGCGACGATCGGCAGGATGCTCGAGGAGGCGACCCATTGGCGGCCCGGACATCATGCACCCACGAGGCAGGCCGAGGAGTTTGTGGAGAAGCTCGCCGTACCGACGCTGGCCACGGCCGGGATCGGACTCCTGGCAGGGGATCTTGGGACCGCCGTCGCGGTCATGCGGCCAGACTATGCCAACGCCGAGGCAATCTCGGGTTCGTTCGAGGATCTCGATGCGGTCTCGAGGGGCCTGGCGGCAGGCTGTGTCGTTCGATCGCCCCGCGCGCTCGACATGCTGGCTCAGGTCGATACGATCGTGTTGTTTCCAGATTCCGATCTGGGCCGCGGACGACTCGACGTCACACGGATCGTTCGGGGTGTGTCCGCAGATCAGGCGATCTCCGCGGCCGCGGACGGCATGCACAGGGAGGCCATCCGCTGGGCCGCTAGTCTGGCTGTCCATCTTGCCGATGAGCGACGCGAAGCATTGGCCGCCCTCGCCGCTGACCGTGGGATCGCGCTGCTCGCCGTAGCCCCGGAGTCGTTTGGTGACGTCGCCGCGGTGCGGATCGTTGGTCGGGTCGGCGATCGTGAAATCGCGCTCCGCGATGTGCTGCCGGAACAGGATGACTCTCGACCCTGTGTACTCGAAGTCGACAGCCAGCCGGTGGCGACATTCGAGTTCAGCCGGAGTCAGGAGCCGCGCGCTGCTGCCGTACTCGCTCGTCTCCGGGAGACATTCGGCATCCGCACCTTCCTCGTGGCCGCCGAAGGCGATCGGCCATGCGGCGAGTTGGCGGCCACGATTCATTGCGATGGTGTGGTTTCGGTCGGCCGCCAGAGCGTACAGGTGGGCATTGATCAGCTGGTGCAGTCGGGTAGCAGGGTTGCCTGCATCGGCTCGGATGGGGATCTCATTCAGGTAGGGGGTCGGCCGCAGGTGTCGATCGAATTGGGGGGCGGCGGTGTGGCGACTGCGGCTGATATCGTCGTGCTCGCGCCGGATCTCTCGCGTCTTGCCGATCTTGTCATGGCTGGACGGGAACGGATCCGCCGACGTTCGGTATCGCGACGCCTCACGATCCTGCCGAATGCCCTGTGTGTCGCCGGTGCGTTCCTCCTTGGGTTCACCAGCATCGTGGTGGCCGTCGTGTGCAATCTCAGCACATTAGGAATGTATCGGTTGGCCACTCGAAGTCTCTCTGAACCTCAACGGCCGCGAAGGCTGACGGACCGGGTTCGCAGCCTCCGGAGAATCTCATGAGTGAATCGGAGCCCAGACGGGGCGAGCAAGGCGGTCGAGAGGAGAACCGCATGTCCGAGGAACTCGATCGTCGGCTCGCCGATCTGCCACGCGAGGTCGGAGTGCTCCTGGTGACGATCGGGGTGATGGGCGTGGCGCTTCCGGGACTCGTGGGCACCCCGGCCTTGTTGGCGGGTGGGCTGATGCTGTGGCCGAGGGGTTTCCGGAGCGTCGATCGTTGGTTGGCCCGGAAATGTCCGGGGCTCCACCGCCATGGGGCGGCGCAGCTGGTGCGGTATCTCGACGACATGGAGCGTCGTTATCCGACGACGGGCCGGAATTCCACCACCGAGGTATCGTGAGAATTTCGTTTTGGGCGTTCAAGTTGGGGGAATGATTTGCGGGCGGCGATGATGAGGACTATGCTCGAAAAACTGAGGTTACTGTGTGCCCGACTCGTTGTTCCCCGATGACAGGAAAGTGGACACCATGACTGACACCGGCCACCAGCCGACTGTTGATGCTCCCGCAGCCGATCCGCTGTCCGCGGTAGCCGATGCCATGCAGGCGGCCGCCGAATCAGTGGCCGAAGGAGCGACGGCCGCCACGCAGGCTGCCGGGTCGGCTCTGCCGGCTGTCGGACTCTTTGCCAATCGCCTGCTCTACACGACCTGCTATGCCGTGTCTTACGGCGTTGTGTTTCCGGTGGCTCTCGTCGCCTTGTCGGTGCCCCAAAACAACCCGTTTGTCCATGGGCTCGTCGATGGCTCACGCGCCGCACGGAACAAAGTCGATGAGATTTTGGGAGGTCAGCCGGCTGCTGATTCGCCGGCCGCCTGACAGTCGCCCAATCTCCGGCATCTTGAAGATTCCATACATCGTCGTTGTCACAACGATTCCCACGATGCCGACGACGACCGGAGTGGCCCGCGAGAGCGTTACCGTGGCGGTGACGACGGCCAGCGTGAGTCCGGCAATCTTGAGTTTCGACGCGCGACTGATGGCATGGTGAGCCTCCCATTCTCGGACGATTCCGCCGAATACCGGCGTGGCGATGAGCCCCGCGTGGATCCGACGTGACGAGCGGGCAAAGTAGTAGCTGCTTGCGAGAAGAAACGGCACTGTCGGCACACCGGGCAAGACGGCACCGACGACGGTCATGACGAGACATCCGCCACCGGCCGCCAGAAACAGGAGCCGCCGCAGGCCGCAGACGATCGATTGATCACCCACCGTCGGTTCGGCACTTCGCGCGGATGAAAGAGCCTCGACAAAAGCGACGGCGGCATGGTCGGCCGATGTGGTCGGATCATGCCACCGTACGACGCATGTGCCGCGATCGAGATCGATGTCGGCGGCCGCGATACCGTCGAGAGTCGAGAGCGACTGCAGCAGCGCCGTTGCAAGGTGGGGTCGGCCGTGATGCAGCACGCGATGGTCACACACGGAAAGCTGGCCATCATCGAATGTGACATGGGTCATCGGATATCTCCGCTCCGGATGCCCGCCAGTATGGTCGCGGGCCCCGCCCGTGTCACCTATCGGCCGGGAGCGTCGGTGCCGACTGGATCAGCAGGTCGCCGCCGCCGTCGGGGATGTGGTAGAAGGCGAAGGCGAAGATGGCGTAGGTGGCCAGCAGGAGCACGCCCTCCATCCAGGTCACCTTGCCGTCGGTGATCAGCCCACGGGTCACGACCACGGCGATCACGATCGCCACCACCTCGATCGTCGAAAAAAGGATAGCCCGGTCAATGACACTTTCGCAACGTTCTCGGGGCTTACGGACTGCTCATAAGTAGCGA
>JAQCJP010000028.1 GCA_027592945.1 Planctomycetota bacterium
GAGCATGTCACCGCCGGCCCCGGCACCCCTTGAGCATGTCACCGCCGGCCCCGGCGCCCCTTGAGCATGTCACTGCCGGCCCCGGCACCCCTTGAGCGTTTGCCGGCTCGGCTCAGTCGTCGATGCCGAGAGTCTTGAGCTTTGTCCGGAGCGTGGCCCGGTCGAGGCCGAGGAGTTTGGCGGCGGCCGTTCGATTGCCGCCGGTGTGGGCCAGTGCCTCGCGGAGCAGGGTGCCTTCGAGCAACTGCACGGCCCGATGATGGAGATCTGGCTCGGGCAACTCGGCAAACTCGTGGCGGGCCGCCGCCGACCACTCCTTGACCGCCGCAGCCACGCGACCAGCTGCCGCGGCCAGGCCAGAGCCGCCTGCCGGGGCCGGCTGCGGCGACGGCTGGGGAAGGTGTTCGGCCCGGAGGGTGCCGCCCCGGGAGACGACTGCCGCGTATTCAACAGCGTGCTTGAACTCCCGCACGTTGCCGGACCAGGGCCGCTCCCGCAGCGTCGCGAGAAAATCATCCGCCATCGCTGGTCGTGGTCCCGCGGGAGCCTGCCGATCGCTACGGCGGCTGGCGGCGTGGCGGGCCAGCGGCTCGATGTCGTCGAGCCGCTCCGCCAGGGATGGCATCCTGATCGGAAAGACCGCCAGCCGCTCCAGAAGATCCTCCCGAATGTTGCCCGTTGCGAGGAGTTCGCTCACGTCGTGATTGGTGGCCGCAATCACTCGGACATCGACCTGCCGGGCGGTCGCCTCGCCGACCCGGGTGACCTCGCCGTTCTCGAGCACCCGCAGCAGCTTGACCTGCACATCGGGCGGGGCCTCTTCAATCTGATCGAGAAAGATCGTGCCGCCGATGGCCAGTTCGAAGAGCCCGGCTCGCTCCACGATCGCTCCGGCGAAGCTGTCGGCCGTGTGGCCAAACAGTTCCCGCTCGATCACGCCGGGCGCGAGGGCGGCGAGGTTCGTGACTACCAGCGGCCGCTGAGAGCGGGCCGAATGCGCATGGATCGCCCGGGCGACGAGATCCTTGCCCGTCCCCGGCGGCCCGCTGATCAGAACGGGCAGGTCGCTGGCGGCCACCAGGGCCACCTGCTTGAAGACCTCTTGCATCGGCGGTGAGGAGCCGATCAGCGTGGCCCGGTCGGGCGGCTCACTCGATACTCCTGCCGGCTCGGTCCGCGGCTGGCCATCGGACAGTCCGCGAGCGACGACCTCGGAGACCCGCTCGAGGTCGAAGGGCTTGACGAGATAGTCGAAGGCCCCGGCCTCGACGGCCCGAACCGCCGTGTCGAGGTCGCCGAAGGCGGTCATCACCACGACCGGAACATCTCCGCAGGCCGCGCGGATCTCCGGCAGGGCGGCGATCCCGTCGCGACTGCCGAGGCGGACGTCGAGGAGTATCACACGAGGGTGAAAGCGGCCGGCGACGTCGACCGCGGCAGGAATGTCGGCGGCCAATGCCACTTCATGGCCGTCATCTTCGAGCAACTCTCGCAGGCTCCAACTGATGGCGGCCTCGTCGTCGATCACCAGAATCCGGCTCATCACTCAATTCTCTCGAGATGGCTGCGGGTGGCGGGACAGAGGCAGACTGATTGAAAAACGTGTTTTCCCATTGTGCCGCTGCCAGGCAAGCCTCCCGCCGTGTTCCTCCGCAACGGCCCGGGCCACGGCGAGTCCCAGCCCGATGCCCTCGGGCTTGCCGGTCACAAACGGCTCATCGAGCGAATCGGCCAAGTGGGCCGGCGGTCCGGGTCCATCATCTTCGACGGCCAGCTCGAGCGTGCCGTCGCGGGTTCGCACCGAGAGCGTCACCCGGCCGGCGCGTCCGGCGGCGTCGATCGCATTGACGACGAGGTTGACGATCGCCGCCCGCAACGCCTCTCGTCGCCCAGAGAAGCGGGGTGTTTCGGCCGGCAGATCGCAGTCGAGCCGTACGCCGGCATGCTCTCGGCGAGGGCCGGTGAGCTCGCCGATCTCCCGGACCAGCCCCGCCAGGTCGATCGGGCCGGCCGGCGAGGTGTCGGGGCGGCCCAGCGCCAGCAGCTCCTGGACCTCCTCCTCGAGAATCTCGAGCTGCCGGCCGGCGACGACGAGGCTGTCATCGCCCGCAGACTCGCCGGCCGGGCAGCGGCGGCGGTGGAGGTCGATGGCCAAGCGGGCGCCGGTGACGGCGTTGCGGAGTTCGTGGGCAAAGCCCGCCGCCAACTGGCCCAGCAGCCGCTGCCGTTCCCCGGCCACCAGCCGCGTGCGGAGTTCGGCCAGGGCGACGCTGAGCTGATCGACGCCGTCGGCCAGCCGGCCAATGTCATCTCCGATCCGCCGCCGGCGGTCGGCGGCCGCCGAGAGTTTCTCCCCAAAGTGTCCGGCAGCGATCCGGGCCACATGCCGCTTGATCTCGGTCACGCGGCGGGCGAGCCGGCTCGTCGTGATCAGGCCGAGCGGAACGAGCAACGCCAGGGTCGCCGCGGCGACCGCCACGACCGGCCAGCTCACCTCGAGCGTGGTAAAGAGAAGACCGCGAACGGGGGTCAACACCAGGACGGTCTCCGGCCGCACGCCCAGCGACCGGGCTGTGCCGACGTGGTAGCGGACACCGCCGACCACCACGTTGCCATCGACATTGTCGGTGATTGCGGCCACACCACTGGCGGCCAGAACGTCTCCGGGGAGGGTGCTGTAGCCGGCCTGCCGGGAGGCGGGATCCCAGAGCACGAACTCACTCCCCGTCAAGAGCCGCAGCGTGTCGAGCACCTGGGGCGAGAGGGGCACCCTGGCCTGCTCCAGCGCAGCGGCCACCTGCTCCTGGCCCCGGCGGGCGGCGGCCAAGGATCGCCTGGTCGCCAGGAAGGCGGCGAAGGCGACGTTCGCCACGACTGCCGCCAAGACCAGGCCGACCACCGGGAGCACCAGCAGTCGGAAGAGTGAGCGGCCAGGCGGAGCGCGACCGGGCGTGAGAGCGGCCATGGAAGTGTCCGGGATGACGGGCCGACGCTGCCCTGCGGGAGGACGCCCCCAGCCTACACCGGCTCTGCCGGCATCGCCCGGGTGGTCCCGCCGCGCCGGGCCCGCTGCGGCGTGCTATGGTTGAAAGGAGTTGTTTTCAGACACCCTGCCAGTCCTCGACCAGAGAGTTCCTCGCCATGCCTGCCCGCCTTCTTCTGGCCAGCCTGGTGGCCGCAGCCATTTCTGGTTCGGCCGGGCGGGCAGGTGCCGAAAACGGGTTCGGACTCGGCAACTGGGGCGGCAACAGCATCTCGGTGGGGCGGGCCAACTTCTATGCCAACGGGCTGGTCTCCAATCGCGTCGGCCAGAGGGAGTACTTCAACAACGGCCTTGTCGGCATGAAATACGGCAACCTCACGCTCTACAACAACGGCCTCGTCTCAGGGCAGGGCCGGCGGAACACGTACTACACGAATCTAGCGGTCGGCGTGCCGGTGCGACCGCAGACCGGCGGCCGGCCGGGCCTGACCGTCTACGGTGGCGGCTATCCCTATCCGCTCGGCCCAGGACCGAATCCCTTCGGCGCGGTGTCGCGACAGCCCGTCGGTGCGGCCGCGGCCAGTGGACCGGCGACGCCTTGGGCGACGACCCCTTGGTCGCAGACTCCCTGGGGCCGCTAGTGCATCACCCGGCCTGAGTCGTAGCGGCCGAGGATGCGGTCGCGGCCGTTGCGAATGACCCGCTCGATCTGTTTGCCCAGACGACGGCCTTCCCGGTTGATTCGCCGGAGCCAGGCCGGTGGTCTTGCCGCGGCGGATAGCGGTAGAGCGGAGTTGGGGGCAGGCGGTTGCGTCAGCCGCGCTGCCGGGAAGCGTTCATCCTGGCGCTGCTGCACCGCGTCAGCGAGCCTTGCCGGAAGGGTCACGGCCTCCGGCCGAGACTCTTCCAACAGGCGGCGGAGTTCCGCGATCTCAGCATGGCGATCAGCGATGTGTGCTTTGAGTCCGACGATGAGGTCGTTTGCGTCCCGAAGACGCCCCTGGGAGGCGAGCAGCTCCTCTGCGGCAGCGGCCCGAGCCTCGGACAACACGGCGGCTTGGGCAGCTGTTTCGGTGGCTCGAACCTGGCAGTCGATCGCCCGGCGTTCCGCGGCGGCTGCCCGCTGCCACTCCCGGAGGGCGGACGAGGTGATCTGCCCCCGAACCTCCGCCAGGGCCGGCAGCGATGATTGCGAGCCAGCCCGCGAGCGGAGATCGAGATAGAGATCGAAGGCCTCGTCGTCGATCGCCGCCAGGAGCCCGGCACGGGATGAGTCGAGATCTTCGACCATCAGACCGGGCTTGAACCGCGAGGAGCCACCCGTGGCCTGAACCGCCAGGACCTCGCAGAGCCGGGCGGCGAACCACTCCGGATTGGCGGTCAGCTGGGCCGTTTCCACCAGCAGGCAGCGATCTGAATGACGTTCATGAAAATCGCGAATCGCTTCGTTGTATCGATGCCAGACCGCAATCGTCAGCGGTGGGTGAAGCGCAAAGGCAAGGTCGCCACGGCGGAAGAGGGAGTCGACGACTTCCCACGGCCGCCGGAACAGCAGCAGGAAGCGGGCCTCGGGAACCGTCTCGGCCCAATAGTCGAGAAAGAGCGTGGTTCGCGGCTCCTTCCAGCCCCAGGGGAGTCCCCGCGAGCGGCGGGCTGCGACGAGCTGTCGCGATTCGGGCCAGACTGCCGGCGGAACGGAGATCTCCTGCTGGGCGGTGAAGCCGTCGGTGCCCAGGCCGTTGGCTGCCAGGACACGGCGGTGAAAGGCGAGGATCTCGAGGTCTTCAAAATGGCCCTCGGGATTGCCCGCACCAGGTCCCATCACGGCGTCGCCCAGATGAACGCCGGCGTCGGCCAGGATCGAAGCGGCCAGCGAGGTGCCGGAGCGATGCATCCCGGCGACGATGACGGCCGGTGGCACGGTTCTGCCGGAGGCTGAGAGGCTCATAGGTTCGTGCTCGCCAGTGGGGGCAGCCGCGGATCGACTGCCGCTGCGGCGACGGGGCTACGAGTCAGCCCGCCGCGCTTGAGGAGGGGAGGTGATACCGAACCTGTGGGTCTGGGGGAAAGGCCGCTCGGTCGGAAAAGCCGGGGGTCTGGGCAGGCCAGGGCAGCCCCGCAATCTGACCTTGCCCCGCTTCCGGCGGAGCCCTAGCCTCCGCCCCCGACCTACCTCGGCGTCCGGCACCGCTTTGATGGGCCGCGTGGTGGGCGACTCAGCAGCACAGTCTTCCGCATCGAAGGGGCGCGAGCGATGAAGTTTGGTCGGTCGGTCGGCGTTGTCAGTCAGCGGATTCCCGGGCTCGGTGCGGCGGTGCGGCGGATTCAGTTGCACTTCCGGCGGCGACGGGCGGAGCGTCGGCTGCGGCGGCTCTCGCTCGCTGGCCAGATCGTGCCAGGCCCGAAACACATGGCCGGGTGGGCGGCCACACCCACCGAGTACGCCGCCTGGATTGCGACGGTCGAGATTCCCCGGGAGCGGCTCCGATCGCCTGCCGCCGGCTCTCCGGACGCGACCGGTGAGCCATTTTTCAGCGTCCTGATCCCGGTCTATCGGGTGAAGCCCGAGTTTCTCCGGCGGACGCTCGATTCCTTGAAGCACCAGCAGTTCACCCGCTGGGAGGCCTGCATCGCCTGCGCCGATCCCGGCAGCGACGAGACCCGCAGGCTCCTCGAGACCTATGCCTCCCGCGACAGCCGCTACCGCGTCGAGTTTCTCGAGACCAACGGCGGCATCTCAGCCAACTCCAACGCCGCCCTGGCGATGGCCCGTGGCCCGTTCGTCGCGCTCCTCGACCATGACGATGAACTCGCCCCCTTCGCCCTCCAGCGGATGCACGAGGCGATCGAGGCGGAGGCGGAGGCCGACTTCCTTTACTCGGATAAGGACAGCATCGACGAGAACTCGACCCTCCGGCAAAACGCGCTCTTCAAGCCCGAGTGGAGCCCCGAGATTCTCTTTTCGGTGAATTACCTGACGCATTTCAACGTGATGCGGACAAGCCTGGTGCAGGACGTGGGCGGCTTTCGCAGCGAGACCGACGGGGCTCAGGACTGGGACATCTTCCTGCGGGTCTGCCACGCCTCCCGCCGGATCGTGCGGGTGCCGGGCGTCCATTATCACTGGCGAATCCATGCCGCCTCGACCTCGACGGGCATCGCTGCCAAGCCCTATGCCCTGGAGGGCCAAATCCGAGCGCTGGAAGACCACGTCGCCCGGCTCGGCCTGTCGGCCAGGATCGTGCCCAACGACGACTCGGGCTTTCACCTCCGCTGGCAGGGCCAGGCGGGACGATCGGCCCATGTGATCGTCGACGGGTACGCCGCCGATGCCGAGGCCATCCGGCGAGCAACCAGCCTGGCAGCGGCTGCCCAACCCGGACGGGTCACGCTCGTCTGCGAGCCGGGCGTCGCCCAGGCGGTAAGCGGAGGGCTCGAGCCGGGGGTCGAGATGGTCAGCGGCCCAGAACGGGACCGGATCACGATCGTCAATCAACTGGTGGCAAGCGACCTCGAGCACACCCGCGCGGTCGTCTTGCTTTCAGCCGCAGCCGCCGATCTGTCGGCCGGCTGGCTCGGAGAACTGTCCGGCTGGGTAACCGGCCATCCTGAGATCGGCTTTGCCAGTGGGCTGGTGCTCGACGCAGAAGGGACGGTCGTCGAGGCGGGCCTGGTGGTCGATCGGTTTGGGACCGGTTCCCCGATGTTTCGGGGCAGCCCGCTGCGGCAGTGGGGCTGGTTTGGCGGACCGCTCTGGTATCGAAACTGCACGGCCGCCACGCCCTGGGCCCTGGCCATCAATGCCGATGATTGGGTGGCCGCCGGCGGCCTCGACGAGCAACTCGGCTGGCAGTCCGCCTGTGTCGGTCTCTGTCGGGCCATCGGCCGCGCCGGGAAACGAGGCGTGGTCGATCCGCACGCCCGCGTCGCCCTCCAGCCCGGGCCGCTGCCCCCGGTTCCCGCCTTCCACGACAGCCTCCGCGACGATCCCTATTTCCATCCGGCTTTTGCCTCGGCGGTGCCGCTGACGATGCGAGCGGGCGATCCCGAGACGATCTTCAGCCCGCCGCCTGCCCGCCGGATGCCCAAGCTCAAGCTGCCCCGGTTGGCCTTCCCGGCACGAGCCGGGAGCGGTGCGGCAGCGGCTCAAGGCAGTTATGCCGCCGATGCGATGGCGCTGGCCGGCATCAACACCTGCACCCTGGCCGATCTGCAGGCCCCCCAGCAGCATCCCGAGCGGGTGGGGCGGGGCGTCGGAGCGGGCTGGTGCAACTGGTACCTGCCCCCGTTCGACAATCCGTACTACGGCGGCGTGATGACGATTTTGCGGTACGCCGAATACCTCAAGCGAGAGCAGGGCATCAACCAGCGGTTTCTGATCTGCGGGGGGTGCGACGCGGCGGCCCTTGCCGAGAAGATCACGGCGGCCTTTCCGGCCCTGGCCGGCTCGACGGTGCGACCGCTCGATTCTGCCGAGGCGATCCAGACGATTCCGGCGGCCGATTATTCGATCGCCACGCTCTGGACGACCGCCTACGTCTTGCAGAAGGTGCGAAACACCGGCCTCAAGTTCTACTTCATTCAGGACTGGGAGCCGCTCTTCTATCCCGCCGGCTCCACCTCGGCCCAGGCCGAACTCACGTACGACTTCGGCTTTTACGGCATCGCCAACACGCGAACCCTGCGCCGGCTCTATGAGGAAGAGCATGGCGGACTGGCGACCCACTTCGCCCCCCAGATCGACCCGGCCGTCTTCCACGGCAGCCCGCTGCGATCCGGAGCGGGGCCCAAGCGGCTCTTCTTCTACGGCCGGCCGGGCCATCCCCGTAACGGCTTCGAACTGGCCGCGGTGGCGCTGCGGGGGCTCAAGGAACGGCTCGGTGAACGAGTGCAGATTCTCTGCGCAGGCTCCCCCTGGAATCCTCGCCAGTACGGCCTCGAGGGCGTGATCGAAAGCCTGGGCCTGCTCCGCTACGAGGAGACGGCCGAACTCTACCGGTCCTGCCACGTCGGCTTCGTGATGATGATGACCCGGCATCCTTCCTATCTGCCATTCGAGTTCATGGGCTGCGGAGGGCTGCTCGTCTCCAACGACAACCGGGCCAACCACTGGCTCCTCGAGGATGGCCGCAACTGCCTGCTGGCCCCGCCGAGCGGGCCCGCCATCGCCGAGCGTCTTGCCTACGCCGTCGAGCACTTCGAAGAACTCCTGCCCGTCCGCCGGGCTGGCTGGGAGGTCATCCGGCGGCGGCACTCCGACTGGGATGCCGCCTTCGCCGGCGTCTGGGACTTTATGGACGGGCTGTCGCAGCCGCGTGCCCGTCGTACCGCGTGACACGTTCCGGGCCATGCCCGGTCGCCGACCCATGAGCACCACCATCGCGGCCCCCTGCCAGCCCGCGGCCGTGCCGATCGATCCCGCCGAGACCGTGATCCTCCAGGCTCGTGACAGCGTGTTTGGCGATCAGGTGTTTCTCTGCACGCGGGGACGCCGGCATTTGCTGCTTTCGGCCAGCCGGCTCGAGGAACTGGGCTTTCGCTGGCCCGACGATCTCGAGCAGACCAGCGAGCGGATCCTGCGGAGCTTTCGGCCGGGCGGACCGGTTCCCAGCCCGGCGCCGGCCTGGCCCCCTGCCGACAGCATGGCGATGCGGGAGTGGCTGGCGGCCGATCTTGCGGGCACCGGCCTCGAGATCGGGGCGGGCGCGTCCCCCTTTCCCGTCCCGCTCCACTGCCGGGTCTTGTATGGCGACCGGCTTTCCTACGAGCAGCTCACGGCCGAGCCCTATCCCGGCCAACGGATCTGCGACCTGGTGGTCCCCGAGGTGCTGACCGAGTTTGACGAGATCCGGGGCGTCGCCGACGAGAGCCTCGATTTTCTGATCGCCTGCCACGTGATCGAACATACCCGCAACCCGATCGGCTCGATCGCCGCCGCCTGGCGGGTGCTGAGGCCCGGCGGCCGGCTGCTCTTGGTGATTCCCGACAAGGAGAAGACCTTCGATCGCGAGCGGCCCGTGACCACGATCGCTCACCTGCTGGAAGACTTCCACGCTCCGGATCGGCAGCGGGATCTCGACCACTACCGCGAGTTTTACCGGCTCGCCCTTCCCGTGCCCGAGGCCGCGCTCGAGGAGACGGCCCAGCGAAACTTCGCCGAGGAATATGCGATCCACTACCACGTCTGGACCCATGAATCCTTCGCGGCGATGCTCGCCGCCTTGCCGGCTGCCGCCGGCGATTGGCAGTCCATCTGGACCCATCCGGGGGTGGGGGACGGCAGCAACGAGTTTTACGCTCGGCTGGTGAAGGCGGGCTGAAGCGAAGTTCCGCGGGCATCCTGCGGTCGTGCGAACCAACTGTCCGGTGGCTGCGTAGGAACGGGCGGTTTGTCCCGTCCGGCTGTCGGTTCCTTGACTGGCTCGCCGCCGCCGTCGACCATAGATCAGACAGGCGCGATCCAGTTCCGCGGATCACAAGCCGACCGTCACCCAGGCTGTCAGGAGTCCTCGCCCATGGCATCACGCCATCTGAAAAAGCATCGCTCCCGGCGGCTCCGGCAGGGCCGCTCCCCCGGATGCGAGCCCCTCGAGAGCCGGCGGCTCCTGGCGGTCGACGTCGCGGCGCCCATCGCCGACCAAGCCTTCGCCAACGAGGTGGCCGCCCCGCTTTCGATCCCTCTGGCGGAGGCCTTCCGCGACACGGCGGTCACTGGAACCGTGGTGCGATTCGACACGATCACCCCGACCGGAAGCCAGTCGTTCTTCGCCGAGTTGTTTGACACCGCCGGTGAGGGCCGCGTGCGGACCACGCCCAAGACGGTAGCCAACTTCCTCGACTACGTGAATGGTGGCGCCTACGACGGCTCGATCATCCATCGCTCCGTGCAGAACTTCGTGCTCCAGGGGGGCGGGTTCAACGAATCAGGTGGCGTGGTCGACGCGGTCGAGTCGAGGCCGCCAGTGGAAAACGAGCCGGGCAACACCAATGTCCGCGGAACCCTGGCGATGGCCAAGTTGGGGGGCGATCCCGACAGCGCCACCAATCAGTGGTTCGTCAACCTCGCCGACAACTCTGAGAACCTCGACAACCAGAACGGCGGCTTCACGGCCTTCGGACGGGTCGTCGGCGACGGGATGACACTCATCGACACCCTGGCCGCCGTGCCGAGGTATCAGTTCAACTCGCCCTTCACCGAACTGCCGCTGTGGAACTACGACGTCGCGGTGGCTCCCACGACCGAGAACTTCGTGCGGTTTGAGTCTGTCTCGGCCCTCTCGGCTGCCGACCGCTTCGTCTATGACGTGAGCAGTTCGACGGCTGCGGTGGCGGCGAACGTGGTCGACGGCCAGCTGGTGCTGACGCCGACGGGGGCTGCCGGCAGTTCCGCCAAGGTCACGGTGCGGGCCAGTTCCCCCTTTGATGCGACCGACTTTATCGAGCAGACCTTCGAGGTGGTTGTGCTGGGAGCCGCCGGCCCGCGGCCGACGATCGACCTCAATGGCGACGGCCTGCTCGATGGCCTCTGGCGGGACGCGGCCAGCGGGATCGTGGTCGGCACGCTCTACGACGCCAGTGGAACCATGACCGGGACGCGGATCCTTGGCGGTGACGCCGACTGGACGATCGGTGCCCCCGGCGATTTCAACGGCGACGGGGTGACCGACTTCGTCTGGCTACAGGCTTCCAGCGGGCTGGGCGTGATGCGGATTTTCAATGCCGACGGCACGGTCCGCTCGGCCGACGTGATCGGCGGCAGCACCGAATGGGGCGTCGAAGCCTCGGGTGACTTCGACGGTGACGGCCGGACGGACATTATCTGGCGGCACCACGCCAGCGGCGTCGTTGTGATGTGGCTGATGAACGGGGCAGCCAGCAAGCAGCAGACGCTGATCGGTGGCGACACCTCCTGGCGGCTCGTGGCGACCGACTCCCGCTTTGACGTCAACGCCGATGGCAACACCGATCTGATCTGGCGGGACGCCGTCACCGGCACCCATATCGTCAAGCGGATGGCTGGGGCCAGCGAACTCTCGGCGACGGTGCTCGGTGGCAGCCCCGACTGGGAGATCACGGCCACCGGCGACTTCGACGGCGACGGCTACAGCGACGTCCTCTGGCGGCAGGCCTCGACCGGCTCGGTCGTGCAGTGGCGGCTGGTCGACGCCGTCCTCCAGCAGTCGGCCTGGGTGGGAGGAAGCCTCGACTGGTCGGTGGTGGCCACGGAAGACGCCGATGGCGACGGTCGCAACGACATCATCTGGCGGCAGGCCTCGACGGGCGTAAATGTCGCCCGGCTGGTGGATGGCTCGCTCCAGGGGGCCAGCGTGATTCTCGGCGGCGACCAGAACTGGTCGGTCCTACGACGGCCTGGCCGGCAGGTGGGCTGAGGCCTCCGCCGGACCGGCTGCCCAGCGGGCAACCCTTGGCAGGAGGCGGATTGAAGGCGAGACTGGTGCCGCGGCGGGGTCGGGAACGAGTTTCCTCGGCTCTTTGCCGCGTTCTCCCCGGCACCCGGATGCCCCTTCATGACACTGCTTTCGTTCCTCGGTTTCACGCTCTTTGCCGCTTTCCTCACGTTCCTCCTGACCAGGGGGGACGAGAAGCGGTCCGCGGACGGCTTTTTTCTGGGCGGCCGCTCGCTGACCTTTCCGGTGATCGCCGGCTCGCTCCTGCTGACCAATCTCTCGACCGAGCAGATGGTCGGGCTCAACGGGGCGGCCTTCAAGGACGGCCTCTGCGTGATGGCCTGGGAGGTCGTCGCCGTGATCGCGCTGGTCTTGATGGCCCTCTTTTTTCTGCCCCGGTTTCTCAGGGCGGGGATCACGACGGTGCCTCAGTTCCTGGAAAACCGGTTCGATCGCCGCACGCAGACCCTGGCCAACATGATCTTTCTGGTGGCCTACGCCCTGATCCTGATCCCGATCATCCTCTACAGCGGGGCCGTCGGCCTTTCCCAGATGCTCGATCTCAAGAGCCTCACCGGGATCACTGAGCCGGTCGAGATCCTGGGCCGCTCGGTCGACCCCGACACCGTGATCCTCTGGGGCACGGTCTTTCTGATCGGGATCATGGGCTCGCTCTATTCTCGCTTCGGCAGCCTCAAGACGCTGGCCACCCTCGACACAATCAACGGCATCGGCCTGCTCGTGGGGGGCTTCATGATCGCCGGCTTCGCCTTGAACCGCGTCAGCGATGGTGGGGGCGTGATCGAGGGCTTTCGCCAGCTGCAGGCGGCCAATCCCACCCGGCTCAACTCGATCGGCACTGCTGAAACGAGCGTGCCCTTCAGCACGCTGTTTACCGGCGTGGCCCTTTTGAACCTCTTCTATTGGTGCACCAACCAGCAGATCATCCAGCGAACCTTCGGGGCCAGCAGCCTGGCCGAGGGACAGAAGGGCGTCTTGCTGACGGGGCTTCTGAAACTGCTCGGCCCGCTTTACCTCGTGCTCCCGGGGATCGTGGCCTACCACCTCTTCGCCAAGGAGGGCATCGCCAATGACATGGCCTACGGCACGCTGGTTCGCGAGGTGCTCCCGGCCTCGCTGACCGGCTTTTTTGCCGCCGTGATGGTGGGCGCGATCCTCAGCTCCTTCAACGCCGCCCTCAACAGCACCTCGGCCCTCTTCTCGATCGGCCTCTACCACCACGTGATCAATCCAAGCGGCTCGGAGGAGCAGATGGTGCGGGCGGCCAAGGTTTTTGTCGTCTGCACGGCGATCGCCGCGATGTTCGTGGCGCCGCTCTTGGCAGGGCAGGAAAGTATCTTCGCCTACCTGCAGGACATGAACGCGATCTACTTCATTCCAATCTTCGCGGTGGTCGTGGTCGGCATGCTCCACCCGCGGGTACCGGCGGCGGCCGCCTTCTGGGCGATGCTGCTCGGCCTGGTGATGATTGCCGTCAAGTATTTCGTGCCCGGGGTGGCTGGCGTGGTTGATCGGGCGTTCGTCTACAACTTTCACTTTCTCGGATTCGTGTTTGCCGCCCTGGTGGCCCTGATGATCGGCTGGGCGGCGGTCGCTCCCCGGGCCGAGCCCTGGCGGCTCGAGACCCAGACGCCGATTGACATGACCCCCTGGAAGGCGGCGCCCTGGGCGAGCCTCGGGCTGGTGGCGATCGTGGTGGCGATCTATGGCAGCTTTGCATCCTTCAGTCCTCCGGCTGCCGGTGAATCCGGTGCCCCGGCGCCGGCCGTGGCTCGCGGGGAGGCACGGCGATGAGCCGGCGTGCCTGGGTCGGTGGGCTGGTTGCCGTGGCCCTGCTGATGGCCCCTGCGATGGCTGACCAGCCCGACTGGGAAAACCAGGCCATCTTCCGGATCAACAAGGAGCCGCCGCGGGCGGCCTCGCTCCCATTGCCCGACCGCGAGTTGGCGACGGCAAGGCCGCTGGCCGAGAGTCCTTGGCAGATCTCGCTCAATCATCGGCCTGCGGGCATCGGTGAGCAGCCGATTCCCCAGACGCTGACCGAGTATGTCGGCCCCTGGAAGTTTCACTACGCCGGCACGCCGGCAGAGCGGCCGGCCGGGTTCTTCGAACCGGCTTTCGACGCCTCGGGCTGGCCGAGCATCCCCGTGCCTTCCAACTGGCAAATCCACGGCTATGGAGTGCCCCTCTACACCAACGTCGAATACCCGTTCGCTGTCGATCCGCCCAGGGTGATGGGCCAGCCGCCCGGCCAGTTCAGCAACCGGCCGGCCGAGGCCCGAAATCCCGTCGGCTGCTACCGCCGGATGTTCACCATTCCCGATACCTGGCGGGATCGGCATGTCTTCATCACCTTCAACGGTGTCGACTCGGCTTTCACGCTCTGGGTCAACGGCCAGAAGGTCGGCTACTCGCAGGATTCCCGCACGCCGGCCGAGTTCGAGATCACGAAACACCTCCAGCCTGGCGACAATCTGCTCGCCGTCGAGGTCTACCAGCATTCCGACGGCTCCTATCTCGAAGACCAGGACATGTGGCGGCTCTCGGGCATCTTCCGCGACGTGTTTCTCTGGTCGTCGGCCCCGCTCCAGATCCGGGATCACTGGGTCAAGGCAGGTCTGCGGGCCGATGGAACCACCGGCACGCTGGCCGTGGAGGCTGAACTGCGGAATCTTGGCGACTCGGCGACCCGTGGCCGGCTCACGTTCGAGCTGCTCGACCCGAAGGGCGAAACCCTCATCCAGCAAGATTCCGAAGCGGTCGAGATCGCGGCCGGTGGCTCGGCTGCGGTGTCGATCGCCTGTCCTGAGCTTCCAGCCGTGGCGGCCTGGACCGCCGAGACGCCCGCCCTCTTCCAATACCTGCTCAGCATCACCGATGACACCGGCCGGGTGCTGGCGGTCCACGCGGGCAAGACCGGCTTTCGGCACAACGAGGTCAGGGACGGGCAGTTTCTCCACAACGGCCGACCGATCCTCTTCAAGGGAGTCAATCGCCACGACCACAATCCGACGACGGGCCACTATGTCACGCCGGCCGACATGCGAGCCGATCTGCTCCAGATGAAGCGGGCGGGAATCAACGCCGTGCGCACCTCCCACTATCCCAACGACCCCGCCTTTCTCGAACTCTGCGACGAACTCGGGCTCTATGTGATCGAGGAGGCGAACATCGAGAGTCACGGGATGGGCTGGGGGCCCGACGGCAACAGCCTTGCCAAAGACCCCTCCTGGGGGCCTGCCCACCTCGACCGGATGAAGAACTGCCTGGAATCGGCCAAGAACCATCCCTGCGTGGTGATGTGGTCGATGGGCAACGAGTCGGGCGACGGCGTCAACTTCCGTGAGATGGCCGACTGGATTCACAAGCGGGATCCTTCCCGGCCCGTCCACTATGAGCAGGCCCGGACCCGATCGCACGTCGATCTGTTCACCCCGATGTATGCCTCGCTCGCCAACTGTCGTCGCTACTGCCGCGAGGAGGAGCAGAAGCCGCTGGCCGAACAGCGGCCGCTGATCCAGTGCGAATACAGTCATGCGATGGGCAACTCCTCGGGCAATCTCGCCGACTACTGGGAGCTTTTTCGCAGCGAGCGGCTTCTCCAAGGGGGCTTTCTCTGGGATTGGAAGGATCAGGCCCTGCTCGCGGCCAAGCAGCCGGCAGATGCCGTCGAGGATCGCAGCGGCAGCGGCCATGCGACCCACCTGCTGGGCTCGCTCTCCGAGTCGGAGGGACTCTACGGCGGCGGACTCACCGTCGGTCGGACGGCCGCGCTTGATCTGGTCGAGGCCGTGACGATCGTCGCCACGGTGCGGGGCAACTTCGGCGGTCCGGGCGGCCAGGAGAGCAGCCATAACGACCGCAACGCCTCGGAGGGCTACCCGATTGTGACCAAGGGCGACACCGCCTACGGGCTGAAGGTTGACGCTTCCGGCTCGCAGTTCGAGTTTTTCGTCTACACCGACACCTGGAAGACCGTGCGGGCGCCGCTGCCGGCGGACTGGAGGTCGACGTTTCACACCGTGGCCGGCAGTTACGACGGCAGCCGATTGCGGCTCATGATCGACGGGAAGGAAGTCGCCTCAGTCGCGTGCACCGGCCCGATCAGCACCAACGCCTTCGACGTCGGGGTCGGACTCAACCTCGAGGTGCCGACCCGGCGGTTTTCCGGGTCGATCCGCTCGGTCCAGATCCATCAGGGGCCGACCCCGGAGCACCGCGCGGTGCTCGACCTGCGGTTCCAGGAGGATGCCCGCACGCCGAAGACGCAGACGTTCTTGGCCTACGGGGGCGATTTCAATGACCAGCCCAACCAGAGCTCGTTCTGTCTCAACGGGATCGTGATGGGCGACCTGACGCCCTCACCGCAGTTTGCCGAGGTGGTGAAGGTCCACCAGGACATCCAGGTGGAGCCGGCCGATCTCGTCAACCCCGTGCTGAAGCTCTCCGTGTTCAACGAGCGATTCTTTCGGCCGCTCGACGACGTCACCGGATCCTGGAAGCTCCTCGAGGACGGCCTGGTCGTCGCCTCGGGACCGATCGCCCTGCCGGTGATCGGCCCGCAGGCTCGGCACGAGGTCGCGATCGCAAGCGGTCATGCCCCCCGAGCGACTGCGGAATACCTGCTCCGGGTGCGTTTCGATCAGCGGGCCGACACCGCCTGGCTGCCGGCCGGATCCCCGGTGGCCTGGGAAGAGTTTGCCCTGCCCTGGGGGAGGCGGACGTCAGCCGGTCCTGCTGCTGAGGGGGGCGACTGCAGCTTCCGCGAGGATGAGAACGCGGTCACCGTCAGCTTCGGCGGTCAGACGGCCACCGTCGGCAGGCGAAGCGGGATGCTCGAGTCCTGGAAGGACCGCAGCGGCGGGCCGGCCCGGGTCACCTCGCCCTTCCAGCTCGATTTCTGGCGGCCGATGACCAACAACGACGAGGGGGCCGGCTACCAGCGGTCACTGCGGATCTGGCGGGATGCCGGCCCGGCTGCAGTGGCCGAGTCGGTGGCGGTGACACGTCGAGACGACTGCATCGAGGTCTGCTCGGAGTTGCGGATTCCGGCGGGGTCATCGACCGCGACCGTCCGCTGGCGGTTCCATCCGTCGGGCGAGATTTCGGTCAGCCCGACCGTGCGACCGCGGGGCAGCCTGCCGATCCTGCCCCGGATCGGGATGCGGTGCGGCATCTCTGATCGGGTGCGGGCCTGTCGCTGGTATGGTCGCGGACCGGGGGAGAACTACGAGGACCGACGGGCCAGTGCCTGGACGGGCATCCATGAACAAACCGTTGCCGCGGTCTTCCACCGCTACACCGATCCGCAGGAGGCGGGGCTCCGCACCGGGGTTCGCTGGCTGGTGCTGGATGCTGGCGAGGAGCCTGCCCCGTTCGGCGTCGAAGCCCTCGGCGAGCATCTCCTCGAGTTTGCCGTGGTGCCAGTCACGCTCCTCTCGCTGGAGTCCGGCCGCAACGCGATCGACCTGGTGCCGTCCGCGGGGCAGTATCTGCTGCGGATCGACCATCGCAACACCGGCCTCGGCGGCACCACCTCGTGGGGCGAGAAGCCGCTGGAGCGATACCGCATCAAGCCGCGCGGGGAATACGCCTGGTCGTTTCTGCTCACGCCCCGCCCGGGCTGGGCGGGGGCCGGGGCGCCTGCGACCGATCTCTGAAACGCCGCCCTGGCTCCCGGGCCGACCGGCACCCGCCCTCCAACCCCGCCGACGACCATGACGCTGCTTCCCGCTGTCCCGCTTCCCGACCTGGCCACGGCTGCGGCTACTGCCCTTCGCACGGCGTTCGGCTGCGAGGCCACCCTCACCGCGGCGGCGCCGGGTCGCGTCAATCTGATCGGTGAGCACATCGACTACTGCGATGGATTTGTGATGCCCTTCGCCCTCGACCGCTGCGTCGTGATGGCGGCGGCGCCCAACGGACGTCACGAGGCCCGGATCGGCTCGGCGGACGGGGAGCCGGCCAGGATCGACCTGACGGCCGCGGTGACACCAGGTTTGCCGAAGTGGGCCAACTACGTCCGCGGCGTGATCCGAGGCTTTCAGGACCGTGGCCGAGACCGGGGGATGAACCTGCCGGGCTTCGACGCCTGGGTGGTTTCATCGCTGCCGATGGGAGCCGGGCTCTCTTCCTCGGCGGCGCTTGAGTGTGCGACGGCCGCGCTGCTCGAGGGGCTGACGGGCAGCTCGCTTGAACTGCGGGAGAAGGCCCTGCTTTGCCAGCGGGCAGAGCACGACTTTGCCGGTGTGCCCTGCGGCATCATGGACCAGTTTGCCTCGACCTTCGGCCAACCCGATCGGCTCGTGCTGATCGACTGCCGATCGGGCGAACCGCGGCTGGTTCCTTTTTCCGACCCCGCGTTGACGGTCCTGATTGCCAATACGAACGTCCACCACGAGCTGACCGACGGCGGCTATGCCGCCCGCCGGAAGAACACCGAGGACGGCCTGGCGATGCTCGGCAAGGCCTCCTGGCGGGAGGTGACGATGGCCGACGTCGAGGCGGCCTGGGACCGGCTCGGTGCCCCGATCAATCGCCGCAGCCGACATGTCGTCGGTGAGATCACCCGGACCGTGGCGGCTGCCGAGGCCCTCGAGGCCGGTGAGATGGAGTCGCTCGGTCCGCTGATGGCGGCCAGTCACCAGTCGCTCCGCGACGACTTCGAGGTCTCCTGCCCGGAACTCGACACGATGGTCGCACTCGCAGGCGAGATCGGCCGCTCCGGCGGCGTGATTGGCAGTCGAATGACTGGCGGCGGCTTCGGCGGTTCGACGGTCACGCTCTGCGAGAGCAGCCGGGCCGCCGAGATCGCGGCCCGCCTACACGCCGGCTATCTTGCGGCCACCGGCATCACGCCCGAGATCTTTGTCTCGCGTCCGTCCGCCGGCGGGCGGCTGCTCTGAACGGCAGGCCCCGGGGTGGGCGGCGGCCCGCCGAATGCCAGCGGAACGCAGGCGACCGTTTCTGCGAGCAGGGCGGCCGGCAGTTCGCGCAGGGCGTGGGCTATCAAGAGCAGGCTTGCCGACCGTCCCTTCACACCGCCGGCGAAAAGTGCCGTTACGACCTCCGAACAAGGCAAACTGATCGTGTTGGTGAAAATGGAACGGCGGCTGGTTGCCTTTTCAGGAAAGTTTACGGGTTCGGCTGTCGGGTTCGACCGGTCGGGTCTTTGTCACGGGCAGAGGGATTGGCAGCCGAAGTCCCCCCTGTCGCGAGCGTCGGCAATCGACCAACAGGCGGCCCACCATCCGAACAGCGACGGGAGGAAACTATGCGAACTTCGATCGGATTATCCCTCGCGGTCGTTGCGCTCTGCTGCCAAACGGCGGTCGCGAGCTCGTTTGAAGGCGTGAATATGATTCCTTCCGCTGCGTCCGCACAGGACGTCGACATCGGAGCGCTCCTCCAGCCTGTCGGCCTGACTCGTGGGGATGATGGCGCCACACGTCGCTGGTATGTGTCGCCGATCATCGGTGCGTCCTGGGGGCAGTTCACCTATCCCGGGGAGCCCGCGAGTCAAAACGAATACGCAGAAAGTTTCACCGCTGGTGGCGCGGTCGGCATGGCCTTTTCCCGCCCACGAGGCCAGTGGCGGGTCGAAGCGGCGGGTCGATATCGTGACGGGATCCAGAACGAGTTTGGACAAGCGTCAACAGACAACTGGTCGGTCTTGTGCAATGCGTGGCGGGATGTCTCCATCACGAAAAAGTTTGGCCTTTATGGCGGTGGAGGAATCGGTGCTGGCGGCTATCGGTGGTCGAGCGACGTTATCTTCGGAAGTCAAGCGATCCTTGCCGATGTTCAGGCGACGCAGTTTGCGTGGCAGGCTGGCGGCGGCGTGGTGTATGCGGTGAGCGACCGGATCACGCTCGACCTCGGGTACCGCTTTTATTCGTTGAACGAGGTGAGGTTTGTCATCCCGTCCAACGGCGGCTTGTACGACGGGCAGTTTTCAGCGAATGAACTCCTGTTTCAAATCAGGATCTACGAGCCATTCCGCGGCCGCAACTGAGGCTCTTCAGGAACGGGCCCCCAAGACCCTTCTTCCGGGTAGTCGACTCCAACGCCTGATTCAGGGGCGGGTTCGAAACCGATACCAGATCGACCCATCATTGATCGGCCCAACTGGCGTTCCTCCGGCCGTAATCCAGCCGCCGCCTGTCCCGCAGATGACTCTCACGATCAAAAAAGGAATGCAACCCTTTCTTGTTTGCCGGTCTGTCAGAAGTGGCAGCCGGTGAGCAGGCTGGTCCGGTAGGGTGTGCAGGAGGTGCTGACCACCAACTGGAGCGGGGCGGCGTGCTGTCGTCTGCGCTGCCACGGCTCTCACGCCGTCGCAGAGCCCTCTGGTTCAGCGGATGGGCAGAGGGCCGCGAGATTGCAGGCGTTGCAGTTGGGGCTGCGGGCATGGCAGACGCGTCGGCCGTGGAGGATCAGCGAGTGGTGGAGGAAGGTCCAGCGGTCTTGTGGGAAGAGTAACTCAAGATCCTTCTCCACTTTGTTGGGATCCTGGTGGCTGCTGAACTTCAGTCGGCGGGCGAGCCTGCCGACGTGGGTGTCGACAGCGATGGCCGGGCGGCCAAAGGCGTTGCTGGCGACCACATTGGCGGTCTTTCGGCCCACGCCGGGCAGGGCGAGCAGGGCGTCGTAGTCTTCGGGCACCTCGCCTCCGTGGAGATCGACGATCCGCTTGGCCGCCGCCACGACGTTCTTGGCTTTGTTGCGAAACAGGCCGATCGTCTTGATGAAGGGCTCGACCTGTTCGGGAGTGGCTTGGGCGAGGGCCGCCGCGTCTGGATAGGCGGCAAAGAGCGCCGGCGTGGCGGCGTTGACGCTCACGTCGGTGGCCTGCGCCGAGAGGATCGTGGCGACGAGCAGTTCAAAGGGCGTGCCGAAGGCCAGTTCCGTGGCCGCATCGGGATAGCCCCGGTCGAGGGCGGCGAGCACCTGCTCGGCTCGGAGACGTTTGTCGGCAACGCGTTCTCTGGGCATGGGGATCACCGGCTCAACGGGCAGATCGGTTCAAACGGCTGCGTCGCGGAAGTGACTCGCAACCATACCACGCGAGTGGCGACGGCCTGCACCCGATCGGATTCATGAGTGATCTGGTCTCGATGGTGCACCAGATCTGGTGCTCGCAGGACGCCGCAGGCGTTCTCGCCGAAAAAATCGTCCCGCGCCAAAAACACAAGCCGCAGAACGACTTGCGACCTCCTACGGCTCAATGCGACCTCCTGCGAAAGAGGGCGTAGCTCCCCGTGTAGGGCAACGCACAACCGCCTTTTCCTGCGGGAAAACGGGGGTTGCTGGGGGAAGGCGACGCAGAATCCGACGCACGCTTAACTTCGCACAAAGCCGCAGGAGTCCGCACCAAGCGACGGCAAATGCCTGGCAGGATGTCTTGTCCAAGAGGACTGGCTGTCTGCGGGTCCTTGGCAGGTGGGTGCTGTACGGTGTACGCTTGTGCTCATGGTCACTCTTGCCGAGATCGAATCTGCCGCCGCGGGACTCTCGCCTGCCGAGAAGCAAGAACTGATGCTCTTTTTGGCGTCGCGACTCCGGGCCGAGGGCGCCCCGCTACCCGAACCACGAACGTTCACGCCCGATGAGATTGCCGGCTGGATCGCGGAAGACGAGGCGGACATGCGGCGGCTTCGAGCGCGGCCGTGAGGCTGTTTCTCGACTCGAGCGTGCTGATCGCTGCGGCCGTGTCGGCGGAGGGTGCCTCCCGGGAACTCTTTCATCGGGCATCGACGCGGGACTGGCGTTTGATCACAACGCCGTACGCGGTTGACGAAGTCAACAGGAATCTGGCGGGCTTCACCGCTCCGGTCACGGTCGCGTGGCTGCGGCTGCGATCTCGACTCGATCTGGTCGATGATGTATTGACGATCGACAAGCCGGCCGTGTTTCCCGTGAACAAGGACCGGCCGATCCTGTTTAGTGCCCTGGCGACGGCCGACGTCCTGTTGACTCTCGATCGCGCCGATTTTGGCCGCCTGCTCGGCACTCGTTTCTACGGACTCGCGATCATGACGCCCGGAACGTGGCTCGTGCAGGAGGCCGAAGCTGGCCGCGAGGGCGCCCCCTGAGTAGATAAGGATCGAGACGAGTGGTGTAGCCGGTGCGACACCATGCGAAGAAAGCTCCCCGAGTAGGGCAACGCACAACCGCTTTTTCATTCGGGAAAACGGGGTTGCTGGGGGAAGGCGACGCAGAAACCGACGCAGCTGGTAGTCCGCAGGAGGTCGCACCGAGCCGTCGGTAGAATGAGTCTCTCAGGCACGCTCCTATCCCCAGGAATCCAACATGACCACCTCCGCTCTGCTCGCCGAACTGCGGGAACGGCTGGAGCGTGCCTACGGGGAGCGTTTGAGCACCGTCGTGCTCTTCGGATCAGAGGCCCGAGGGCAGGCAAGTCCGGAGAGCGACATCGACTTGCTCGTGGTGCTGAAACGTCTGATCGTTGACTTTGGAGAGGAACTGGAGCGGAGCTTGATCGCCGTGTATCCGGTTTCTTTGCGACTGGGGCGCCGCGTCAGCGTGAAAGTGCTTGCCCAAGAGGAATACTATCGCGGCGATAGCCCATTGCTTCGCGAGATCCGCCGCTTCGGTGTAGCGGCATGAACGAATTCGTTCGTAGCCAATGGGCAAAAGCCGGCCGCGCCTTGGCCGCCGCCGAGGCCGTCATCGACACGGATCCCGATTCTGCGGCGTGGCCGAGGCGACACGTGCGAGTGCTGTCAGGGCGATCGAAAAGGCATCGAGTATCCTCACCGCGCTTGAGCCCCTGCTACCCCCAGTCGACCCGGGCGGTGTGCTGTAGTTCGGTTTTTGGTGCCGCTCCACGCGAGCCGCTGCTCCGCCCTGCAAAGGTAGCTCCCCGAGTAGGACTCGAACCTACAACCTACCGGTTAACAGCCGGCCGCTCTACCATTGAGCTATCGGGGATCGGTGGGCCCGTAAGAATAGCGTTCCAGGAGCCCTGATGCGAGAGAGTGGGCTCGCCCGCGGACTTGCTTGGCAGGCCGGACTCGGGCAGGCCGGGCGGGCGGCGAATGGCCGACTGGTTGCACGGGTTTGCCGGCGGCGTTCAGCCAGGCTGGTCGCCGGCCGCTTGCT
>JAQCJP010000279.1 GCA_027592945.1 Planctomycetota bacterium
CGGCCTCGGCGCGGCTGGTCGCCAAGCCACTCTCGCCGGGCGAACGGATCACGCTCGAAAACTGGCTGGCTCGGGTGAAGGCAACCGAGCGACCGACGGTCGTTGATCCGGCCGTCCGCCAGGCTTCAGCCACCGCCCCGATCGCCCCGCCACGGCCCAACCGGTTCAAGGCGATGCTCGATGCCGCCGCCAACCCGCCGCAGTTTCCGCCGCCGCAGGAGCCGCAGGGCGTGATCCTGCCAAAGGATGACCCGCCGGCGGAGGAATAACTGGCGACAGCCGACGACAGCTGCCGTTACACGAGCATCTGGCCGTCGCGAATCGCCTCGAGAAACGGCCGATTCCCCTCCAGCAGCGTCGGGTCGGCGAGCATCTCCTCGACGGAGAGCCAGAGTATCTCGGCCACTTCGATCGGGTGCGGCACCAGGTCTCCCTCCCCCTTGAGCGTCACCGTCCACCAGGCCAGTGACGTGCCCCAGGTGGTCACGCTCCGCCAGACGCACTGTCGCGGCTCGACGACCGCGGCCAGTTCCTCCTGGCACTCCCGCACGACCGCCTCGTGCTCCTCCTCGCCCGGCTCGATATGGCCGCCGGGAAAGCAGATCGTGCCGCCCGCGGCCACGGTCAGCCCGCGTCGGATCACAAGAAACTTCTCCTCCCGCCGCGTAATCGCGATCACGCCCCGCTTTCTGCCCTCGGCCACTGTGAGCCTCCTTGTCCGCGTTCGTGCCGGGCCTTCGCCTAGTTAGTCTACGCGACCGCCAGAGGGCGGTGGGCTCGGGACGGGTGGGTTGGGGGCAAGCCCGGAGCGGGTTGGTGGGCAACGCCGGGCTTTGGGTGGTGGGGAATCTTTCGAGTTTCCGGGGGCCGCGAAGAGCCCAACGGCCCGCCGTCCCGCCCGGCTCGCGCCGGGGGGCTTCTATGGAAAAGGGGACTGGCTCCGAGCGAAGCGAGGTGCCTGTACCCTTTTCCAACCCGAGGACGCGCATGGAATACGGGTGCGCGAGGGGTGGGCCCGTGCCAGACGAGCCACAGGTTTGCAACCTGCGGAACGGGCAGGCTGCAAGCCCGCCCCCACGACGGGCAACGCACGGCAGGCTGCAAGCCCGGCCAACGGGTGACTCCGCGCCGGAGGGCTTCTACGCGTCGCCGCTCACCGAGTTTCCGGTTCGCCCCGAGTCTGTGCCCCTCCGCTGTCGAGGCCTGTCTGATAGACTGCCCTGTCCCACTTTTTTGCGGCCACTGGCCCACCGATTTCGTCGCCCTCAGCAGTTCTTCATGAGCACCGCCCCCCCGTCTCCGCAGAACCAGCCCGGCAAATCTGGCAAGCCTCCCGTGCTCGGCAAGCCGCTGGGCCTGCCGATGGTCGTTCTGCTGATCCTTGCCGCGGTCGCCCTGGCGACCTTCATCACCGGCAACGCCACCGGCTCGGCCACCAAGATCTCCTACAGTGACTTTGTCGCCCAGGTGCGGGCCGCCAACGTGGCGGAGGTCGTGATCAGTGGCGACCAGGTCGACGGCCGGTTCATCGCCGAGTTGCCGGCCGACGAAAAAATCGGTCGGCCGGCCACAAAGGTGTTTCGCCTGACGCTCACGCCCTACCTCCGGGAGGGCTTCGACCGGCTGATGCAGGACCACTCCGAAATCCGCACCGAAGTCGTCGCACCCTCCGACGGCACGGGCTTTCTGCTCGGGCTCTACCTGCTGGTACCGCTGCTCCTGATGGCGGGCTTCTGGATGACGCTCCGCCGGGCCCGTGATCCGCTCGGCGGCGGCGGGTTCCTGGGAGGCTTCTCCAAGTCGCCGGCCAAGCGTTACGCCGCCGGGGACAAGCAGGTGACCTTTGCCGACGTCGCGGGCCTCGAGCACGTCAAGGCCGACCTCCAGGAGATCGTCGAGTTCCTCAAGGATCCCAAGAGGTTTCAGCGGCTCGGCGGCCGGGTGCCCAAGGGCGTGCTCTTGATGGGCCCGCCGGGCACCGGCAAGACGCTCCTGGCCCGGGCGGTCGCCGGTGAGGCAGGCGTGCCCTTCTTCTCGATCTCCGGCAGCGAGTTCATCCAGATGTTCGTCGGCGTCGGGGCCTCGCGGGTTCGCGACATGTTCAAGACCGCCAAAGACGCCGCGCCGGCGATCCTCTTCATCGACGAGATCGACGCGGTCGGTCGCGTCCGCGGGGCGGGCCTCGGCGGCGGCCACGACGAGCGGGAGCAGACGCTCAACCAGATCCTCTCCGAGATGGACGGCTTCAGCCCGACCGAGAGCGTGATCGTGTTGGCGGCGACCAACCGGCCCGATGTCCTCGATCCGGCCCTCCTCCGGCCGGGCCGCTTCGACCGGCATGTGACGGTCGACCGCCCAAACCAGAAGGCCCGCCTCGAGCTCTTCAAGGTTCACACGAGAAACGTGCCCCTCGCGGCCGACGTCGATCTCGAGCGGCTCGCCGGCGGCACCGTTGGCCTCACCGGCGCCGACATCCGCAACCTCGTCAACGAGGCGGCCCTCTGGGCCACCCGCCACGACAAGAAGGCTGTCGATGCCGCCGACTTCGAATACGCTCGCGACAAGGTCTTGATGGGCCCCAAACGGGAGGAGGTCTTGGCGGGCCGCGAGAAGACGATGACCGCCTACCACGAGGCGGGCCATGCCCTGGCCGCCTGGCTCCTGCCGGGCGTCGACAAGCTCCACAAGGTAACGATCATCCCCCGCGGCCGGGCCCTCGGCGTGACGCAGTTGGTGCCCGAGGAAGATCGGATGAACGTCGGCGAGAGCGACCTCCAAAACCGTCTGGCCTTCATCCTGGCTGGCCGGGCCGCCGAGAAGCTCATCTTCGGCGAATACTCGGCCGGGGCCGAAAACGACCTGATGCAGGCGACGCGGATCGCCCGCAAGATGGTGGCCCACTGGGGCATGAGCGACAAGCTCGGACCGGTCTCCTGCCAGAGCTCGCAGGAGCATCCCTTCCTCGGCCGCGACGTCTACGAGCAGCGGGAGTTCAGCGAGAATACCGCCCAGATCATCGACGAGGAGGTGGCCCGCTTCCTCGGCGAGGCAGCCGAGCGTGCCGCCACGCTCCTGTCAGACAACCGCGACAAGCTCGACCGGCTCGCCGGCGAGCTCGAGAGCCGGGAGATGCTCGACGACACCGAGGTCGTCGAGATCATCGGCCCGGCGACGCCCCGCTCCGCCGGCCCGGCCGCCACGCAGGTGGCCCGCGACAGCCACTCCGAGGAGACCTGATCACCGTGCTCGCCCACTCGGTCTACTTCACGCTCCGTGACCGCAACGCCGAGGCAGCCGCGGCGCTCGTGGCGTCCTGCCGCGAGCACCTCACCGGCCATCCCGGCGAAGTCGCCTTCGCCGCCGGCACGCTCGCCGACTACGACCGCGAGGTCAACGACCGCGACTGGGACGTGTTTCTCTTGATCGTGTTTGCCTCGCATGAAGTTCACGACACGTATCAGACCTCGCCGCGGCATCAGGAGTTCATCGCGGCCAACGCGACCAGTTGGGCGAAGGTCCGCGTCTATGACTCAGAACTCGCCGCCTGGCAGGCGGGCAAGGCCTGATGGCCCGACGCGAAGCCCGCAAAAAGGGGACATTCTACTTTTTCGCAAGAAGACCGCCCTTCCACGAAATCGGCTAGCTGAAAAAGTAGAATGTTCCCTTTTTTGATTGCGCCGTCCCGCCCGGCTCACGCGGGGGGCTTTTATTGCGGCGACACGCGCGCACATGGAATATGGGTTCGCG
>JAQCJP010000280.1 GCA_027592945.1 Planctomycetota bacterium
ATGGATGTTGTCGCGGACCTGCTTGCCCTTGTAGCCGAAGACCGTGTAGCGGCGGTCCTCGAGGTTGCACTTCACGAGATAGCTCAGGAAGCCGTGCAGCTCGACGCCCGAGTGGGCAGGCCCCGTCAGGCAGCCGCCCCGCAGGCAGCAGGTCGGCATGTCGAAGTAGCGGCCATACTCCTGGACCATCACGTCGGCGGCCAGCTTCGAGGCCCCGAACAGCGAGTGCTTGCACTGATCGATCCGAAACGACTCGGGGATGCCGTGGGCGTAGGTCTGGTCGGCGTAGTCCCAGCGGGTCTCGAGCTCGACCAGCGGAATCTCATTCGGGGCGTCGCCGTAGACCTTGTTGGTGCTCATGTGGGCGAACGGGCTCTCGGGGCAGGCCCGGCGGGCGGCCTCGAGGAGGTTGAGCGTGCCGACGGCGTTGGTGTCGAAGTCGTCGAAGGGGATCGCTGCGGCCCGGTCGTGGGAGGGCTGGGCGGCGGTGTGGACGATCGCGGCCGGCTTCAGTTCGGCGACCAGGGCGAGCACGCCGTCGCGGTCGCGGATGTCGAGCTCGTGATGCTCGAACCGCTCCAGGTCGGCCGCCAGCCGCTGCTGGTTCCAGCGGGTGTCGCCGGCGGGGCCGAAAAAGACCGCCCGCTGGTTGTTGTCGACCCCGTGGACCTCCCAGCCCTCGCGGTCGAAGTGGCTGGCCACCTCGCTGCCGATCAGGCCTGAGGAGCCGGTGACGAGGATGCGTCGCGGACCGCTCACGATCGCCCCTCCGCCTTCCCGGCCGCCGGGTCGCTGCCGGCGTAGTGGCGGCCGACCCAGTCGCGGTAGGCCCCGCTGGTGACGTCGGCGATCCATTCGGCATGGTCGAGGTACCAGCGGACCGTCTTGCGGAGGCCCGAGGCGAATGATTCGGCCGGCTGCCAGCCGAGCTCGGCGGTGATCTTGCGATGGTCGATCGCGTAGCGGCGGTCGTGGCCGGGCCGGTCGGTGACGTAGGTGATCTGCTCGGCATACGACCGGCCGTCGGCCCGCGGCTGCTCCTCGTCGAGGATTCCGCAGAGCATCGTGACGACGTCGATGTTGGCCATCTCGCTTGCGCCGCCGACGTTGTAGACCTCGCCGGGCCGGCCCGCCTCCAGGGCCCGCCGGATGGCCGAGCAGTGGTCGCCGACGTAGAGCCAGTCGCGAACCTGGCGGCCGTCGCCGTAGATCGGCAGCGGCTCGCCCGAGACCGCCCGGTGGATGCAGAGCGGAATCAGCTTCTCGGGAAACTGCCAGGGGCCGTAGTTGTTGGAGCAGTTGGTGGTCACGACCGGCAGACCGAAGGTGTGATGGTGGCCGCGGACGAGATGGTCGCTGGCCGCCTTGCTCGCCGCGTAGGGGCTGTTGGGCCGGTACTGGTTGGTCTCGCTGAAGGGGGGATCGTCGGGGGCGAGCGTTCCGTAGACCTCGTCGGTCGAGACATGCAGAAACCGGAAGGCCTCCCGGTCGGCCGGGGCGAGGCCCGAGCAGTGGGCCCGGGCCGCCTCCAGCAGCCGAAAGGTGCCGACCACGTTGGTGGCCACGAAGTCCTCCGGGCCGTGGATCGAGCGGTCGACGTGGCTCTCGGCGGCGAAGTGGACGATCGCCCGGATCGGATGCTCGCCGAGCAGCCGCTCGACCAGTTCGCGGTCGGCGATGTCGCCCTGCACAAACCGGTGCCGCGGGTCGCCGGCGAGGCTCTCGAGGTTGGCGAGATTGCCGGCGTAGGTGAGCTTGTCAAGCGTGACGACCGGCTCGTCGCAGGCGGCCAGCCAGTCGAGCACGAAGTTGGAGCCGATGAAGCCGGCCCCGCCGGTGACGAGGATCATGGTTGCGTTCGCGTGAGCCCGAGATGAGATAAGGAAGCCGGAAGCGACGCGGGACAGCCTGGAATCAGCCCCGCGGCCCATACGATACCCGCCTTCGGATGGCTCCGCACGGCCGGTCAGTGGGGTATGATTGGAAATAAGCGGCATTTTTGCCTACCGGCAGCCGCCCTTCGCGTCCTGCCTGTGCCCCGCTCGCCCATGTCTCAGCCGGTCGACACACGTCTTTCGCTGCTCCGCAGCCTCCGCTTTTGTGCGGGCCATCGCCTGCTCGGCCACGAGGGCCGCTGCGCCTACCTCCACGGCCACAACTACCGGGTCGAGGTTGAGGTCGAGGCGACCGGCGGCGGCACCGAGGTCGATGCGGTTGGCCGCGTCATCGACTTCGCCCTGATCAAGCGGCGGCTGCTCGGCTGGCTCGACGAGCACTGGGACCACGCCTTCATCCTCTGGGAGGAGGACGCCACCGCCCTGGCCGCCGTCAGGCTCGCCGAGCCGACCAAATACTTTCTCCTCCCCTGGAACCCGACCGCCGAGAACATGGCCCGCTATCTGCTCGAGGTGGTCGCCCCGCACGTGCTGGCCGACCTCGGCGTCATCGCCCGCCGGGTGGCTGTCTGGGAAACCGACGAGTCGTGCGCGATCGCGACCCGCGGGGGCGATACGGCCAAGCCGGCCCTCGACCTGGCCGCGGCGGTCATCGTGGACTCCCGCTCATGAACGACCCGCAGCAGCTCGGATCCTTCCCGACAACCCGCCTCCGGCGGCTCCGCCGGCACGACTGGCTGCGGCGGGCGGTCGCCGAGACGGTGCTCACCCCAGCCGATCTCATCTGGCCGATCTTCGTCCACGATCACGAGGCGGCCCTGCCGGTGCCGAGCATGCCGGGCGTCGAGCGGCTCCCGGTCGAGGGCGTCCTGCGGGCCGCCGAGGAAGCGATTCGCCTGGGCATCCCGGCCCTCGCGATCTTTCCGGTGGTCGAGCCGGCCCTCAAGACCGACGACGGAGCCCACGCCTACGAGGCCGACAACCTCGCCTGCCGTACCGTGCGGGCGATCCGCCAGCGGTTTGGAGACGCGCTTGGCATCATCTGCGACGTGGCCCTCGATCCCTACACGACCCACGGCCATGACGGCCTCCTGGCCGACGGGCAGATTCAAAACGACGAAACGGTTGCCGTGCTCTGCCGGCAGGCGGTCGTGCTGGCCGAGGCCGGCTGCCATGTCGTTGCCCCCTCCGACATGATGGATGGCCGGGTCGGGGCGATCCGCGAGTCGCTCGACGCGGTGGGGCGGGACGACGTGGCGATCCTCTCCTACGCTGCCAAGTACGCCTCGGCCTTCTACGGCCCCTTCCGCGACGCCGTCGGCAGCGCCGCCGCCCTCGGCACCGCCGCCAGCCAGGGGCTCGCCGACAAAAAGACCTACCAGATGAACCCGGCCAACGCGGCCGAGGCCCTCCGTGAGGTGGCCCTCGACATCGCCGAGGGGGCCGACATGGTGATGGTCAAGCCGGCCGGCACCGCCCTCGACGTCATCCAGCGGGTCAAGACAACATTCGGCCTGCCGACCTTCGCCTATCAGGTCAGCGGTGAGTACGCGATGATCCACGCCGCCGCCGACAACGGCTGGCTCGACGGCGAGGCGGCCGCCCTGGAAAGCATCCTGGTGATCAAGCGGGCCGGCGCCGACTGCGTGCTGACCTACTTCGCCCCGGAGCTCGCCCGCCGGCTCGGCGAGCGGTAACGACGCTCAGCTTGCGCAGGCTTCGGGGCGAGCCCGTGCCATCTCGCCGGACGCTCGCTGCGGGCATCCTGCCCTCCGCTCGCTCGTGGGAAACCTCGCTTCCGCAATCCTGGCTACGCTCGGTTTCCCAACGCCGGCTCGATCGGGACGGAGT
>JAQCJP010000029.1 GCA_027592945.1 Planctomycetota bacterium
AAGCCGAGAGCGAGCCGGCATCGAGCGAGCGGAGGGCAGGATGCCCAGAGCGAGCGTCCGGACGACACGGCACGGGCTTGCCCCGAGCCTGTGTGGTCGTGATCGCGGATTGGGCGGGCTGGTGGTGAACGGTTTCGCGGGCTACCGGGGACGGCTCTCGCCCAACGGCCCGCCGTCCCTCCGGCTCGCGCCGGGGGGCTTTTATGGAGCTCTTCGCCCAAATCGGCCTCGCGGCGGGGTGAGCTTTGTGGCATTCTCCCCGCCCCTCACGAGGCCTCCAAATGCTCCTCTCTGCCAGCCACCGCTTCGCGTTCATCCACGTCCCCAAGACGGCCGGTAGCAGTGTGCACAGGGTGCTCAATCGCTACGCGGCCCATCCCGACGCCTACCTGCCGAATCAGCTGCTGGCTCGGCTGGGGATCCCGATCAATCACTTCGCCCCCTGGCCCAACACAAAGTTTCGCGCCCATGCCTCTGCCGCCGTGATGCGGGCCTGGCTGCCGCGGGCGACCTTCGACTCCCTCTTCAAGTTTGCCTTCGTCCGCAACCCCTGGGATCTGCTGGTCTCCTACTGGCATTACCTGCGGACCAAGCCGGGTCACCGCCGCAGCCGGATCGCCCGCTCGCTGCCGTCGTTCGAGGCCTACATCGAGTATGAGATCCGGCGCGGGCAGTTCTCCCAGAGCAGCCTCCTCTGCGACCGCCACGGCCGGTTGCTCGTCGATTTCGTGGGCCGCTACGAGTCGCTCACGAGCGACTTCGCCTTCGTCTGCCGCCGGATCGGCGTCGAGGAAGCGCTTCCCTGCCTCAACAGTACCGCCCGCGACGACTACCGCACCTACTACACGCCGGCCCTGCGGGATCGCGTCGCCGAGGCCTTCGCTGGCGACATCGAGCGGTTCGGCTACGCCTTCGACGACGGTGCCCGGTCGCGGCCGGAAACGCCGCTGCCGCGGGCAGCCTGATCAGACGGCCCCCACTGCAGGCGGGGCGCGGGCTGGCTCCGGATCGTTTGGCCGGTCAGGATCGACGGGCTACCATAGAGGCTGCTGGAGAAATCCCTTCCCACCTGCCGAATAGACCCACCATGGCAAAGCAAGGCCCCCGCAAGAAGCTGCCCAAGGAACTGGCGGTCATCAACGCCGACAACTGCACCGGCTGCGAGAGTTGCCTGGAAGTTTGTCCGGTCGACTGCATCGTGAAGGTGCAGCAATACGACCAGTTCCACAACCTGCAGAGCTGGTGCGAGATCGACATCGAGCGGTGCGTCGGCTGCGAGGTCTGCGTGCACATCCCGGGCAAGAAATCGAACCCCTACGATCTCAAGGTCTGCCCCTGGGACGCGATCGAGATGGTGCCGACCGAGGAGGTGGCCCAGGTGGTCGCCCAGATCGGCGGCCCGCCGGAATACGTCGAGGAAAACTGGGACCGGCTGGTCAACACCGCCCAGCACCTCGCCGAACTGAAGGCCGCCGCCAGCTGACGCGGACCTTCGCCAACCGGCTGCTTGTAGCGGGATCGGAACGCCTGTACACTACATGCTCCTCTGGAGTATTTGTGTATGGCTGCGACCGCGATCGATCGGCCTCCCGCCGGCCGTGAGCCTCGTCTCGACCACGTCCGGCTCGCCTGCCTGCCGGGGGTCGGCAGCATCCTCCGCAGGCGGCTCCTTGACCACTTCGGCTCTCCGGAGGCCATCTTCGCAGCCACGAAGGACGAGCTGTTGGCAGTGCACAAGGTGGGCCCAAAACTGGCCGCCGCAATCGCCACGCTGGCCGGGTCGCGGATCGCCGCGGAAACGGTCGATCTCTGTCGGCGGCGGGGCGTGGAGATCATCGCTGAGGGCACCTCCGGCTATCCGCGGCTCCTGGCCCAGATCGACGACCCGCCCCCGCTGCTGTTCCTGAAGGGCCGGCTCGAGCCCTGCGACAGCCTGGCCGTTTCGATCGTGGGCGCCCGCCATGCGACGGCCTACGGCAGGCGAGTCGCCTGTCAGCTCGCTGGGGCGTTGGCCCGGGCGGGCTACACGATCGTCAGCGGGCTGGCCCGCGGCATCGACGCGGCGGCCCACCGCGGCGCCCTCGACGCCGGAGGACGCACGCTCGCCGTGCTCGGCTCGGGGGTGCTGTCGGTCTATCCGCCCGAACATGCCGAACTCGCCGTCGAAATCGCCGGCCGGGGAGCGGTCATCAGCGAGGCCCCGCCACTGGCGACGCCGATCCCGGGAGCCTTTCCGAGTCGCAACCGGATCGTGTCGGGGCTCGCGCTGGGCACGTTGGTGGTCGAGGCTGCCGACCGCTCCGGTGCCCTGATCACCGCCCGGCTGGCCGGCGAGCAGGGCCGGGAGGTCTTTGCCGTGCCCGGCCCGATCGACAGCCGGATGTCGCGTGGCTGCAACCGGCTGATCCGGGACGGGGCCAAGCTGGTCACGAATGTCGACGACATCCTCGAGGAGTTTGGGCCGCTCTTTGAGCCGACCAAAGCCCCCGACGGCCGGGAGGTCCGCTCCCCCGCCGAACTCCGGCTCGACAAGGTCGAACAGACCGTGCTCGAAACGCTCGACCGGACGGCGGCCGACGCCGGCGGCGGCGTCCGGGAAATCGACATCGACGACCTCGTTGCCGGCTGCGACCTGGCCGTCTCCCGGATTCTCTCCGCGATCGGAGCCCTCGAGATGCGGCGGATCGTCCGCCGGCTGCCAGGCAACCGCGTCACTCGGATCTGATCGCGTTTGCCCCGTTGTTCCCGGGCCTCCGCTTCTCCAATCGTCGGCCGCCGCGTAGAATCCGGCCCATGGATACCACCCTCTTCCACCGCGGCGACGCGATCCGGGCCCGCTTGCTTCAGCTGCGGGACTCTCTTTGACTGGGACGGACGCAAGCAGACGGCCGCTCGCCTGGAAGAGGCGATGAGCGGCAGCGAGTTCTGGAATGACTCGGCCAAGGCTCAGGCCACCGTTGCCGAGTTGAAGGGCGTGAACTCCGTCCTCAAGCCGCTCGAAGAAGCCCTTGCCGCCAGCGCTGATCTCGAGGCGCTCGAGGAACTTGTCCGGGAGGACGAGTCGCTCGAGGCCGAACTTGCCAGCGAGACCGAACGGGTCGAGAAGCTCGTCGATGCCCTGGAGCTGACGTCGCTACTCTCCGGACCGCACGATGCCCGCGACGCACTCGTCTCGATTCATGCTCGCGATGGCGGCACCGATGCCAACGACTGGGCCGAGATGCTGCTGCGGATGTATTCGGCCTGGGCTGCCAAGCACGACTGCACCGTCGAACTGCTCGACCGGCAGGACGACGAAGTGGCGGGCATCCAGAGCGCCACCGTCGCGATCCGCGGCCCCTCGGCCTACGGCTACTTGAAGGGAGAGTCGGGCATCCACCGGCTCGTCCGGATCAGCCCCTTCAACTCGGAAGGCAAGCGGCAGACCAGTTTCGCGGCGGTCGATGTCTCGCCAGAAATCGCCGACGACGACACCGAGGTGGAACTCCGCGATGAAGACATTCGCGAGGACGTCTTCCGGGCCAGCGGCGCCGGCGGCCAGCACGTCAACAAGACATCGAGCGCCATCCGGCTGACCCACTTCCCGACCGGGATCGTCGTCCAGTGCCAGAGCGAGCGGAGCCAGCACAAAAACCGGGCCACGGCGATCAAGATGCTCCGGGCCCGGATCGCCCGGCTCCAGGAGGAGCAGCGGGAGGCGGAGCAGGCCGCCCGCTACAAGGAGCAGCCCAAGACCGGCTTCGGCTCACAGATTCGCAACTATTTCCTGCACCCCGATCAGCGGGTCAAGGACCAGCGAACGGGCCATTACGTCGGCAACTTTCAGAGCGTGCTCGACGGCAATCTCGACGGCTTTCTCGACGCCTACCTGCGGTGGCGGGCCGGCGGGAGCGTGGCGACAGCCGACGACGAGGCGTGAGCCTGGGCCGGGCGGCGGGCTCGAGCGGCCTTCCGCTGGACGCCTCCGGCCCCGCTGGCTAGCATTTGCAGTTCTCCCCAGATCCATCCCCACCCCGGAATCCAGATGGCGGAAAAAGAAGAGGCTCTCGAGGTCGAAGGCGTGGTCACCCAGGCCCTCGCCAACACCCGGTTTCGCGTGCAGATCGCCGGCGGCCATATCGTCAACGCCCACGTCGCCGGCCGGATGCGAAAGAACTTCATCCGCATCGTCCCCGGCGACAAGGTCAAGGTCGAACTGTCTCCCTACGACCTGACCAAGGGCCGGATCACCTTCCGCGAGCGGTGATCCGCCGCCCGCCCTCGAGTTGGAAAAGGGTACAGGCACCTCGCTTCGCTCGGAGCCTGGCCCCTTTTCCATAGAAGCCCCCCGGCGCGAGCCGGGGGGACTGCGGGTTGTTGGGCGATCCCGGCGTCCTCGATCATTCGATGATCTCCACGACTGTGTCGCCGACGAGGACGACCACGTTGCGGCCCAGGGCGAGCCAGCGGGCGACCGCTGGATCGCGGTCGAGCAGCGCGAAGTAGGCGTCGGAGGCGAAGCGGATCTTTTTTCGGGGGGCCTCCGGTCGCTCCTGAACGCCGGCGTCGATCCACTGGCCGGCATTGGCATAGAAGGTGTGTCCGGCGATGTTCTGCGTCTGCTGGTCTTCAACGACCCGTTGCACCGACCGGCCCGTCCCTGCTCCCTCGCCCGCCTGGCCCCGCCACGACTTCTCGTTGGCAGCGGCCGGGGCAGCGAGCACCTCAGCACGGCGGAGGGTGTCGAAGGCCTGGGCGTCGCCGACGGCCGCGGCTCCGCTGGCTTGGCGGCGGGCCGATTCATACATTCGGCCGGCTTCGGCCCGGGCTTCGCGGTCGGCTTCAAAGGCTTGGAGCGTGCGGTCGCGGGCGGCGACGTTGCGGCGGCCCTCGTCCTCCAGGATCAGCCACGATGTGTACGGGGTGACGATCCCGTAGCGGCGGGCGAGCTCCGCCACCGCCTCGCGAATTTCCTTGCTTTCGCCGTGGAGCCGGATCTGGTCGAGAAGGAACCCGACCCGGCGAGTTGCCCAGATTTGAGGAAGGAAATCGCGGGAATCATCCCGTTCAGGAAACGACTTGGTGATCGTGAACCGCCGTGGCTTGCCCGCCGCGCTCCCAGTCAGCGTGAGGGTGGCCCGGCCGCTGCCGGCAAACCGGCCGAAGACGACGAGCTGCTCGCCCTTGAAGAGGTCGGGGAGGGGGGCCGGGTGCGTCTTCGAGAGCCGCACGTCGCCCTCCACGGCGAGCTTCAGATCTGACAAGACCGGGCTGGCGATCTTGCCATAGAAGTTGGCAAGCTTGAGTTCGAGGTCTTCGCCCGGCAACACGTACTGGCTCGCTGCCCGGGTCCGTTCGACGATCCGGTCGAGGAGGTGGGTGTTGACGTCGGTGCCGACGCCGAAGCAGAAGACGCGGATGGGCTTGTCGGCAATCACGTCTGTGGCCAGTTTCACAAGCCGACTGACGTCGGTGTCGCCGACGGTCGGGAGGCCGTCGGTGAGGAAGACGACAAAGCAGGGACGGTCGGGATCGTGGCCGGCTGCGGCGAGCTTCAGGCCGCGGGAGAGTGCCTCGGCGATCGCCGTGCCCCCGATGGGCTTGAATCCCTGCACGAAGGCGACGGCCTTGTCGCGGCAGGCGGCATCGGCCGGCAGGAGCCTGTCGGCAAGCGACTCGGCCTCCGTGGCGAAGCGAACTAGGCCGAAGCGGTCATGGTCGTCGAGATTCCGCAGGCAGAACTCCAAGGCCCGCCGGGCCTGGCCGAGCTTGTCACCGTCGGCCATCGATCCGGAGGTGTCGAGAATGAAGATGATGTCTTTGGGCTGCGGGGGGGTGGCCACCGCCGCGGCCGTGGGGGCGGCGAAGAGGGCGAAGGTGCCCTCGGCTTCGCCCGGCCCGCGGTGGCAGAGAAGCCCCAGCCCGATCTCATCGCTCGGCTCGACGCCCCAGATCAGCTGGAAATCCGTGTCGGGGCGGATGTCGTTTGCCTCAAAGCCAATGGTGGCCTTCCGGTCGCCGTCCCGCGTCACCTCGATCTCGTGGCTCGGCGAGTGGATCGTGGTGAGCGGATCGTCGGCCTCGAGCCGAACCGTCACGCTCACCGACCGGATCGGCTTCGCCGAAAACTTCTCGGTGTTGAGCGGATAGCGATATTCGAGCAGCCCGCCGTCGGCCGTCAGCAGCTGCGTGTATCTGAGTTTGATTCGCTTTTCCTTGCCGGGTTCGAGCGGGAAAATCCGCACCTTGAACAGGTCCTGTCCGGCATATTCCAGCAGGGCCGGGTCCTTCATGCTGCGGACGATTCCCTCGTAGATCTTTCGGGCCTTCGCGGCGTCGAGGAGTTCGGCCTCGGTGAGTCTGCCATCGATCTCCATCGCGAAGGAGTCGAGCTTCGCTCCTGTGGGCACTGGAAAGAGATAGGTGCCCTCGAGTTGCCGAGCGCCAGAATTGAAGAATGTCTGATCCACCTCGGTCACGGCGACCTGGCCGTCGATCGAGACCGTGACGTGGTGGCGACGGACCTCCAGAGGCGCGAAGGCGTGAGGCAGATGCGGCTGCGGCTGCCAGCCAGGGGGTGGCCGGTCGATCACGATCAGGCCGTCGCCATGGGCGGCGGGAATGCCCGTTAGCAGCGTGAGCAGCAGAAGCGGTCGGAGAGCGCGCGTGGGCATGACCTCGATCCTCCGTAGGCGGGCCGCCGGCAATTCCGTCTCACGGCAGCATAGGATCAGATGCGGTGAGGCCGCAAAAGGTTCCCGACGGGCTCCACGGCCGACACCGTGGTTCGCCGAAAAGGGTGAATCTCGAGGTTGTCTGCGCTCAACGGACCTCACCGGCGATGAGCCGGCCGCGGCGGATCGTTGCCGCAATCGTGGCCCCCGGGTCGAGGGCGGCGGCGAACGGGGCAGTCCTTTGCGGCGTGGCCGCGGCGGGCCGGATGATGGCGAGATCCGCGGACCGGCCGACGGCGATCACTCCGGCCTGCGGCTCGAAGCCGACCGCCCAGGCCCCGGTGGTGGTCGCCATCCGGAGGGCGTCCTCAGGCGAGGCGAGCCCGGCATCGACGAGCGTGCGGCACTCGGCGAGCACCGAGAGATCGGGATTGCTCGCCCGGCTGTCGGTGCCGATCGCCACGCGGATGCCAGCGTCGCGGAGGATCGCTAGCGGCGGTAGCACGCCGGAGATTGCCCGCGTTGTCCGCGGGCAGACGACGACGGCCAGCCGGTCGCGATGGCGGGCCAGGCGAGCCAGGGCCGCCCGATCGCGGCCGATGTGGGTGGCGTGCACGACGACGCCACGCCGAGCCCGGGCCAGTTGGCCGATCCATTCGGCGGCCGGCAGGAGGACCGGCGGTGCCAAGGGGTCCCAGGCTCCCAGATCCTCGAGGAGGTGGCGGAAGGGGCCGCTGCCCGTGGCGATCAGTTCCTCCTCTTCCCGGCTCTCGAGCAGATGCATCGCCACGGGAAGGCTGCGACGGCCGGCCGCTTCAATCAGTCGGCGGCCGAGCGACGCCGCGACCGAGTAGGGGGCGTGTGGCGAGAGGCCGACGGCGATACCCGCCGTTTCAAGCCGGTTGAGGTCGGCCTCGATCGCCCGGGGCACCGCGGTCACGGCAGCTGCCTGCAGGCCGAGGCCCTCTCGAAAGACCCGCGCCCGCGGGCCGGGGCCGCAATAGGCGGCGGGCGGAGCCGCGGTCGCGATCTCGCCGATCGTCGTCACGCCGGCGGCGGCACTCTCGGCGAGCCCGCGACGAATTGCTCCCACGACGCCAGCCTGAGGGGCGTGGCCTGGCGTGGCTTCGGCCTCCCGGCTCCGGCGGGCGGCCACCACGCGGCCGATCCAGCCCGGCAGCCCGCCGCTGGCGTCGAACGGTGCCCTGGCATCTGAAAACTCGAGGTGCGTGTGGGCATTGACGAGTCCCGGCAGCACGATGGCATCGCCGAGATCCCGCGTCGCGGCGGCCGGTCCAGGCGGCCGTCCCCGGCCGACCGCGGCGATCCGCCCTCGCTCGAGCCGCAACCAGGCGTCTTCCAGCGGCGGCCCGACCATCGGGAGCAGCCAACGGCACCGGAGCGTCAGACGGGAGGGCAGCGTCACGGGATCAGACCGTCAGGACCGGGGCGTGCCGCCGGATGGGAGTGCCAGAGCCGATACCCGCAGGCCACCGCGAAGCACATCGGCCCAGGACGTCGGTAACCGCTGTCAGGGCGAGGTGCCCGCGACCGGCAGCGGCACGAAGCCGGGCCGAGCGTTGGCCGCGGGAGCAACTGTGACCACCGGCTCCTCCTCGAAGAGTTCGTAGAACACGTTTCGCCGCCGCGGAATCCAGCCGAGCTCCGAGATCGCACTCTTCATCTCGTCGAGTGTGAGGTGGTGGACGGTGCCGGCGGCACTGACCACGTTCTCCTCGATCATCAGGCTCCCCATGTCGTTGGCACCGAAGAGAAGGGCGAGTTGGCCGATCTCGCGGCCCTGGGTCACCCAACTCGACTGAATGTTGGGGAAGTTGTCGAGGAATAGCCGGGCCACGGCCTGGGTCTTGAGGTACTCGAAGGGGCCCGCCGGCGGGGTCTCATCCATGTCGGTATTGTCGGGCTGGAACGACCAGCAGATGAAGGCGGTGAAGCCGCCCGTCTCATCCTGCAGATCCCGCAGCCGCTCGAGATGTTCGACCCGCTCGGCGAGCGTCTCGACGTGGCCGTACATCATCGTGGCGGTGCTCCGCCCGCCGAGCCGATGCCACTGGCGGTTGACCTCCAGCCAGTCGTCGGTCATCACCTTGCCGCGGGTGATCGCTGCCCGGACACGATCGACGAGAATCTCGGCACCCCCGCCCGGCAGCGAGCCGAGGCCAGCCTGGGCCAGCCGCTCGAGCACCTCCTGCAGCGGCCGCTTCGAAACCTTCGTGAAGTGATGGATCTCCGGGGGCGAGAAGCCGTGGACATTGACCTGGGGAAAATCCCGCTTGATGTCGTGCAGCAGTTCCTCATACCACTCCAGCGGCAGCGTGGGGTGGAGCCCGCCCTGCATCAGGATCTGATCTCCACCGAGCTCGACCGTTTCCTCGATCTTCTTGAGGAGCACGTCGCGGTCGAGGATGTAGCCCTCAGGGCTCTTGGGGCCGCGATAGAAGGCGCAGAAATCGCAGACCGCCGTGCAGACGTTCGTGTAGTTGATGTTGCGGTCGATGTTGTAGGTCCGGTAGGGCTCGGGATGGAGCCGGCGGGTGACCGCGTCAGCGGCACGTCCGATGGCGGCCAGTTCCCGCGACTCCAACAGCCGGACGGCGTCAGCCGCATCGAGCCGCTCGCCTGCTACGACGCCATCAAGAATGTCGTGAATCGCAGCCATTACCGAAATCCTGTCAGCGAAGTCGACGGTGGCCTCGCGGTTCCTGCCGCGGGCACCAGTCCGAGCCGGGACGCAAGGCGACGGAAGAGCGAAATCGCCTCCTGCTCTCGCTCGCCAAGATGATAGTGCAGATTGTCGCGGAGGTAACCCAGGCACTGAGGAACCGTCAGCCCGTGCCGGGCGGCCTCGGCGGCGGCGATGGCAGCCAGATTGGCTTCGCCCGAATCCCGGGCCTGCTCCAGCCGAGTGACAAGTCTGCCTGATGTGATCCCAGGCCGGGCCGCCCAGACGGCGAACACAAACGGCAGGCCGGTCCAGCGGCACCATTCATCGCCCAAATCCCAGATCACCTGAAACGCGCCGCCGTCGGTCACATCCCGCAGGGCGCGATCACCGATCAGGAGGATCGCGTCCGCAGCGGTGCTTCGGCTACCGGCGCCAATCGGAAGTGATTCGACCCGAGGCCGAACGCCATGCCGCTCAGCCAACAGCACCTGGGCCAAGACGGCACTTGTCCGCGAGCCTTCGTCGAGGGCCAGGGTGGTGACACGCTCCGGCGGCGTGCGAAACAGCACCTTGACGCTCATCACCGGCCCGCGGCAGCCGATGCAGGCATCGGAAATGATCGTCTGCTGAGACTGTCGGAAGGCCTCCACCGTAGGAATCAGGGCGACATCGAGTTCCCCGTGAGCCAGCCGGTCGGCCAGTCGGCTCGGCAGGTCGTAGGCGACATCGAGCTCCATGCCAGCAAGCCCGTGCACCAAGGGTTTGGTGTTGAGGTACTGGACCGCGCCGAGTTGCACCCGATGGTGGCCGGTGCCCCAGGGAGACGGGGCTTCGGCAGAAGAATGAGCCGGACGAATCATGAGGGTCACAGGTGGGATGCGGGGATGATGCGCAAAGCCCGCCATGTGAACAACCGCAGGATCCGGCCGCCGCTAACCCTCGGCTGCCGATAGAGCGTGAAAAACGGCGGTTTCGCGGCTCACAAGGGTCGTCCGCCCCCTGGTCGATACCGCCGCGGAGCCACGTCCGGTAGCCTTCAGACCTCCAGGCGGCGGAAGGCCACCAGGCCCAGCCGCAGCGGAATCAGGCAGGCAGCCAGACCCGCCGTCGAGACCACCGCCAGGCTCAGGGTCGTGCCCCAGATCCCCCCCGCCCAGGCCAGCAGGCCGTCCTCCGCGACGACCGTCGGGCCGAGGGTGCGGGCGAGGAGAAAAAGGTGCGTCGGGATCGCCGCGACGGTCACCACCACCATGATCAACAGCGAGCTGAGGACCAGACAGAGCGTGCCCCCGAAGCCGGACGAGATCTTGGAAGGTGACGACTCGCGAAGTTCGGGCATCATGGCGCCGAGTCCGACGGCAATCCCGGAGAGCCCGAGGCAGAGCAGCAGGCAGCAGTATTCGTGGAGAACGATCAGGGACCGGGGCAGCCCCAGCATGGAATCACTCAACAAGACCAAGCCGGCACACGGAATCAGGCCCCCCAGAAATGAGAACAGAAACTTCGACCAGACAATCTGGTCTCGCTGGACGGGAAGCAACCCCAGGATCCAGAAGCGGCGTCCCTCCAGGCTGATCATCGGATAGATGAATCGGGTGGTGAATGTCGACAGGATCAGGCCGACCACAGCCAGATTGAGAAACCCGATCATCGAGGCATAGGCGTTGTGGTAGTTGAAGGACCGTAGATTGAAGAAGTAGAGCCCCAGCAGCCCGAAGAAGATCAGGAACTGCGACCATTGGGCGATGTCGCGGCGAAAGAGACGAAGATCCTTGACCAGCAGCAGGCGGAGCGGTCCCGCGGCCCGTTCACCTCCCGTCAGGAGCCGGTCCAGCCAGTTGGCTCGGCGGCGGCGACGGGCCGGCACCTCGCCCGTGAGATGGCTGAAGCCGCGGCGATAGGCCCTTCGGGCCAGCCACCCGGCGGCGAGTTGGAGCACCATCGCGTTGGCGATCAGGAGTGCCAGAAACTTGAGCGCCTCGACGCTTCCAGAAACTGAAAGCTGGCCGTTCCGGTCGGTGCGGCCAGCTTCGAGCAGGCCGCTCGAGAGCCACCAGCTGGGGAGCACTTTTTGCTCGGTGATCGCCAGCCGGGCAAAAGCCCGCTCAAACCAAGCGGCCGACATCGCATCCGCTCGTGACTGCGTCAGCAGCGACCACCCCAGCCAGAGGGCGGCGATGCAGGCCAGCCCGACCGCGATCGAAACGGCGTGAAGCCGCAGCCGTGGCAGCCAGCCAACCAGCACCAGGCAGGCGATGCCGCCAAGGGCCGCCGGAATCATCACGAAGGCGAGCATGAACGGCAGCACCAGGGCGAAATAAGGCCAGGCGGCCTCCCGCACGACGCCGTAGGCGACGAGCATGGGGCTTCCCAGCAGGATGAAGCCCCAGCTGGCAAACCACATCGCTTCCCGGAACTTGTGAGCGTAGATCGTCTCGGCCCGAACCGGCAGCGTCAGCAGCAGCCTCGCCTCGGGGGAACGGTACATTCCGCCATAGAGCAGGATGCCGGTGGAGAAGACCAGCATCACCATCAGCGAGGAGAAGAAGGCGTTGAAGAGCAGGGAGATCACGTTGGCATGGAGGGCGTCGAGGAAGGCGAACGCCTCGACGAACAGGCCGTAGAGGGCTCCCCAGAACAACCCGCTGAGGAGCACGACCAGTGACAGCCGCAGCCGCGACCCGGTCAGCATGGTGCGAGCTGTCTCCCAGATCAGCGTTGCCCGCAGCCGGAGAAAGACCCGGGCCTCCTCTTCGAGCGAGAGCAGCCGAACGGGCTCGGGGGGAGGAGGCCCCCTCATCGCTCCTCTCCTCGGGCGGAGGTCAACTCCAGGTAAAGCTGCTCGAGGGATGTCGATTCCAGAGCCACCTGCTCCCGCAGTTCCATGACCGTGCCCAGAAACCGCAGCCGGCCACGGACCATAATCCCGACGCGATCGGCCATCTCCTCGGCCATGGCGAGGGTGTGCGTCGACATGAAGACCGTCATGCCCTCTCGAGCCCGGGCGGCGAGCAGGTCTTTGACGATCCGCACGCTCCGCGGATCGAGCCCGACCATCGGTTCGTCGAGTACCAGCACGCTGGGGTCATGGATGAGCGAGGCGGCGAAGACGAGCCGCTGCTTCATCCCGAGCGAGTAACTCTCGGCCAGGTCGTCAGCAAACTCGCCCAGTTCAAAACATTCGATTTCACGATCGATGCGGCCACGGGCCAGATGCCGCGGCATCCCGAACATGTCGGCAATGAACCAGAGAAACTCCCGCCCCGTGAGTTTGTCGTAAAGACAGGGTTCATCGGGGACGTAGCCGACGTGGAGATGGGCCCCGCGGGGGTCGGCCACCACGTCGTGGCCGCAGATGCGAACGCTGCCGCGACTCGGATGAAGCAGCCCGACCAGCATCTTGATGCTCGTCGTCTTGCCGGCCCCGTTGGGGCCGAGCAAGGCGAACAACTCGCCACGGGGGATTGCCAGTGTGAGATCGGAGACGGCCGTCTTGGGGCCGTAGGTGCGGGTTACATGATCGAATTCGATCACGGCGTCTCTCCCATGATCGTCGGGAGGAGCGGGCTATCGCCGCCGTACTCGGTGCTCGCCATGCGGGCGGCTTCGTCATCGGAACGGCGGTCGAACGTCAGCCGGGCGCCCAGCAAGGCTGCCTCCTGACGGAGGACACGACCGGTCTGATCAACCCAGAGCCGGCAGCGAGGTTCCCGGTCGCTCGACAACTCTTCCCGATAGTTGACCACATGCACCGAGATCAGGGTGTCGTCCCAGAAGATCGTCTCGCGGTCGCCCACCTCGGCATGGAGGATTTCCAGGGGCGATTGGCCGGGGCGAAGTGGGCTGTAGACGGGCACCGTCCAGCGTCGTCCCGGTTCCAGTCCCGGCAGCATGGCCTGGGGTGAGAGTTCGTCGCCGATCATCATGTCGGTCGGCACGTGCCTGGTCACTTCATAGCGAAGTTCACCGGCGGCGACATGGATGGTGACCGCCCCCTCATTCACGGTGCCGGTCAAAACGAGAGGATGCCGTCTGCCCGGCAACTGCACAACCGACGAGAACGACCGCAGCTTGCCGGCGTCATCGATCGCCAGACGCCCACGGGCGTCAAAGGGACTGTCGTGATCGGCGGGCATCAGCCTCGTGACGAGACGGGTGGCCCAGCCCGGCAAAATCTCGTTCCACGGCAGGCTGTCGAAGTGCAGGCGGCTGTCTACAAAGACGCCCGCGCGTTCCGAGCGGATGCTCCGCGTAAGGGCCCAGCCGATGGGCCGCCCGTTGCAGGACACCGTCCAGGCGACGGGGGCAAGCCCGCCCGCCGTGGCGTAAAGGCCTTGATGGCCCGGCGGAGCACCAGGCTGCCAGGCGGGCAGGATTTTGGCTGCGACCAGCCAGCCACTGGTGATACACCAAAAACCGATCGCGACGGGGGTGAAAAAAGGCCGCTGCAGCATCGCCTGGCCCACTCCTGCGGGGCGTTTGCCCCAGCCTGCTCCGCACACTTCCACCAGTTTATCGGGTCGCTGTCGGGGCTGGAACTACCTCCCTGACACCCCGACGTTCACCGCGGGAACCAGGTGTCTGGATGGTCGCACTTGCAGAAAATCCCGGGCTGCATCAGATTCTCATGGCAGGCTGATTGCCATCGGGGGGGGCAGGGCGTAGACTCCGGCACGGCGGAGGCGGTCCTGGGACGCGGTGCCCGCTCGGCGTCGTTTCGTGAACTGTTCGGCTATCGTTCCGCAAAAATCCATGTCGCAACCCGTCTACTACCACCAGCATTGCCCGGTCTGCGGACGCATGCTTCAAGTGCGGGTGAATCTGCTCGGTCAGCGAGTCTATTGCCAGCACTGCGGTGGTGGATTTGTCGCTTTGGACGAGCAGATGGCGGCCGACTCCCGGGCTCCGCAGCGTTCGGCGGCCGACCGGGCTGAGGAGTTGCTCGAGCGTGCCGCGATGGTTCTCGGGCAGGCGGGCTCGGACAACGCGACGGCCTGAGCCTCGGCCATCCTCGGGCGGGCCACTCGGCCGACTACGCCGGGGGTGGAAAAGGCTGCGGGAATCCCGCCAGCCTGCCGAGGGTGTTCCAATAGGCCGGGAATGTCTTGCCGACACACGCCGGGTCTTCGATCTCGACGCCCTCCACCCGGAGGCCAGCCAGGGCGAGGCTCATCGCCATCCGGTGGTCGTCGTAGGTGCGAATCCGGGCGGCGTGGAGTGGGCCGCTCTCGCCAGCCGGCCAGAGTGTCAGGCCGTCGGCCCGTTCCTCGACGTCGGCCCCGAGGCGACGCAGTTCGCTGACGAGATCGGAGATTCGGTCGGTCTCTTTGTCACGCACGTGGGCCACGTTGCGGATCGCGGTCGGGCCTTCGGCAAAGAGAGCGACAACGGCTAACGTTGGCACGGTATCGCTGATGGCGTTCATGTCGATCTCGATCCCCCGGGCAGCCCGGCCCGCCACCGTCACGGCGTCAGCTTCCCAGGTCACGGTGCAGCCCATTGCCTCCAGGGCATCGCAGAAGCCAATGTCGCCCTGTATGCTGCCGCGGCCCAGCCCTTCGATCCGAACAGTTCCGCCCGTGATGGCGGCGGCGGCGGAAAAGTAACTCGCCGCCGAGGCGTCGGGCTCGATGCAATAGTGTCGGCCCTCGTAGCCTCCCGGGGCGATTCGCCATGTCCGGTCGTTGACGACATGGCAGCAGCCGCCAAAGGCCTCCATCACGCTTCGCGTCATCGCGAGGTAGGGCAGCGAGACCAGTTGCCCCGCAAACTCCAGATCCATGCCGTCAGTCGTGCAGGGGGCCACCATCGCCAGGCCGCTGGCAAACTGGCTCGACGTGCCCCCCGCCACGGCGACGCGACCGCCCCGGATGCCCCGCGAGCGAATCACGACCGGCGGACACCCCCCCTCGCTCTCGGCATCCGCGTCGATTCCCAGCGACCGCATTGCCTCGAGCAGGTCGTCGATCGGTCGCTTCCGCATCCGGGCGGTGCCGTCGAGCCGATAGCTGCCGTGCCCGAGCCCGCACACGGCCGACAAAAACCGCATCGTCGTTCCGCTGGCCCGGCAGTCGAGCGTCGCCGTCGCCGCCGGAATCAGGCCCCCGCATCCCTCGATCCGCAGCTCTGAGTCAGCCCAGCGGGCCTCGATCGGGACGCCGAGCGCGGCCAGTCCCGCCACCATCACCCGGGTGTCTTCGCTGTCGAGCACGCCGGTGAGCAGGCTCTCACCGCGGGCCAGCCCGCTGCAGACCAGCGCCCTGTTGGTGATGCTCTTCGACCCTGGCGGGCGGACGGCTCCACAAACCGGGCCGGAGACAACAGGAATCGGAAGCGGGTCGGTCATGTCGTCGGCTCAGCGTTTCCCGGCCTGCTGGATCACAGGGTCATCACACAGGGCAAGCAGGAGGTCGACATCTTCGCCGCCGTCACCGGCAATCTGCCACTCGGCCCGCGCCCGTTTCGGCTGTGGCGGATCGAGACAGAGCCAGTGTGCGCCGAGGAAGAGGTGGTTGGCCGCCCGGCCGTCGGCGGCAAACCACTTCTCGACGATCGCCATGGCGAGCGCCGGATCGAGCTGATCGCGGGGAACCCGCATGATCCGGCCTTCGAACTTATACGTCACCAGCGTCGGGGTGATCTCGATGATGGCGAAGACCTTGCCGCCAGCCTGGTATTCCCGGCCGGCGGCCGCCGCCGAGAAGGCTTGCTCGCGATGGCCGATAAAATCCCGAGCGTAGGTTGCCAGGGCCCGCCAGGCCTCCGCTCTGGTCGCGGCTTCGACATCATCGCCCGCCGTCTCGTAGGCCTTCTTGATCGACTCGTCAGCGGCGTCAAACTGCTCCTTCTGAAGCGAGGCAAAGGCCTCGGTAAGGAGGGTGTCGATCGCCCGGCGACGTTCGGCAGTCATCGTTGCGGCGGCCGGCGGCTGACGCTCGCTGCCCGCTTGGTTTTCAGCCGGAGGCTGGCTGATGGCCGGCGGTTCACGAGCGGGCTCGTCGTTGGCCAGCGAACTGGCCGGCGGCCCGGCAGGTGAATCAGGCGGGGGTGGGCTCGGTCGTGCCTTGGGCTTGCGAGGCCGATTGGCGGCCGGCGGCTGTTCGGGTTCGGGTTTTCGGCCGGTCTCCGAGGCTTTTAGCGGCTGCGGCCTGACGGAGGGGGCAGGGTCGGTCCGCAAGGCAACCTTCGCGCCCGCTCGATCCGGTTGCTGGAACGGATTCTTGACCACCACAACCACAAGAACGGCCACCGCCGCAGCCAGCAGGGCCGTCACACTCATGAGCACGGCGGTCGATCCCGAGGATCGGGAGGGCTGCCGCCTCCGCCGGGGTCGAACCGTCGAGATGCGTGAAAGCGGGTCCAACTCCGCCTCGGGGTAGGCCGGCTTGGCGGCGGTCATTGGCGGCCCCGTCGAGTTCCACGGCTCCGCAGGACGAGCCTCCATGGGGGCGCCGCCCACGGGCTCGGTGGTGATTGGCTCGGGCGTGGGAATGGCTGTCTCGAGGAGCCGGTCGCGGGCCTCTTCCACCCGTCTGACAAGCGTCTCGTGAGCCTTTCCGAACGGGCCGGGGGCGATCTCGCCGAGTTGCTTCAGCCGCGCGGCAGCCGCCTCCGCGATCACTGCAGCCGGATGGTCACCGGCAGGCAGGCCCAGCACAGAGCAGGGATCGGCGAGATCGACGGGATCGATCCCGAGCCATTCGCGACAGGGGTCGAAGGCCATGGCAGGGTGGGGCGAGGGATGGGCAGGCGGCCGTCCGGCCTCCCCTCAGATCGTACCAGAGGGCGCGTCCTGACGCCGCCAGGCGGTCAACTCAGCCACCGAATGCTGGTGCTTACGGGCTGTCTCCCGGATCACGAAGGGGATGTCCTGCCGCTGGACAAGTTCGAAGCGGGGGGCGAGCGTCCGCTCCAGACCTTCGAAGGTGGTCACCGGCTCGCCGTGCTCCCGCCGGCCGCCAAGCCATTTCTCCTTCGGGGTGTATTCCTCGAGCCAGGTGTACGGCGAGGTGATCACCAGCAGCCCACCCGGCCCCAGCCGATCACCGATGCCCGTCAGGAACAGGGCCGGATCGTAGAGCCGGTCAATCAGGTTGCCGGCGAAGATCAGGTCGTAGTCGGTGTAAATGGCCTTGAGATTGCAGGCGTCGCCCTGCATGAAGAGCACACGCGGGCCGGCCTCGACCAGCTCCAGCCGTTCGAGCGAAATGGCCCGGTTGGCGGTCAGCTCGCCCTCGGTGGGGAGTTCGTAGAGGACTTCGCCCCCCTCCTGCAGCCGCACCCCCGACTGGATGAAGCGGGCTGAGAAGTCGATCGCATCGACATGGGAGAAGAAACGAGCGAACTCGAGGGCCGAGCGGCCCACCGAGCAGCCGATGTCGAGACAGCGATTCCGGCTGCCAGCCGGCACCATTGGCATCGTCGCCTCGACGCAGGCCCGCGGGAAGTTGGGCACGCCGAAGGGGAGAGCGGCCTCCGAGCCGCCGACGGAGGCGGCGTCGCCATAGTGGAAATCGAGGTATTGGGTCACCAGGCTGTCGGTCTCATAGAGCTTCGAGCCGGCGGTGGTCGCCTCGTTGCCCGGCTGCTCGACGATCGTCCGGAACCCGGCATGCTGGAAGAAATGCCGGCGGAAGGCATAGCGGGCCGAGGCGAGGGCCTCGTCGCCCGTCGAGATCCAGGAGCCGCCCATGATCAGGTTGTGGCGACCGTCGAAGGTGGGCACGGAGAAGTCGTCGTAGAGCGGATGCACCTCGAAGCCCTTGAAGGGCATGATCGGGGTGCGGGTCCACTGCCAGACGTTGCCGACCACGTCGGAGAACTCCCCCTGCGGAAACATCGTGACCGGGCAGGACGAGGCGAACTTCTCGAGATTGATGTTGCCCGGGGCTTCCGGCCAGGTGGCCTGATCCCATGCCAGGCGGCCTCGCGTGGCGGCGACCGCGTCCTGCCGGAGGGCGTGCCAATGGGCCTCGGTCGGCAGAAGGACGTTCTCATCGGTCTCCTTCGCCTGCCAGTTGCAGTACGCCTCGGCTTCAAGGCAGTTGACCTCGACTGGCCAATCGAGCGGGAGAGGAATCTCTTCGAGCAGGTTCCGTTGGACGTACTCCCCGCCACGCTCAACCCAGAACCGCGGATGGCGGGCCTTGGTGTAGTGCAGCCAGCCGCGGCCCTCCTCGCTCCAGAAGGACTCGTCGCGGTAGCCGCCCGCTTCGACGAAGGCGAGGAACTCGGCGTTTGAGACGAGCCGGCGGCCGGCCCGAAAGTCCGGAAGCACGACGTCCTCGTGGCCGTATTCGTTGTCCCAGCCATAGGTCCGATCGCTTTCCGGCTTGCCGAGCCGGATGGTGCGGCCGGCGACCGGCAGCCATTCGTTGGCCGGCGGTGTTCCCGCCTCGCGGCAACTGGCCCAGAGTTGCTGCTCCTCGGCCGAGAGTTCGTCGCCACGGCGGAGATCCTCCAGCGGCATCATCCGCATGATCACGCTCGAGGTCTCGAGGTGAATCCGCTCATGCTCGATGCCCATCAGGATGACCCAGGCCGGAGAAGCCCAGTCGATCGGGAGCGTCAGCGGCATGTCGCTGAGGAATGAATCGATCAGCTCCCGGAGCCGCAGCCGGTAGTCGCGGACTGCCTGGACGCTCGGCCATTCGTAGTGGGCGGTGTTGAGGTCGTCCCACGACATCTCGTCGACGCCGACGGCCATCATCGCCTCGAGCTTGGCATCGAGCCGGTCGGGAATCAGCCGGCCGGTCGTCAGTTTATTGACGTAGAAGACCGCCGGATGGGCGAAGTAGAAGATCAGCGGATGCCGGAGCGGCTCGTGCCGCTCGTAATAGGCCGCGTCGTCGCGAATCAGCGCGAAGAGCCGATCGTAGGCCTCGCAGGTCTGATGGAAATACCGCCGCAGGGCTTCGCGTTTGACGGCCACCGGGTCGGCCGCAACCGGGTCGGCGTCGAGCAGAAGCGTGTGGGTGGGGGTGACGGGAACCGAGAGAGACGCAAAGGGGTGCGAGGCGGCAGTCACGCCTCGCCGGCCCTGGCCGGTGGCGGTCGGATTCATCGGGACTTCCTGGGCGAAAACGGCTTATTCCTGCATCACTTTAGCAGAGGCCAAGAGCCCGGTCAGGAGCCGCGGCGGGATCCCCGTCGCTGCCGCTAGCAGGCTGCCGACCACCGCGCCACGGTGGCAGTTGTCACCCCCGCAGCGGGCGTTGGCGACGACGCCCGCCGTGAAGTCGGCGGCATGTCGCCAGGCCAGGGCGAGGGCTGCCGGGAAGGCATCGTCGATGTAGCAGGCCGTTGAGAGCGTGCCGCCAACAAGCTGCCGGTCGGAGAGCCGGCTCCAGGCGTCGAGCTTGGCCCGCGAGACGGAATCACGGGCGTGCTCGAGGATCGCTTCGCGAAGTGCGAGAGCCGCCTCGTCCGGAGACCGGGTCGCTGCCTCCGGCCGGGGAAGGACCGCCACCAGGATCTTGACGAGCGCGTCGGCGGCCGCCAGCACGTCAGGGTCTTTGTGGGTGAGGCTGACATGGAGCTGCACGATCTCACGGAGATCATGATGCCGCGGCCCGAGGGCCGCCACCAGGGCCGGCACCGGCACGAGGCCGCCGATGTGGATGTCGCGGACACCGCAGTTGATCGGCTTGCGGCCGGCGGCGAGGTTGGTGAAGAAGTGGCGATGGTACTCCTCGAGATAGGTGTCTCGATGCCAACCGGGCTCGAGCATCAGGCTCACGTAGCGGTCGAGCCACTTCGCCGGGTCGTGGCAGCGGTCGCGGCGAACCATCTGAAAGAGTTCCACCGCCAGCCGCTGGTTGATCGTGTTCTCGCCGGCGGCGAGGGACTGGTGATAGTGAATGCCCTGCTGTCCCCAGAAGGCCCCCTGCTCTCGCAGGATGTCGAACTGCGGGCCAGGCGGCGTCCACTGACTCCGCCAGAGGATGCTGCCGGGATGGGGATTCCGCGGGGCGAGATAGGCGGGCCCGCCCGTCTCGCCGGCCGCCGCCGCGGCGAGGCTCGGATAGTCTCGGTCGAGGGCAGCCTGGTCGTAGTACCAGTGGACGGGCATCGCCACCGCATCGGCCACGAGCGACCCGAGGAAGGCGGCCTCGGCAGGCTCCGGTAGACGGCTCGGCGACGGGGCCTCGGCGGCTGCGGCAGCGGGCTCGGAGGGACTGTTCATCGTGACCTCAGGGGGCGAGGGTGAGCTGCAGAAACGAGCGGACCTGCGGGCTGGCCGGCTGGTCGAAGAACGCGGCGGCCGGGGCGAGCACCGGAACCTTCCCGTCGGCCACAAACGCGATCTCGTCGGCGACGCGGCGGGCGAAACCCATCTCGTGGGTGACCAGCACGAACTGCCCCCCCTCGGCCCGCAGTTCCGCGATCATCTCGAGCACCTCGGCCCGCATCTCGGGATCGAGGGCCGAGGTGGGCTCATCGAGAAAGAGCCGCCTGGGCCGCACCACCAGCGCCCGCAGGATCGCAATCCGCTGCTTCTGGCCGCCGGAGAGTTCGGCAGGCCGCTTGTGGGCATGTTCGGCCAGGCCGAACCGTGCGAGGGGCTCGGCGACTCGCTCGCGGGCGGCGGCCGCCGAGAGGCCGTGGACGTGGATCAGCGGAAGAAGCAGGTTGTCCATCGCTGTCAGGTGCGGGAAGAGGTTGTATGCCTGGAAGACCGTGCCGACGGTGCGGCGATAACGCCGCAGCTGGTCCTCGTCGCGGGGCAGCGGCTCGCCGTCGAAGGCGACCCGTCCGCTGGTGGGCACGTCGAGCCCGGCGAGAATCCGCAGCAGGGTCGACTTGCCGCCCCCGGAGGGACCGACGAGCACGAGCGTGCCGATGTCGCCGGTTGCCAGCGACAGGCCGTCGAGCACGGTGGCGGTGCCGGCAGACCGGCCGCCCGCCCCGCGGATCGGAAACTGCTGCACGAGATCGTCGACGACGAGATTCATCTGGAGTCGGCAGTCGGCTTCAGCCGGCCTCGTAGCGGAAGTGTCGCTCCAGCCAGCGGGCCAGAGCGGAAAGCGGCAGCGTGAGCACCAGGTAGCCGGCCGCCAGGGGCAGGTAGCTCTCCAGGGTCGAGTAGGTGAAGGAGTTCACCTCCTGGGCAGCCAGCGTGAACTCCGAAATCGCGATCACTGACAAGAGCGACGAGTCTTTGACCAGCGAGACCAGCTGGCCGGCCACGGCCGGCAGGACGAGCCGCACCGCCTGCGGCAGCACGACCAGCCGGAGGATCTGCCAGGGCGCGAGCCCGATCGCTCGGCCGCTGTCGATCTGGGCCTTGGGGATCGCGTCGAGGCCGCCCCGAAAAATCTCGGCCATGTAGGCGCCGCTGAAGAGCGACAGCAAGAGCACACCTGCGAGGTAGCGATTTTCGAGGCCCACGGCCGTCGCGACGACGTAGAACCCGATCAGCAGTTGCACCAAGAGCGGCGTGCCGCGAATCAGCTCGACGTAGACGCGGCCGAACGCTTCGCAGAGGACGTTGCCCGACCGCAGCAGCATCGCGGTCGCAGCGCCCAGCAGCGTGCTGACAACGAGGGCCGCCAGGCTGATCCCGACCGTCACCAGCCATCCCTGCAGGAACTTCTGCCGGTAGTCCCAGACCCCCGCCCAGTTCCACTCATAGTTCACGCGGGCGAAGGCCGCCGCCAGGGCGGCGGCGAAGATCACGACGACGATTCCGTGCGCAAGCCAGCGGGGCATTCCGGGAGCCTACCACGCGCAGGCTCGGGGTGAGCCCGTGCCATCTCGCCGGACGCTCGCTCGGGTTCACCACGCGCGGGCTCGGGGTGGGCCCGTGCCATCTCGCCGGACGCTTGTTACGGCCATCCTGGCCTCCACTGCGCTCGGAGAAATCCTCGCTTCGCCATCCTGGCTGCGCTCGGATTTCTACGCCGGCTCGATTGGCACGGGC
>JAQCJP010000030.1 GCA_027592945.1 Planctomycetota bacterium
ATCTCGGCCACCGACTGGGGGGCGTGTCGCTGTAGAGCAGGCCCTGAAACAGGGGCCGGCCGTAGGGAGTTCGCTGCCGCTCCGGCAGCGTGGCGATCCGTTTGCCGTCGCGCTCGATCGCGAACCCGGTCAAGCCGCTTTCCGGATCGGCCTCGGCATCCCAGGTGAGCGTGTTGCCGGCGACCTGCAGGCCCGTGGGGGGGGTGGTGGAGTCGTGTCGGTGACGGCAGTGTTCCTGACATATTCCTCCCAGGCCCGGGCGACCCGCTCGGTTGGCAGCTATCCCACCGCCAGCGGGTCGCCCGCGAATCCCCGCGCGGCCACCGCCGCGCCGCCGGTGAACGCGGCGGCCGACCCGTTTCGAGGATCGCACCACATCTGGCAGTCGGCCGCCTCGGGCTGCTCGTAGGACGGAAATAGCAGGCCGCCCGGCTCCTTAGCCGCCTTGTAGCGAACTCGCCAATACGGCGGCGCGACTGCCGGCCGCGTGTCATAGGGGGGCTGCTGCCCTGGGCAGGGAGTCGCAAAGGACGCGACGGCGGGCACCAGCAGCAAGAGCAATCGGCGGGTGGTCATTGGAGAGGGAGCGCGGTTCGCTCCGCCGCATGGATTCGATCGCGATCCGGAAGCCGGATGATACAGGCGACCGGACGGCCACGCTCCCGCGGATTCTGGCGGCCGCAACCCGCGGCCCGGCCTTACCGTTACCGATAGGTGAAATGAGCGGTGGCCCGACAGTCGGTGTCGGCCGTCACGCGGATCCACTCGACGCCATAGCCCTCGGGAAACACGAGCGGCTCGTAGCCGCCGGCCGGCACCTTCACGCGGGAGTGGATTGCCCACGAGTGGTCGCCGAGGAAGTCGACCTCGACGGTGAAGGTCACCTCCTTGGCCGAATCGTGCCGCACGTGCAGCGTCTTGCGGTCGAATCCGGCCGCCAGAAACGGGTCGCTCGGCTCGCCGGCCTCGACCGGCGTATCCTGCCAGACGCCGCCGTCGCCGGCCGGCTTGCCGAAGGACCAAAGGTCGTCGGTCTTGCCGAACCACAGCCCCGCCTGCGGCTGGCCGGCGAGCGGATTCAAGTCGAGGCCGGGGCCGAATCGCATCGGCGTCGCCTGGTTGCCGCCGAGCACGAGCATGCCCCGCCAGGAGCAGAAGTCGGGCACGACCCGCAGGTGGGCCGACACGGGCCGCAGTCCGCGGAGCCGGCCCCGCACGAGGTTGAAGGGCACCTCGTAGAAGATGCCGTAGCAATCCATCAGCCCCCGCTCGGTCTCCACCTCCCGGATCCGCATCCATTCGGTCGTGCTCGTCTGGTCCCAGGCATGACCGTGCCGCGGCAGCCGGTATTTCGTCCAGCGGCCCTCGGCGTGGACCATCAGGATCGCAGACCGCCCGTCGTTGCCGATGCAGATCATCGGCTTCGAAAACTCCTCGGTCGCAAAGACCTCCGTGAACGACGCCCGCTCGAGCACCGTCCAGGTGGAGCCGTCCCACTCGGCCAGCCGCCCGGCCGACGCCTCGCCGCGGGCCTCCGCCTCGGTGAACGTGTTGTTGGCGACCACGACGCGGCCGTGATGGGTCCAGGCCCCTTTGAAGTGCGGCTTGGCGTAGGCGGGCAGGCCGAGCTCCTGCTTGAGGTCGGCGAGCAGCCGGGCCTCGAGCGTCTTCACGTCGACCTCCCAAAACTCCCCCTCCATCCCCAACACGAGGACCATGCCCGCGGGGTTGGCCAGATGGGGGCAGGTGGCGGTGAGCCGGTGGTCCTTGATGGCGTCGATCGTGCGGACCGTGCCGTCGCTCGTGATCGCGTGCGGACCGATAAAGAGCTGCCCGCTCGGGGCATGCACCATGCGGTTGGCGTAGGTGCCGACGACGCTCTCCGGCCGCTTCACGAGCCGCAGGTCGTCGGTGATCTCGTACAGTCCCGTGCCCGAGCCGGTTGTCGCGGTGTGGGCCACGTAGGTGACCGCCCGCAGCCTGTCGGCCCACGGCATGACGGCGCCGACGCCGGCCTCCGAGCGGGGCTCATGCCCTGCGACCATCGCCAGCCGAGGAATCACCCCGCTGACGACCGTCGGACCGGCGGCTGGTTCGCCGCCAGGGCAGGCAGAGGCCGCGAGGGCCGCGATCACAACCAGCGGGGCGGAACCACACCGAAACAACGGCATCGTGGGGTGTTCTCGTGTCCTCGGCTCTGCCGGGAGTCAGCCCTGGGCCGGAGCATGAAATCGGCTCCCGTCCCGGATGATCACGACCGCCGGTGGCCCCGGGCGAGGATGCCGGCCAGGCACATGCCGAGGCCGGCCAGGGCCAGCGTGCCCGGCTCGGGGACGACGACCAGCTGGATGCTGTCGGCGTTGTAGACGAGCGTGCCACCGGAGTTGATACCGCCGGTGGTCGTCGGGCTGGCGTAGGTCGTGCCGTTGTATTTCACGGTGGTGAACTCGCTCGTCCGGTTCCCGGAGAGAAACGTCGCCAGGGTGTAGGTCCCGGCCGATGTGAACGACGCCGGCCCCACGAGGTCGAGGGTGCTCGTGCCACCGAGCGTGAGGCTGCCGGTGCCCGTCAGGGAGAGCAGGTCGGACGTGAACGAGGCCGCGTCGAGCTGGGCCAGCAGCGAGCCGTCCGAGGAGAAGTCGACTGCGGTGCTCGCGAAGGAGAGCGTCCCGAGGGCGTCGGAGAGTCCTGGAGCGACAGTGCCGCTGATCGCGGCGGAAACCCCGCCGATCGTGCCGGTGCCACCCAGCACCGCCCCCGCATCGACGCTTACCGCCCCGAGGGCCCCCGATTGGTCGCCGTTGATGAGCAACACGCCGGCCGAGACGAGCGTGTCGCCGTCGTAGGTGTTGGCACCGGACAGAATCCATGTGCCGGTGCCCGACTTGGTGAACTTGATCAGGCCTGCGTTATTGTTTTGAATCGCACTCTGCCAGGTGTTGTTGCCGGCGTTTGAGCCTCCGAGTCCGAACGTGCGGGTCTCGGCCGCGTTTTGATTCAGACGCGTCTGGGGGCCCGTCCAGGTCACCGCTCCGGTGCCGTTGTTCACAAACGAGCCACCGCCCGTCCGGCCTGACTGGGATGAATTCTCGCCGATCGCAAAGCCTTTGTTAGTGGCCGTCTCGCCGCCGCTGTAGACCACCGTCCCGTCAAAGGCGCGAAACCCGAACGTGATCAGCGATCCGGCCCCCAGCGACTGGTTCGCGCCGATATTGCCCAGCGTGTTGATGTTCACCGTCGGGCCTGCGGTTGTGAAAGCCAACTGCACGTTCCCGGAAAAGCTGTTGCTGCCGGCGAGCGTGACCGTGCCGGCGTTGACCCGGATGTTCCGGCTGCCACCGGTCTCACTGATGACGCCATTGATGGTGATGTTGTCGCCAGAAGCATTGCCGATCACGACCGTGGCCGCGTTCAACTCCAAGGGCAGATTGATCGTGCCGGCGCCGCCGCCACTGATGCTGCCGATCGTCCCGGTCACCGTCAGCGTATTGCCGCTCAGCACGATCCCGCTCGGGGCGCCTTGAAACGAGACGTTTCGCACCGACAGGTTCTCGATGTCGTTGACGCTCTCCTTGTTGGCCGTCGAAAAACTCAGCCAGCGGAGGTCATCGCCGTCGACGGGCGTGTAGGGCGTGCCCGGGTTGGCCACGGTCGAACTCCAGTTTTGGGTGCCGCCGTTCCCCGACCCGTTCGCACCGTCCAGAATGCTGTCGCCGCATGGGCCCGCGGTGCCGCCGCGAGCCACAGGGCCAGCAGGAGGAGCGTTTGACCGCGAGCAAGGACGTGGCCCGCATGGCTCAGCTTCCGGTTTCTCATGACGATCCTCGCGAGAAAAATTTGCTGCTGGAACCCTCTCCACCCGTGAAAAGGTTACCCAAGGACGCCCCCGGGGAACACCGGCCATTTGGCCGGTGCGAAAATCCGGGAAATCTGGGACGGGAGCGAATACCAAGGTCGACGGCACCCCTGTTCGGGCTTCGACCGGAGATTGGCCGGGCCGGCCGAGGCGACAGTCGGCGGAGCGTCAGCCCTGAGCCGGAGCCTGAAATCGGCTCCCGTCCCGGATTAGCCAGGCTGGGGCGCGTGGAAAATACCGAGTTCGTAGCCCCGCGAAACCGCCTCGGCACGGTCCGCCGCCCCGAGCTTGTCGAGGATCGCCGCCACGTGCCCCTTGGCCGTCCGCAGCGAGATGCCAAGTTCCCGGCCGATTTCCTTGTTGCCGTAGCCCTGTCGCACGAGTCCCAAGACCTCGACTTCCCGGGCCGTCAGGCCCGCCCGCGGCGTGTGCTGCGGCCCGCCTGCTGGTCGCACACCCTTCGCGCCGCAGTGTCCCCCGGCGTGGACATCGCGGATCGCCTGAAAGATCTGGTGGCCCCCCACCTGCTTCGTGAGGTAGCCCGACGCCCCTGCCGCCAGGAGCGTCTCGGCCTCCTCGGCCGACTCCGATGACGTGAGGACCAGCACGTGGGCACCGGCCGCGTGGGTTTTGAGCCACAGCAGCGTTTCCAGCCCGCTTTTTCCCGGCAGCCGCAGGTCGAGGAGAACGACGTCGGGCCGCAGCTTTGGCACCGCTTCGACCGCCGCCTCGCCGCTGGCCACTTGCCCGACGAGCTCGAAATCCTCCTGCGATGCGAGCAGGCTGCCGAGCCCCTCGCGGAAGACCGGGTGATCGTCGATAATCAGGATTCGAATCGTCGGCGATGACGCTGACATGGAATCACCTCCGCCGCTGGCCGGGGGCGGCCGAACTCATCTGCGAGGATAGGCATGGGTACGACCGCCATGCAACCCGGCCGCGTGGCCACGATCGTCGTCGCTCTCGCCGTGGCGGCCGGCGTTCGCATCGCAGCCGCGGCCGTCACGCCGATCGCCGACCTCCGGCAGCTATCCCGGCGGGAGATGCAGGCGGGGCCGTCGGTCACGATCCGGGGGGTGGCGACCTGGCAGGCGAAGCATGCAATGCTCACCGTGCAGGACCGGACGGCGGCCATCTTCTGCTACCTGCCCAAGGACGCCGCGGGCGACGAACCGGCTGAGGGGGGGCTCGATCCGGGTATCGTTCCGGGCACGGAGGTGGAAATCGAAGGCACCGGCGAATGGGGCGGCTTCGGCCCGCGGGTGCGGATCACGCAGGTGCGGCCGCTCGGTCCGACGCCGCTGCCGGAACCGCAGGTGGTCGATCCTGTGCGAGCCGCCCAGGGGGCCCACGACGTCGAGTTCGTGCGGCTCGAGGGGGTGGTCCTCGGCTGGCGACCGATCGGCCCGGAGGGCGAGTTGCTGCTCGAGTCCGGCGGTCGGCCGTGTTCCGTGTTCTGCATGGCGGACATCGTGCCGGCCGATCCGGAGCAGCTCGTCGATGCGGTCGTCAGCGTGGACGGGGTCGTGTTTCCCCGATTCAACACCCGCGGCGAGTGCCAGGAGATCTATCTGACCGGGGTGCCGGCGGGGGGCGTGCAGATCGTGGAGCCCGCGGCCTCCCCGCCTTTCGATGCCCCACGCGTGGGCCTGGAATCGATCGCCCGGTTTCCGGCTCGCCAGCGACCGGGCCGACTCGTGCAGACCGAGGGCACCGTGCTCCATGCCGTGCCCGGCGTGGTCCTGTATCTCGGCGATGGTGCCGGCGGGATCATGGTCAAGACCGACTCGCGGGAGCCCCTCGTCCCCGGTGACCGCGCGGCCGTGGCCGGCTTCCCGGACGTGAGCGGGCCGGTGGCCGGGCTCAAGCACGCGCTGGTCCGTCGGCTCTCGTCCGGGCCGCCTCCGGAGCCGCGGGCGATCACGCCCGACGAGATCGTGGCGGTGAACATGCGGTCGCACAAGACCGGCACGATTGCCGAGCCGGGCGACTTCATCGGCTGCCTGGTGCGGCACGAGGCCACGCTCGTCGAGGCACGCCCCACCGAGTCGGGCGGCGAACTGCTGCTCCGCGCGGGCAGCTCGCTCGTGGCCGCCAGGGTGAGTCTCCGCGACTACCCGCGGCTCTCAACGATGGCTCCCGGCAGCGAGCTCGATGTCACGGGAATCGTCGAGCCTGCTTGGGGCCGCGACCCGCAGGCTCCGCCGGATCGGATCGGCCTGCTCGTGCGGTCGGCGGCCGACGTGCGGCTCCTGCGGCCCCCCTCCTGGTGGACGCCACGGCGGCTGTTCACGGCGCTGGCCACCGTGGCGGGCGTGCTGCTGGCGGCGGTGGCCTGGGGCGTCACGCTCCGCCGCGAGGTGGCGGTGCAGTCGAGGCGGCTGGCAGGCGAGATGGAGCGGCGGCGGGAGGCGGCGATCGAGTTTCGGGCGGCGCTCGCCGAGCGGACCAGGTTGGCCAACAACCTTCATGACACGCTCCTCCAGGGTCTTGCCGGCGCCGTGCTCCAACTCGACGCCTGCCGCTACAAGCTCGAGAGCGGTCAGCCCCAGGCCGCCCAGGCGCAGCTTGCCAAATCGAAGCGGATGGTGCAGCACGCGGCTAACGACCTGCGAAACTCGGTCTGGGCCCTGCGGGTCGCGCCGCTGGAGGGCCGCACGCTCGGCGAGTCGATCGAGATCGTGGCCGGGCACCTCGCCGGCGGAACCTCGCCGCAGATCGTCGTTCGCGCTGCCGCCGACCTGCCGCCGCTGCCGGAGTTCGTCTCGGGCAATCTGCTGCTCGTCGCCCAGGAGGCGATCCGCAATGCGATCCACCACGCGGCCTGCAGACAGATCGAGGTCGACGCCGCCTGGGACTCCCACGACCGCGTGGTCACGCTCACCGTGCGGGACGACGGCCGTGGCTTCGATCCCACGGAGGCTGCCGGCACCGCCCAGGGCCACTTCGGCCTACAGGTGATGCGGGAGCGGATGGACGGCATCGGTGGGACGCTGACGCTCGACACGCAGCCGGGCCGCGGCACCACCGTGGCGGCCCGCTGCGGGTTGGCCGCGGGGGACCAGTCCGGATCCTGACAGCCGACCCTCGGCTTCGACCCTACCCGAGTTGCGGTTGCCGTGGGGCCCGCTGCGGTTGCCGCGGCTGCGGCTGTCGCAGCTGCTGTTCCTGCTGCCGTTTCCGCTGCTGTTCCATGAATGCGTCTGGAATCACGAGGTCCTCGGTCGGGCTGCCGTTCGGCTCGGCTGTCCAGGCCGGCGAGGCTGCCAGTGCCGCGGCCGTTCCGGCATCGAGTGCCCGCAGGCCATTGAGCGGCAAGCCGCTGAGACCGACGGTGACGTGAGCCGCCGGCGAAAGGCTCTCGATCGAGTTTGTGTCGGTCGGCAGTTCGTCGGCGACCCCGCCGCCGAGAAGTGACCGAAACCGGCCGTTCGGCCGGTGTGTCCGATTTTCTCAATCCGGCAGCACCACCCCCCAGAGAAACAAAGTACGGCGGGCAGCAGATTGCCCATTTTCGGGCAGTGGGTCGCCCGGAGCCGGCAGGCTGCCCCGCGTTTCAGCACGATGCCTGCTGGCGGCCGCCGGTCCGCGCGTGACGGATTCGAGCATCCTGCGGCCGTCAGTTCCGCTTCAGGATGGCCTGCAGGCGGGGCACGAGCTTCGACGCAATCTCGGCCATCCCCTCGTCGGTCGGGTGGATCTGGTCCTTGGCCAGGCCGGAGAGGCTCAAGAGTTGCCTGCCGTCGATGAAATGGACGTTGGCACGCTTCGTGGTCCGACAGATCTCCTCCAAGGCCTTGCGGTATTCGGGGACCGGGCCGGCCGGTGACTCGCTCCGGTCGACCTTGCCCAACGTCAGGATGCTGATGCACACCACGGCCGCCCGGGGATGCGCCTCGGCCACTTGGTCGACGAGCGAGGCGGCCCGGCTGCGAAACTCCTCGACACTGAAGCCCTTGCCGGCCATGTTCACCGAGATCTCGAACAGAAAGAGGTCGCCGGGCTGCTGCGCGAGGTACTCGGCCATCTCCGGCTCGCAGAAGGCGCTGCCGCTGCAACCGAGGTTCCGGAGGCCGTAGCCCAACGCCGCGGCGGTGAGCGACGTGAACGAGCGATCGGGCGCGGTGGCCGCGGCACCCTGGCTGATGCTCGTGCCATAGCTCACCATCACCGGCGGCAGCTCCTCGGGCCGGGGCGGGCGAATGTCACCTTCGATTCCGGTCAGCGTGATCACGCCGCTGTCGAGCAGCACCCGGCAGACCTGCTCCGGAAAGCGGCGGGCCGGCTGCGGACCGGCGGGCATCTCCGCGGGCTTTGCCGCCGGCCGCTTCAGCCGGGACGGCTTCAAGGCGATCTCGCAGGCCTTGTCCCTGGCCCCCGGGCTCGACGTCTTTCCGACCAGGCTCGGGGGAATGTACGGTTCCTCGCCCTTCTTCTCACTCAGTCCGATCCGGCCGCAGAGTTCGTCGCCGCGATAAAACATCACGGTCGTGTTGCGATTCGATTTGAAATGAATCGTCACGTCCTCGAGCGTGGCGCCGTCCTCCACGACGAACCGAATCTCGCTGCACCTCGCGTGCGTCATCTGCTTCGCCCCGGCGTCGCTCAGAGACCCGAGCAGGTCGGCGGGCACGCGATACAGGCTCACTCCCGCGCCGTCGGGCGTCAGTTCATACCCGTCGAAGTTGTGCAGTTGGACCTTCGCGAGGAACGCGGGGAGGTTGTCCGCAGCCTCCCCCACACCGGTCAGCACGAGGGCGGCGACGCATACCCTGAACAGGTTCAGCATGGCACTGGGTCCTGGCGGCCTGGTGGTCAAAAGCCACCACAGTACGCCGGCCAAGCGGCGGTCGACACCGGCCAATCGGCCGGTTGCGACCGTCGAGCGCGCTCGGTGAAAATCGACCCGCGGACTGAATGGATTTCTCCGCTGGAGACTGCCTTCATGGCATTGCACCACCGCCTTGTCGGCCGCCCAACGCCCGCGCTGGTCCTCGCCGGGCTCACCGCCGTCGTGGCGGCGTCGGCCGGCGCCTCCGAGCCGGCACCGCTCCCGATCGGCTCACGGCGGCAGCTGTTCGTCGATCGACGGCTCGTCGACCGCCTCGAGGGCGAGGCGCGACTCGTCCTGCATCGCCCGCAGCCCGATGAGATCGTGCTGCGGGCCGACCAGCCGTGGGAAGGCTCCCCACCCCTCTATGCGACAGTCTTTCGCGACGGTGACCGCTACCGGCTCTATTACCGCGTGACCGCGGGGGCCGTGAGGAACGCCGACGAGCGGCAGTACACCTGCTACGCCGAGAGCGCGGACGGCATCGAGTGGACGAAGCCCCGACTCGGGCTCGTGGAGGTCGATGGCTCGAAGGCCAACAACGTCATCTGGAAGGGGGCCTTGGCCCACAACTTCACGCCCTTTCGGGACGACAATCCCTTGGCCCCGCCCGCCGAACGCTACAAGGCCGTGGCAGGCCCCCACGGCTACGCCTGGGAAAAAGACTTCGACCCGACCCGCGACGGACTCTGGCTGCTCGTCTCGGCCGACGGCATCCACTGGCGGAAGCGGGATGATACCCCGTTGCCCCTGCGGGGCTACTTCGACTCTCAAAACTACATGCTGTGGGATGCGGCGGCCGGACTCTACCGGGCCTTCTGGCGGGACTCCCGGCCCGACAAGCCGGAGCAGCCCAAGGGCCGTGACATCCGCACGGCCACGTCGCCCGACTGCCGCACCTGGAGCGAGCGGGAGTGGCTCGTCTACGACCCCGCCCGAAGCGGTTCGACCGAACGCGACGAGTCGGGCGACCCCTCGGGTGACCACCACCAGTTTTACGCCAGTTGCATCCAGCCCTATCCGCGGTCGCCGGGGCTGCTAATCGGGTTTCCGGAGCGGTATTGCGATCGCGGCTGGACCCGCTCCACCGACGCGCTGCCCGATCGCGACGTCCGCCGCGCGAAGGCCGATCAGGCAAGGGATGGCGGACGCCCGACCCGCTGGGGCACGGCGATCACCGACGTGCTCTTCATCGCCAGCCGCGATGGCCGCGAGTTCTTCGTCTGGCCCGAGGCGTTCATCCGCCCGGGCATCCAGCGGCCGGGAAGCTGGTATTACGGCGGCGCCTGGCCCGCCCTCGGCTTCGTCGAGACGGCCTCGCGATACGACGGGGCGATGCCGGAGCTCTCGCTCTACGTGACGGAGGGGGACGGCCCGGCCAGGCTGGAAAATCCCCGCGGCCTGATTCGCCGACACACGCTGCGGCTCGACGGTTTCGGTTCCGTGCATGCGCCGCTCACCGGCGGCAGGCTCGTGACCCGGCCGGTCGTCTTCGCGGGCGACGCGCTCGCGATCAACTTCTCCACCTCCGCAGGCGGCCGGATCCGGATCGGCCTGCTCGATGCGACGGGCGGCCCGATCGCGAGCCGGTCGCTCGCCGATGGCGACCTCGTCTATGGCGACGAGCACGACCGCGTGGTCACATGGGGCGGCGAGCCGGGGCTGGCCGAACTGGCGGGCAAACCCGTCCGGCTCGAGGTCGAGCTCAAAGACGCCGATCTGTACGCCTTCACGTTTGAGTGAGTCCGGTCGCGCTACCTCGACCACGGTCCGTTTCCTCCGGCAGGGCACCTTGAATGAGTCATCCGCAGCAACGTTCGACCGGCGCCCCGCTTCGCCTCGCGGTCGTGGCGTGCCTGATCCTGCCGACCGGCGTCGGCAGCGTCACCCCGGCCGCTGACCTGCCCGAACCGGCGATTCCCGGGCTGCGGTACTACGATCCGGCCGAAAAGGTCGTCGAGCGGACCGTTGAGGCCGACGTGTGCATCTACGGCGGCTGCTCCGGCGGGGTGATCGCGGCCGTCCAGGCCGACCGCATGGGCAAGCGGGTGGTGCTGCTCGAGTTTGGCAAACACCTTGGTGGCCTGAGCTCCGGCGGCCTGAGCCAGACCGACGGCGGCGAGCCTTCGGTCTGCGGCGGCGTCGCCCGCGAGTTCTACGACCTCATCGGCCAGAAGAACTTCCGGCCGTCGCAGGCGGAGGCGGCCTTCGAGAAGCTTCTCGCCGGCACCAAGGTCGAAGTTCACAAGCTGGCCCACCTCGCCGCGGTCGAGAAACAAGGAACGCGGATCCTCTCGATCACCATGGAAGACGGCCTCCGGGTGCGTGCCCGGCAGTTCATCGACGCCACGTACGAGGGCGATCTGCTCGCCCGGGCGGGGGTGTCGTGGCACGCGGGCCGCGAGGCGACGAGCGTGTATGGCGAGACCTTCAACGGCATCCGACCGCCCGGCCGGGGCGGGCACGATTGGCCCGTGCCGATCGACCCTTACCGCCGGCCCGGGGACCCCGCGAGCGGCCTTCTTCCGCGGGTGACCGCCGACCCGGGCCGACCGGGCGACGGCGACGACCGAATCCAGGCGTTCTGCTTTCGCATGCTGCTCACCCGCAAGGATCCGCTCCCGTTCCCCAAGCCCACGGGCTACGACGAGACGGAATACGAGCTGCTCGCCCGGCTGTTCGAGTCTGGAGCCGAACCGAACATTCAGTGGAGGCTCGATACGAACAACCACCACCTTTTCAACGGGGCCTATTTCATCGACTTCGTCGGCGGCAACGACGGCTGGCCCGATGGCTCCTGGCTCGAGCGGGAGCGGATCTTCCAGGCGCACGCCACCTATCAGATCGGGCTGATGTGGTTTCTGGCCAACAGCGACCGGATTCCGGAGCCGCACCGGTCGCAGATCCGCGGCTGGGGGCTGCCCCGCGACGAATACGTCGCCACGGGCGGCTGGACGCATCAGCTCTATATCCGCGAAGGGCGGCGGATGGTGGGCGAGTACGTGATGACCCAGCACAACTGCCAGGGGCGTGAGGTGCCCACCGACCCGGTCGGGCTCGCGTCGTACAACATGGACTCACACCACTGTCAGATGACCGTGGTCGACGGTGCGGTGCGGAACGAAGGCAACGTGGAGGTGGGCGTCGAACCCTATCCGATCGCCTACCGCGCGCTCGTGCCGAAGCGGGCCGAGTGCACGAACCTGCTCGTCCCGGTGGCGGTGTCGTCATCGCACATCGCGTTCGGCTCGATCCGCATGGAGCCGGTGTTCATGCTGCTGGGCCAGAGCGCCGCGACGGCCGCCGCGCTGGCGATCGACGAAGGGGTCGCCGTTCAAGACGTGCCCTACGACGCACTCCGCCGTCGGCTGCTCGCGGACGGCCAGATTCTGGAATACCGTGGGCCGCCCCGGTTGCCGGGCGGCACGAAGGCGGCAGCCTCCCCGGCCGCCGGAGCTGAGCCGGCGGCCGTGACCGGCCCGCAGGGCGGCCGGGCCCGGCCGAACATCCTGCTGGTCGTGGCGGATGACCTCGGCTACGAAACGCTCGGCTGCTACGGGGGCAAGGATTTCGCCACGCCGCACCTCGACCGGCTGGCAGCGGGGGGAATGCGGTTTCGCCGGGCGTACACCAGCCCCGTCTGCACGCCCTCGCGGATGAGCCTCGTCACGGGCACCTACGTGACCCGGCACGGCTACGACTTCGTGCTGCCGGAGCACCGGGGAAGCCGGGAAGCGGTTGATTTCCGCGACCGTTGGACGACCTTCCCGCAGATCCTGCGGGCGGCGGGCTACCAGACCTCGGTGACGGGCAAGTGGCAGCTCGGGCCGCTCGAGTTCCACCCCGAGCATTGTCGTGACGCCGGGTTCGATTCCTGGTGCGTCTGGCAGATCTGGCATGCCGGCGGGAAGACCGAGCGGCACTGGAACCCGTGCCTGAACCAGGACGGCCGCATTCGCGGCGACGTGGCCGACCGCTTCGGCCCCGACGTGCTGGCCGACTATGTGATCGACCGGATGCGGGCGGCCGTGGCGGCCGGCAGGCCGTTTTGCATCCAGCACAACGAACTGCTGCCGCACACGCCGATCGTCGAGACCCCGTCCGACCGGCGGGCCGGCCAGCGGAAGTCGATTCACCGGATGGTGGCCTACACGGACGAACTCTGTGGGCGGATCCTGGCGGAGGTCGAGCGGCTGGGCATCCTGGACGACACGATCGTGATTTTTGTGGGCGACAACGGCACCGACACGCAGGCACCGCGACGGACCGCCGCCGGGACCGTGGCCGGAGGCAAGCGGGAACTCAACGACGCGGGCACCCACGTTCCGCTCCTGGTTCGCTGGCCGCGGTGCATCCCGGCGGGCGGCGTGGCCGATGACCTCGTGGACATGGCCGACCTGTTTCCGACCATCTGCGACCTGGCCGGGATCGAACTGCCAGCCACGCTCGACCTCGACGGGATCTCGTTCGCTCCCCGACTCTGCGAGGGCGTGCCCTCGCGGCGGGAATGGGTGACGGGCGGCATCGGCGGGGAGGTCAGCCTGTTTGACGGCCGGTGGCGGCTGAACCTGAAGAGCCGGCAGGTGATCGACGCCCGAGATCTGCCTGTCGAGGTGGTCGTGGCCGAGCCGTCGCTGGCGGACGAGCCGCTCCGACGGCTCGACCAGGCAGGTCGGAAGATCACGTCACTGCCGCGGACGAATCGCAAGGACCGGTAGGCGTCGGCCGGCCGCAGGTTTATCGTTCCGGGCCTCGCGTTCCCGCGGCGGGGTCAGCGGGGTATTTGGTCGGTCGGCACCCCGCGGGCGGGGCCCTGCGATTCGCGGAATCTGAGGAAGTCCGCGACAGTGCGGCCGAGCCGCGCACCGAGGTCGAGGTACCCGGCCGTGGTGCTGTGCGGCGTATTCCACGGGGCCTCGAGGCAGGCGGCCATGGTGCCTGGATTGGCATGCTCGGCGACCCAGACGCCGCTGATCTGCCGCCACAGCGGGTGATAGGTGGAGCCGGTCACGCGGGGTGCGTCGGCCAGGGGCAGCGGTGCATCGAGCCGCCGGCCCGCAAACATCAGAAATCGATCGCGATTGGCCCGACCGCCGTCCGCTCGTCGCACTCCCGCGACGCGAAGGGGGGACCCCACGCGACCCAGAGCGGTCCACCCGCTCCGGTGAGCCGATACGCCACGTGCCCCGGAGCTGCCACCAGCAGGGCCAGCCGCGGGCGGGATCTCCTCCGGATCGGCCGACGTGGTCTGGAAGGCGTAGTCGGCAAGCCACCGCCACTCTCCTTCGGTGCCGTGGCGGATCACCCAGGCGTTCGTCGGGCTGGCGTCCATGTCGGGATAGGCGGCGAAGGTGTTGGTCTCGAGGGCCTTCGCGTCGGCCTCAGCGCCGGCCGCCGCGATGCCCGCTCGGCCCAGCGGCAGGCGGTCAGGCGCGAAGTTGCGGATGGAAAGATAGTTCGCCGTGCAGAGCGCCCGCATCGGATAGGGCAGGCTGCCCTCGCGGGCGATGTCCACAGGTCGCTCTCGGCCTGTGATCACGACCCGCCCCGGCGTGCCTCCGGGGCACCCGGGCCACGAGCGGCACGGCCGTGCCGTCGATCACGGGCTTCGCGGCGGCGTACGGGATCGCGATCGTGGGATGGGCGTAGGGCTCGGAGCCGCGAGCGGGCGGAAGCACGCACCAAAGCGTCAAAAGAACGCCCAGCCCCCGAACTGGGGGTAGGTCATGGCATGGATCAAGATCGTGGCTCCTCGTCGTCGCTCTCGGGCCGCAGGCGTGTCCTGAAGCCCGCTGCTGGCGGGCAACCTAACAAGCGATCGAAGCCCGGACAAACGCGACCCGATACCGTCCAAAAGGACCGTTTCCGTCGGTCGCTTCCAACTTTATTCTTGTTGCAGACGGGGTGGTTTTGCTTTTGTCGTGTATCCCTGGCTGAGTGCGAAGAGTGAGGTGGTCATGATCGTCTGGCAGGCAAAATCCGGCGGACGAAGAGCCAACGGTCTGACCTTGGTCGAGCTGCTGGCGGTGATTGCGATCATCGGCCTGCTGATGGGGCTGTTGCTCCCGGCAGTCAGTTCCGTGCGGGAAGCGGCCCGAAAGGCGGGTTGTGCGAACAACCTGAAGCAGTTCGGGATCGGCATCCTGAACTACGAGACCTCGTTCAACGCGTTTCCACCGGCGGGCACCGGAATCTATGGCTTCACCTTCTATTCGCTGATCACGAACTACGTCGATGATGGCGCGGCGACCGCGTTCGGCAGCCGGCTTCACTTGGGCCATCCGGCCGAGAAAGTCAACACCCAGTGGAACTGGCCTCGCATCACCGTCGTGGATGATGAGACGATCACGGTCTCACTGCAGAATGAGGCCGTGCTGAAGACGATGCCGCAGTTCCCGTTCTTCAACTGCCCTACGCGGGGCACACGGGTCACGAAGAACAAGCCGGTCAACGCTGACTACGTCATGGTCTTTTCCGGTCTGACTCAGGGCCAAAATCCGAACTTGCCGACCCACGCGTTGTGCCCTGAACGAAACGGTGACGCTGCAATGATCTGCGGGCGTAAGACATCGAACGCGGGGCTAGGCATCCTCAATATCGCCCTGGGCAGGAGGCGGATCACTCAGCAGCAGCTGGACGCGCTCCCGTTTAAGAGGAGTCCCTACGGTTTGGATGTGGGCGTTTACACCAACATGATCGGGTTCAATAACGGAAACCCATTCCGCAATCCCGGGACGCTCCCCGCAGAGCAACGATTCCAGAGGCCCTACGAGGGCTGGGTATCGCGGGTGGGGATCGAAGACGTGCCCGATGGCCTGAGCATGACGGCCGTGCTGGCGGAAAAGCACCTCGCGGTCGGGGAGCTGGGCTGGTCGGGCAACTCGGCCTATCGGCTGCAGTGGCAGGGCGAAACGCTCCCAAACGGCTGGAACTCGTGGGGCCTGGACAGCGTGAAGCTCGCGGGCCTCCCGGAGTACCGCGACATCGGCCACTTTACCCGCGGCATAGCCTTCGGCCCCAGTGATGATAGCAGCCCGTACGCGGGCTATGGATGGGGGCCGACAGTCGGCTCGTGGCATCCGGGCAACCGAGTCAATGTGCTGATGGCCGATGGCTCGGTGCGGTCGATCGGCAGCGATATCGACACGTTCTACATGCTGCCGATGCTCGGAACGCGAAACGACACCGAGATCCGCACCGACGGCCGCATTCTGGCCCTCCCATGAGCCCCATGACTCTCCCCCCTCCCCTGCCTCGCCGACCCGGCCGACGAGCTGCCGTCCGTGGCCTGACCGCCTGCCTGGCGGCCCTGGCTTTTGTCGGCTGCGGCCGCCGCGACCTCCATCCCGTTTCGGGGACCGTGCGGTTTCCCGATGGCTCGCCCCTGACGACCGGCCGCGTGGTGCTTGACTACGGCATCGGTTCCAAATATGGCGGCTGGGGCTATATCAAGCCTGACGGCAGCTTTACCCTCGGCTCGCTCACCCAGACCGATGGCATCAGGGCCGGCACGGTTAAGGTCGCGATTACCTTTGCCTATGCGGGAGAGGGAGATTCCGGCAGCGAGGGCACGTTCACGAAGTTCAAACCGCTCGTTCATCCCCGGTTTGAGAATCCCGAGACATCCGGCCTCTCGTTCGAGATCCCCCGCCAGACGAAGTGGGAGATCGTCGTCGAACGTCCCTGAGAACCGACATGCGCTCTGGCCGGCCACTGTGGATCTCGAGCTTGGTTGCCGGCGTAGCGGCGGCGACCGCCGGGGCGGCCGAGCCGATCCGCTACGGCCGCGACGTGCTGCCGATCCTTTCCGCGAAGTGCTTCGCCTGCCACGGGCCCGACGAGGAAGGGCGGCAGGCCGACCTGCGGCTGGACCTCGAGGAGACGGCCAAGGCCGACCGTGATGCGGGGCCGGCCATCCTGTCGGGCCGCCCCGACGAGAGCCTCCTCCTCGAGCGGATCACGAGCCCGGATCCCGACCTGGTCATGCCTCCGGGCGACTCTCACAAGCCGCTCACGGCCGAACAGGTGTCGCTGCTGCGTCGCTGGATCGCGGAAGGCGCGGCCTGGGGGCGCCACTGGTCGTTCGAGCCGGTGGTGCGGCCGGAGCTGCCAGCGGCTCCTCGAGGAGCGGCGATCCGTTCGCCGATCGACGCGTTCGTGGCCGCACGGCTGGCGGAGCACGGCCTGTCGCTCCAGCCCCCGGCCGATCCGCACACCCTCCTGCGGCGGCTGTCGCTCGACCTGATCGGCCTGCCGCCGAGCCCGGAGGCGGCTGCGGCCTTCGCCGCCGATCCGTCGGCGGCGGCCTACGAGCAGCAGGTCGATGCGTTGCTCGAGGCGCCGCAGTTCGGCGAGCACTGGGCCCGGATGTGGCTCGACCTCGCCCGCTACGCCGACACCAAGGGCTACGAGAAGGACCTCGGGCGGACGATGTGGCCCTACCGCGACTGGGTCGTGGAGGCGATCAACGCCGATCTGCCGCTCGACCGGTTTACGGAGGAGCAGCTCGCCGGCGATCTCCTGCCCGACGCGGCCCGGCAGCAGCTCGTGGCCACCGCGTTCCATCGCAACACGATGAGCAACGACGAGGGTGGCACCGACGACGAGGAGTTTCGCGTGGCCGCCGTCAAGGACCGGATCGACACCACTGTGCAGGTCTGGATGGGGCTGACCATGGGCTGCGCCAAATGCCACACCCACAAGTACGACCCGATCTCCCACCACGACTACTACGCATTCTACGCCCTCTTCAACCAAACGGAGGATGCCGACCGCAGCGACGACGCCCCCCGCCTCGACCTGGTGTCGGCAGAGCAGCAGGCGGAGTGGGACAGGCTTCGGTCCGCATACGAGTCGGCCGCGGCAGCGGTGAAAGCCGGCGAGCAGGAATCGCAGCCTGAGTCCGAAACGCCCGCTGCAGGCGACCAACTCGCGGCCGTGCGGGAGCGAGAGGCCACCGCCAAGAAGCGGCTGCAGGAGTTCGAGAGCGGTCTGGTGCGGCTGCCGGTGATGCGGGAGCTTCCGGCCGACAAGCGGCGGGTCACGAGGATCCACAATCGCGGCAACTTTCTCGATCCCGGGGCCGAGGTCGAGCCCGCCGTCCTCGCCGCCTTCGGTGGGCTGCCCGACGGCGCGTCGCCCAACCGGCTCGGTGTGGCCCGTTGGCTGACGTCCCCCGACAACCCGCTGACGCCCCGAGTCTGGGCCAACCGGATCTGGGCCCGGCTGTTCGGCACCGGCATCGTCGAGACGGAGGAAGACTTCGGCGCCCTCGGTTCCCCCCCGTCGCACCCCGAACTGCTCGACTGGCTGGCCGCCGACTACCGCGATGGCGGCTGGTCGCTGAAGAGGCTCATCAAGACGATCGTGATCAGCGACACCTACCGGCAGCGGTCCGACGTGACGCCGGCGTTGGTCGCCGCCGACCCGCGGAATCTCCTCCTCTCCCGCGGCAGCCGGTTCCGCCTGCCTGCAGAGACGATCCGCGACCAGGCCTTGGCCGTCTCCGGTCTGCTGTCGGTGAAGATGGGCGGGCCGCCGGTGATGCCGCCGCAGCCGGCGGGCCTGTGGCGGAGCACCTACAACACCAAAACCTGGGTGGACGCCACCGGGGAGGACCGGTTTCGACGGGGCCTCTACACGTATTTGAAGCGGACGACGCCCTATCCGTCGTTCACGACCTTCGATGCGGGCAGCGGCGAGATCTGCCAGATCCGCCGGATCCGCACCAACACGCCGCTTCAGGCGCTCGTCGTGCTCAACGACCCAGTCTACCTGGAGGCCGCCGGGGCGTTGGCCGGGAGGATGGCCACCGACGCCGCGGGGCGGCCGCTCACAGACCCTGCCGCGATCGCCGCCCGTGGACTCGCGCTGGCGCTCATCAGGCCGTTGCGGGCGGACGAGGCCGACCCGCTCGTGCGGCTGGAGCGGGATGCCCGGAGCCGCTTCGCCGCCGACCCCGACGCGGCCGACGCCCTGATCGCCGCGGCTTCCGCAGCGGTGCCGGCCGGCGTTCCATCGGCGGAACTTGCGGCCCGCGTGGTCGTCGCCAGCGCGATCCTCAATCTGGACGAGTTTCTCACCCGGAACTGACCCGATGCACGACTGGAACCAACTCGGCCCCGGCCTCGAACATGCCCGCGCGGTCACCCGGCGGCATTTCTTCCGCGCCGGCGGCCTGGGCTTCGGGGCGATCGCGCTGGACGCCCTCCTGGCCCGCGATGGGCGAACCGCTGACGTGCCGCCGGCCACGGCCAACCGGCTCGCGGCCAGGCCGCCGATGATTCCCGCCAAGGCGACCCGCGTGATTTACATCCATCTGGCAGGGTCCCCCTCCCAGATCGACCTCTTCGAACGAAAGCCGGAGCTGGCAAAAGTCTCTGGGCGGGACTGCCCGCAATCGTTCCTCGAGGGCAAGCGATTCGCGTTCATCAAGGGTGTGCCGAAGATGCTCGGCAGCCAGTTCGCCTATCGCCAGCAGGGAGAGACGGGGCAATGGCTGAGCGAACTGCTGCCACACTTCGCCGGGGTCGTGGACAAGACGTGCGTGATCCGCACGGTGCACACCGACCAGTTCAACCATGCGCCCGCGCAGCTCTTCGTGCAGACCGGCACGCCGCGGCTGGGCAACGCTTCGCTCGGCTCGTGGGTGACCTACGGCCTGGGCAGCGAGAACGAAAACCTCCCCGGCTTCGTCGTGCTCCTCTCCGGCGGCAAGACGCCCGACGCCGGCAAGTCGCTCTGGGGAGCGGGCTTTCTGCCGAGCGTCTACCAGGGCGTGCAGTGTCGCACGACCGGCGACCCCGTGCTCTACCTGGGCGATCCCCCCGGAATCGATCGGGGGCTGCGGCGGCGGATGCTCGACGCCCTGGCCGAGATGAATGCCGCGGAGCATGCGGCGACGGGCGATCCCGAGACGCTCACGCGGATCGCCCAGTATGAGCTCGGCTACCGGATGCAGATGGCGGTGCCGGAGGTGATGGATCTCTCCCGCGAGCCGCGGCACGTGCTGGAACTCTATGGCGCGCGACCGGGCGCGGTGTCGGAGGCGGAGCGGACGACGACCGCCGACGTCCGCACGCTCTACAAAGGCAGCGACCCGACCTTCGCCAACAACTGCCTCCTCGCGCGGCGGCTGATCGAGCATGGCGTGCGGTTCGTGCAGCTCTACGACTGGGGCTGGGATCACCACGGCTCGTCGCCCGGTGAGAGCATCGACGAGACGCTGCCGATCAAGTGCCTGCAGACCGACCGGGCCGTGGCGGGGCTGCTGACCGACCTGGAGCAGCGGGGCCTGCTCGAGGAGACGCTCGTCGTCTGGGGGGGCGAGTTCGGCCGCACGCCGATGCTGCAGAACAACGTCAACAGCGAGCCGAAGAAGGGCTTCGTCGGCCGCGACCACCATCCCTTCGCGTTCACGATGTGGCTCGCCGGCGGCGGCATCAAGCCGGGCCTGGCGTGGGGGCAGACGGACGAGTTCGGCTACTACCCGGTCGAGAACCCCGTCAGCATCCGGGAACTGCAGGCCACGATCCTGCACCTGTTCGGCCTCGACCCGCTGCGGTTCAGCTTTCCGTATCAGGGGCTCGACCAGCGGCTGATCGGCCCGACCAACGAGGGCCGGCCGGTGACGGGGATCCTGGCCTGACGCCGGCGGGTCGTCGACGGATCGCCGCCACGATCCGCATCGGCCACCGTCCGAACGGCCGGTTGTCCGAAGTCGGGGCGTCCATCTAAACTCCAATGACGGTGGTGGTGCGTGGGTGGAATTCTCGAGGAGCCGGAACGATGACGGTCAAACAGGTCGCCCAGGGGACGGGTCGACTCGCCGCCTTCACGCTCGTCGAGCTGCTCGTGGTGATCGGGATCGTCGCCCTGCTCGTGGGGTTGCTCATGCCGGCCGTCCAGGGCGCCCGGGAGGCCGCCCGCCGCGCCGACTGCCTCAACAAGATCAAGCAGCTCGGGCTCGCCGTGCACATGTACGAATTCCAACACAGCCGCCTGCCGCCGGGCGGGACGTTGTTCAACACGTCCACCACGTCCTGCACCCGCACGACCGTCAGCCACAAGACCGAGTGTGGGCCGTTGTGGAGCGTGCACATCCTGCCCTTCATGGAAGACAAGAACCGCTACGACTCGTACGACCTGACGAAGCCGTTTGCCGTCGACACGTTGCGGATGACCGGGATTGTCAACTCGGCGGTCCAGTTTCAGCCCAATGCGAACTTCAAGTGCTCGTCCGACCCCAACTCGACGGGCTCGGCCTTCAACACGAACTACTACGCCTGCCAGGGGGGCGGCACCACTGCCGAGATGGCGTGCGCCAGCGCCCTGCCGGCGTCCGTGCCGGCGGGCACGCCGCCGCGGGCCTGGTTTCGCAACGGCCTGTTTCATGACAACTCCCAGTGCCAAATGGCCCATCTCCGCGACGGTGCGAGCGTCACGGTGATGCTTGGCGAGACGAAATACGCGCCGGTCCCCGCCGGCTCGGCGCAGACCGCCTGGGATACGGCCTTGCGGATCCAGACGCCGCCGGCCTGGTCCGATTACAACGCGCCGATCGGGCTGTGCGCGACCATGGAGCCGATCAACGCGCGTTCCGGCACGGATTCGGCCTCTGATCCGACGCGGACCTTCACAGCCGCTCTCGCGGTCACGACATTTGGCAGCCATCACCCCGGCGGGGCGAACTTCTGCCTGGCCGATGGATCGACGCGGCTGATCGCCGACTCGATCGACGTCGGGCTCTACCGCGAGCTTGGCAAGCGGAAGAAGGCGACGCCCGTGAGCCTAGGCGACTGACCGGGGCGTTCCGACGCCGAGACGCTCGGGCGAGCTGCGGCCCTGGGACCGAAGCTGTTCCGTCCTTGATCGATACCGTACAACCTGGGGCTCGAGACCATGTCACCGAACCGCCAGGAGGCCCGCCGCCGATGGATTCCGCCGCCCACGAGTTTCTTTGGAAAAGGATAGCCCGGCCAATGGCACTTCCGCAAGCGTTGCCCGACTGATGCGCGGCTCGTGAGCGGATTGCTCCCGCCTCCCGAGGCTGTCTCGGCCCGGAAAGCGGCTCCCTGAATCGGCCCCGCTCCCCCCTGAAGTGGCGCCTTCTCGTTTCGGCGCGGAGTCTCTCCGAGTCCGGCGGCCTCACTTCTTTGTTGTGACCTCGCCCCCGGCACGGCTCAGAGGCTGTGGATGTCGATCGCCGGCAGCTCGTCTATCCGACCCTGAAAGATGTCGCGGTCAAAAGTGCACTTGCACGAGCTCGCCCCAGTCGGTGGGCGGGCCACGAGCTGGCGAGATGGGCGGCGGTTCGAGCGGTTCGCCCAAGTGCGTAAGAATCTTGCGGATCGGCCCCGGTTCGCGGACAGGAAGTCCGCAGCAACCTGAGGTTGCCAAGAGTGCGAAGGCCAGGGATGGTCTCGCACTCGGAAAGCAGTCTGAAGGCGATCAGCCGGATGTCGCCGCCACACGCTGGGCACTCGAGCGGAAACTCCTTCCCCACCTGGGCCATGAGTTTCGCCCGAGC
>JAQCJP010000281.1 GCA_027592945.1 Planctomycetota bacterium
CTCGGCAGCCAGCCGGGCGACCCAGGCCTCGGCCCGACCCGGCAGCATCCCCGCCGCCCAGGCCAGGCGGGCCTTGTGCCGCGAGTCGCCGGCCGTTGCGTACGCCTGCTCGAGTGCGTCTGTCGCGGCATCGGGATTCGCCGCCAGCCGCTCGAGCGCCGTCGCCCGCGTGCACAGGTTCGGGCTGGCCAGGGCCGCGACGCAGCCGCCGACCGATTCAAGGTCGTGCCGCGGCACCGTCCACGCCGCACCCGGCGGCGCGATCCGATAGACCCTGCCTTTCTCGACGTCTCCCATCCCGTGGCCGCCCACGCCAGGGTCGTACCAGTCGGCCACGATCAGCGAGCCGTCGGGGGCCACGCAGACGTCGCTCGGCCGGAACCAACGGTCAGCCGAGCCGTCGGCCACGGGCTCGATCCTCGCCTCCCAGCCGGCCCCGCGGGGCCTGACCGGATAGGCCCGCACCACGTTCGGCCCGGCATCGCAATGGACGAGCGCTCCCCGAAACCGCTCGGGCAACAGCGAGCCCTCATAGACGCAGATGCCGGTCGGCGAGCCCCCGCCGGTCAAGAGCAGGTTGGGCATCACGCCGGGATCGTTCTGGTGCCAATGCCGCTGCGGGATCTCGGGCTCGAGGTTCGTCCGGCCGGCCCGCCAGCCGGCCCCGGTCCGCTCGTCCACGTAGCCGTAGTTGCCGAACTCGACCACCGCGTTGATCCGCACACCCCGGTTGCCGTCGTCGTCGTTGTCGCTCTGCCAGAGCGAGCCGAACGAGTCGACTGCCACCTCGTAGTTGTTGCGGAAGTTGTGGCCGAGCACCTCGAAGTCGCTGCCGTCGGGCTTGCAGCGAAACACCATTCCCTGCCGATACGGTTTGCCCGAGTCGTTGACCACGTTGCCGAACCGATCCACGACCGGCTTGCCGTCCTTGTTATGGACGGCGCGGCCGGTGTTGCCGAAGTTGAAGTACCAGCGGCCGTCGGGGCCGACCACGAAGGCGTGCACCGAATGATCGTGCTGGGGCTGGCCCGTCTTGGTGAACAACACCTCGCGGCGGTCGGCTACGAGATCCCCGTCGTCGTCGTGGAACACGAGCACCTCGGGAGCGCACGACACGATCACCTTCCGCCCCTTGCCCTCGCCGATCACGCAGATGCCCAAGGCGCTGTCGACGTCTCGGCCCTGGTGGAACACAGTCTGCTTGTCGGCCGCGCCGTCGCCGTCGGTGTCTTCGAGCACGAGGATCCGGTCGCCCTCGGGCCGTGTGTCCTTCCGGCCCCGGTAGTTGGTCACCTCGCAGACCCAGACCCGGCCGGACGAGTCGACGTCGATGTCGGCGGGGCTCGAGAGGAGCGGCTCGGCGGCGAAGAGGGTGGCGGCCAGGTCCGGCGGCAGGGCGAGCGTCGCCGGGCCCTCGGCGGGGCTGACCGGGCCGGCGACGGCCCCTGAGGCGACCGCCCCGACCCACACCGCCACCGCAGTCGCGAGGCATGATGGCTGGCGGCCACGGCCTGCCCGGCTCGTCATCATGGCTGACGCTCTCCTGAGGTCACGCGTGGCGGTGGGCCGCGTCGGCCGCCGCGGAGAAGAAAGCCTAGCCTAGCCGCGGCAGGCCCGCGCGATAGGGATCCGCGGGGTCGAAATGCAGCTCGCTCTCGGCGGTGATCCAGCAGCTGCCGCGGACCACCGGCTGGCAGCGACCGGCGACCAGGCGATACGACGCCTCGTAGACGCCTCCCAAGATGCTCTCCTGCCGCCAGCATTCACCAGCGGCGAGCAGGCCGTCTTCATGGAACGTGCCGACCAGGGCGCTCGTCGCCGTGCCGCACGGGGAGCGGTCGAAGGCGCCGTCGGGACAGAGCACAAACGCCCGCCCGTGGTTGCGAGAATCCTGCGGCGGTCCTAACAGCACGATGTGGTCGATCGCCTCGCCGCGGTCACCCGTCACGCCCCGCGCCTCGAGCTGCCGGCGGATCGCCCAGGCCCGCTCGAGTAATCGGGGAATCGCCTCGGCCACCACGGGGAGGCCATGATCGCGGCAGAGAAAGAACCACAGACCCGACGTTGCCACGTCGCCGGTGACACAGACGCCGTCGCCGCAGACAACGGCAAGCTCCCGGTGGATCCGTCGCGGCGGCACGCACTCGAAGCTCGCGTTGGGGCCCCCGTGCCAGGTCACGCCGACGACGCCGGCCGGCGTCTCGAGGTCGAACCGGCCGGGCCTGATCCGGCCCAGGTGGCCGAGCGTCACCGCCAGCCCGATCGTGGCATGGCCGCACATGTCGAGGTAGCCGACGCGATTGACATAGAGGGCCCCGAGCGTGCAGTCGGGATCCGCCGGCGGCAGCGTGATCACGCCGACCATCGCCTCGACCCCCCGCGGGTCGCCGACGAGGGCCCGGCGGACGTGGTCGTACCGCTCGCGAAACCGATCCCGGCGGACCGCCACGGAACCGTCTCCGAGATCGAGGTGGCCTGCGAGCGTTTCGTCGATCACCACCCGGGTCGGCTCGCCGATGGTGTGGGAATCGACGACTCGCAGCCGTGCCGGCAGGCCTTCACGCATGGCAGTCTCAATACGCCCATCGGGTCAAGCGGGCCGCGCCGGGCATGATTGTGTCAGCGGGCCCGAGGTGAGGAGCTGGCCGCGAATCACCCGTCTGCGGTTCGACCGGATACTCCTTAGATCCGCTTAGATCCGCGGGATCTCGTAGCCGGCCCGCGGCGTGCGGGCCGTCATCGCCTGGGCCTGATCGTCGCCCGTGATCACCTCGGCCGCCGGATCCCATGTGATCGACCGGCCGAGCCGGGCGGCGATCGCCGTCAGGTGGCAGGTGTTCATCGTGATCAGGTGGCTGAACACGTCGGAGACCGGCAGGCCGCCCTCGCGGATGCAGCGATAGAAGTTGTCCTTGTGGCCCTCGTGGGGCTTGCCCTTGTAGAGAGCCACGACGTCCTCGTCGGTGAACTGATCCTTGTCCCAGTTCTCCTCGATCGGCGTGCCGGTGATCTTGCCGCGGTTGACGAACAGCTTGCCCTTCTCGCCCTCGAAGAGAATCCCGTTGTCGCCCCGGCTGGTGACGTTCATCTCAACGCCGCTTGGGAAGCTGCACAGGATCGCAAAGTCGTTGGAGGTGTTATAGGAGTCGTCCCGCTCGGGATAGCCGTCCTTGAAGGGCACCGGGTGCTTGGCGTCGGTGCCGTCGATCGTCACCGGGCCCTTGCCCTGCGTATCCTCCCCCAGGGCCCACTGGGCGATGTCGACGTGGTGGGCGCCCCAGTCGGTGAACTTCCCGCCAGAGTATTCGTACCACCAGCGGAACTGGTAGTGGCATCGCTTCTCGCGATAATCCACCTGCGGGGCCTGCCCGAGCCACATCTCCCAGTCGAGTTCCTTCGGCACCTCGGCGACCGGGAAGGGCCCGCCCGTCGGGCTGCCGTTGATGCCGACGGTGACCTTCTTGATCGGGCCGAGCAGCCCCTTCTGCACCATGTTGACCGCCCGCAGGAAGCGGCCCCGGTCGCTTCGCTGCTGGGTACCGATCAAGAACTGCCGGTCGGGATGCTTCTCACAGGCAGCCCGAATCAGCTTGTTTTCTTCGATCGTCAGCGTGAGCGGCTTCTGGCAGAAGACGTGCTTGCCGGCCTCCAGCGCCTCGATCGCGATCTTCACGTGCCAGTGGTCGGGCGTGACGATGCT
>JAQCJP010000031.1 GCA_027592945.1 Planctomycetota bacterium
GTTGATTGGCGGCGGGAGTCTTTGCCGGGTGGTTCCCGCCGAGGGCATCGGTAAACGTGCCGTCGGGCTGCCGCTCGTCAAACGAATAGCGGACAATCTCCCCCCGCATCTCCGCCGCGGGCTCGCCGACCAGCCCGGCAGGCTGGGCCGCCTTGCCCGCCAGCCAGGCGGCAAGCCGCTGCCGGGCCGCTGCTTCGGCCACCGCCACCGCCGCAGCCGCTTCACCGCAGGACTCCTCGGCCTTGGCCAGGGCGGCCGCCGCGGCGTCATCGGCCAACCGCATCTTCGGGGTCGGCGTGGCGGGGGTGAAGAAGGAATAGAGGCCCGCCTCGTCGATGTCGTCGAAGAAGGCGAACAGCGAGTAGTACTCCTTCTGGGAGAGCGGGTCGAACTTGTGATCGTGGCAGCGGCAGCATTCGAGCGTGAGGCCGAGAAAGGCGGTGCCGAATGTGGTCGTCCGGTCGTTGATGGAGGCGACGCGGTACTCCTCCTCGACGCTGCCTCCCTCGGCCTCCTGCTGATGCAGCCGGTTGAAGGCCGTGGCGAGGATCTGCTCGTCGGTGGCGTTCGGCAGGAGGTCACCGGCGATCTGCCAACGGGTGAACTCGTCCCAGGGAAGATTCTCGTTGAACGCCCTGATCACCCAGTCTCGCCAGGGCCACATCGTCGGCCGCGGGCGATCGACCTGGAAGCCATAACTGTCGGCATAGCGGGCGATGTCGAGCCAGTCGGCTGCCATCCGTTCCCCGTAGCGGGGGCTGGCCAAGAGCCGATCGAGGAGCCGTCCGTAGGCATCCGGCGACCGATCGGCGACGAAGGCAGCCACTTCCTCGGGCGTCGGCGGCAGGCCGGTGATGTCGAAGCTCGCCCGGCGAATCAGTGTCACCCGGTCGGCTTCGGGCTGGCGGGCAAGACCCCGCTGGGCCAGTTTCTCCGCCACGATCTCGTCGATCCCTTGGGCGGCATCGGCCGCGGCCGGTTCGACGGGCGGAACAAAGGCCCAGTGAGGCTCGTATGCGGCACCTTGGGCGATCCACCGCCTGAGGAGATCGACCTGCTCGGCCGTAAGCCGGCCAATCTTGGCCTCGGGCGGCGGCATCACGAGATCGGGATCATCCGAGCCGACCCGAGCGATGAGCTCGCTGGCCGCCACGTCCTCGGGCACGATCGCCCGCATCCCGCTGTCGAGTTCGGCTGTCGCCGACTCGAAGCCGTCGAGCCGCAGGCCCGCTTCGCGATTGGCACTGTCGGGCCCATGGCAGGCGAAGCAGTTTTCCGAGAGGATCGGACGGATCTGGTCGTTGAAGGAAATCCGGGGTACCGGTTCCGCAGCCGGCCCGACAAGCGGGGCGAGCCAGGACAGCCCCGCCCACCAGCAACTGAATCGGAGCCGTCTCATCGAGCAACCCATGTGATCAGTTTCCTGGTCGGGGTTACCCGCGTCGCCGATTCGGCATGTCACCTGAATCGCGGACCAAGCGAGGTCGATCGGCGGGCTGCAACGAAAGATGCGGCAACTGATTCCAAGAGCCGCTCCATTCGACATCTTGAGAATATCGGCTCGGATCACACGATGCAAAAGAATGCCCGCCTGGCGGACTGGCGGGCCTGCGGCCAGTCTTAGGGTGGAGGAAGTGGCTCCGGCACAGGAGGCGGGCGGTCGCCGACATTGGGTACTGGCTCACGCGGCCCACCGTCAAAGGGCCGGCCGGCGGGTACCGCGCCGCGGGGCGGAAACTGCTCGAGCTGCAGAAGATTGGCGATCTCAACCCCGCTCCGCCACCGCTCGGCCTGAGCCTCGACGTAGGCCAGCTCCAGTTCGGTGAGAATCTTCTGGGCCTGCAGAAGGCTCAGGAACGTCACCTCCCCCTGGCCATAGAGCAGCTGTGTCACCTCGACTGTCTCACGGGCCTTGGGAAGGATTGATTCCTCGTACCAGGCCACAGTCCGCTGGGAGGTGCGGAAGGCGTTCATCGTCTGGGCGGCCTGGGCGGCCAGGCCGAGTTCGACGTTCCGCAGGTCGGCCCGGGCCACGGCGATGTCGGCGGCAGCCGCCCGCACGTTGCCCTGGTTGCGGTTGAAGAGCGGCACCTCGAGCATCACCTGATAGAGCCCCTGATCCTGGGCGGGCAGCACCTGCCGCTGGTAGCCACCCATCAGATTGATGTTGGGGATCGGCTGAACCCGGGCCCGATCGAGGGTCCATTGGGCGCGGGCGATCTCGGCGGCGGCAGCGCGGGGCAGGGCGTTGCGGCGAACGACCGCCTCTTGGAGGCCGGCGATGTCGAAGTCGGGGAGTGCCTCGAGCAGATCGCCCTGGACCATTCCGATCTGCTCGCGGGGCACCGCCATGTTGGCTGCCAGCCGGCGGCGGTCCGCCTCGATCGTGACGCCCGCATTCAACAGCCGGACCTCGGCCTGATCCCGCTCGATGCTCCAGAAGAGCACGTCGGCCCGCGTCCCTTCGCCCGCCTCGGCGAGTTTCTTGCCGATGTCGTAGGAGCGGTTGGCGATCTCCAAAAGCAGCGTGAAGATCTCCTGCCGACGCTGGGCGACCAGCAGCAAATAGAAGTCACGGCGGACCGCCGTCATCACGTCAAACCGGGCCCGCACCAGCCGCCACTCGGCCGCCTGCACCTCGCGGAGGGCCGCCTGCTGCTGGAGCCGAAGCTTGCCGGCGGTGACGATGTCCTGGGAGACCGTGCCCGACCACTGGCTATCCGAGCCGGCCGCCTGGGGCGTGAAGCCGGCGATGACGGGATTGGGATAAAGCCTGGCCTGGACCGCCTTGCCGCGGGCCGCGGAGATCGCGTTGCGGGCGGCGGTGATCCGAGGGTGGGTCCGCAGCGCGATCGCCACGCACTCGTCGAGCGTCTTGGGACCGGCAGCCGCCGCCAGGCTGACATCGACCGGTGGCACGACGGCGGCAGGTTCCAGTGGCTGACGGGAGCCGACCCCCAGCGGCTGCCCTGGATCGGCCAGCCGGGCAGCCTCCCGGGCGGGCCAGGCGGAGCGGCCGGGCTGGTCCGAGGCAGGCATCTCGCCCGGGCCATTCGCGCTGACAGCCGAACCTGCCAGCAGGGCAGGGATGAGAACCGCGGCGGCAGCGCGAGGCAGAGAGGTCATTGCGAGATCAGTTGCATGCACACCGAGGCTGCGTCGATCGGTCACAGCCGCCTCAATTCTTCTCATCGGCACATTCCTCACAGTCCATCACGCCTGTGGAAATCCCGGGCCTTCCCCCGCAGCGTCGGGTCCAAGCTGGGGAGACTGCGGGGCCTCGGCAAATGCCGAGCCCGTTTCTGGCAGCCTTGACGACGCCGGTCTGGCTCCCGCCGGGGCCGCTACAATGCGTGCATGAACGCACACACCCTGTCCCCGAGCCAGTCGCGGGCTCTCGGAGCCACGGTGCTGGCGTGTCTCCTCGCTCTGCTGGCGGCCCACCCTGCCGGCGGCTGCCCCTTTTGCTCGGCCGTCTCGCTGACCTTCGCCCAGGAGATCGCCCAGAGCGACGTTGCGGCGATCGTCCGGCTCGTCGAACCGCCGCCGGCTTCAGCAATCGGGCCGGCTGCGGACGGGCCGCTGCCCAAGGGGAAGTTCGAGGTGGTCAAGGTGCTCAAGGGGAGCGACCTGGTGGCCGCGGCTGGCCATGCCGCCGACGGCGGTGCGCCGATCGAAACGATCATGCTCGACGAGCAGCCGATCGGCACCACCTTCCTGCTGATGGCCGTCGAGCCGCCGAAGCTCGTCTGGAGCAGCCCGATCCGAGTCGGACCGCGGGCGATCGCCTACCTCGAACAGCTCGAGGACCTCCCCGAAAAGGGCCCTGAGCGGCTGGCCTTCTTTCTCGGTCATCTCGAGGATGAAGACGACACGCTCACCCGCGATGCCTACGACGAGTTTGCCGTCGCGCCCTACGAAGACGTCCAGGCCCTCGAGGAGCAGCTCGATGCCGCCCAGCTCCTCGCCTGGATTGAAGACCCAGACATCCCCGCCAACCGCCGCCGGCTCTACGCCACGATGCTGGGCATCTGCGGCAGCCCCGCCGATGCCGAACGGATCGCCGCGATCCTCGAGGGCGAAGGCCCAGTCGCCGAAAACCCCGAAATCCGCAACGGCCTCGACGCCCTGATCGCCTGCTATGTGGCCCTCCGCGGTGAAGCGGCCCTCGACCTGGTCGACCAGCTCTTTCTCGACCGCTCAGCGGCTGCCGCAGACGATCCGCCCCGCGAGGTGCCCTTCACCGAAACCTATGCGGCAGTGATGGCGCTGCGGTTTCTTGGCGAGGAGTCCGATCTCGTGCCCCGCCAGCGGGTGCTCGCCTCGCTGCGGCTGCTGCTCGAGGAGCCGAAGCTTGCCGATCTCGTGATCGCCGATTTGGCTCGCTGGGAGGACTGGTCGGTCGTCGATCGGCTGGTGACGATCTTCAAGCGAGCCACGCCCGACAACATCTTCGTTCGCGAGCCGATCGTGAACTATCTCCGTGCCTGCCCGCTGCCCGAGGCGGCCACCGCCATTGCCGAGCTCGAGCAGATCGATCCCGACGCGGTTCGCCGGGCCGCGACGTTGGCCGGACTGGCCGGGATCACCGCCGCGGCCCCATCGGGAGGCGAGGCTGGCGAGCCCGCGGCGACGGACCCGTCGGCCGACGACATGGCGCTGGCCCGGCAGATCGAGCCGGTGCTCGGCGATGAAGACCCCACCGACGACCAGCCCGGCCGCGACCTGACCGCGTCGTCACCGGCGGCCCCGACCACCGGAGACCCCCAGGCCCCGCCCGTTGGCGGCCCGCCCTGGAAATGGCTGCTCTGGGGAGGCATCGTGGTGGTGGTGGCCCTGCTGGCCCGGGCCGCCCTCTCCCCGACACCGCCCCGGGCCGGGTAGCCCCGTTGTCCTTCCCGCTCCGATCGCGACCCGTTCCCCCCAAAGCCTTGACGTGCCATGAGCGCCGGCCTGTTCGACTCGCCGCCCGTGCCTGGCTCCTCGGCGGCAGCTGCCGCCGAGGAGACGATCGACTACCGATCGCTGTCGGGTACCGCGATCGCCGCGGCCGTCCTCGCCCTCCTCTCGCCGCTGGTCTTTCTGGGCTGGTCGTTCGCCGCGGTGCCGCTGGTCAGCATCGTCCTTGCCATGGTCGCCTGGAGCGACGTTCGCCGCCGGCCCGAGACGGTGGCCGGCCAGCCGCTAGCGATCAGCTCGTTGGTCTTCGCGGCGGTCACGCTCGTCGCTGGTCTTGGCTACCTGGGCTTCGTCTATGCCACCGAACTGCCCGAGGGCTACAGCCGGCTCAACTATGCCATGCTCCAGCCGCTGCCGGGCGACCCGCCCACGGCCGTGCCTGACTCAGCCCGGGAGATGAACGGGCAGGACGTGCTCCTGAAGGGCTACATCTATCCAGGCTCACGGCAGCAGGGGATCACCGAGTTTCTGCTCTGCCGCGATCAGGGCGACTGCTGCTTCGGCGGCCAGCCCAAGATCACCGATCGCGTGCTGGTGCGGCTGGCCGATCGCAGGGGCATCGACTTCACGCAAGGTCTCGTCAAGATCGCCGGCCGCTTCCGGGTCGAGCCGGCAGGCTCGATCGATGTCGGCGGCGGCGTGCTCTATCACCTCGACGACGCCTTCACCCGCTAGCCGCCGGGAGCAGCACGTTCGATGCCCCGCCTGCTTGCCCCGCTCGTGATCGGCTCGGCGCTCCTGGCGACCGCCGGCTGCGGTGAGCAAACGTCGCCCGAGGCCGGTTCGCCGGAAAACGCCCGGCTCCCAGCCGGGGCCGCGCCCATCGCTCGGCCGGCCACGCCACCGGCTCCTCGCTCACCCGCCCAGCCACGCACGGCTGCCCCACGTGAGATCACCTTCGACGACATCAAGCTCGACATGGAGAAGGGAGCACCCTTCAGTCCCGATCTCCTTCCCGAGCGGGTCACCGCCCTGGCCGGCACGCCGATCCGGATCCGCGGCTACATCCTGCCGAGCTTCCAGCAGACGGGGCTGACGCAGTTCGTGCTCGTCCGCGACAACCAGGAGTGCTGCTTCGGCCCCGGAGCGGCCCTCCACGACTGCATCGTCGTGAGGATGCGACCGGGGAAGACCGCCGACTTCTCGATCAGACCGGTGGCCGTGGCCGGCACGTTCAAACTCGAGGAACTGAGAGCCCCCGACGGCACCCATCTGGCGATCTACGGCCTCGATGGCGACGAGGTGAAGTAGCCCGATCCCGCTGCTACCATCCTCTCGACCCGTCCCGGACGGCGTCCACGATGATTAGTCTTTGCCTGCTGAGCGGTCGTTTCCCGGTCACCGCCGTGGCCGGCGGCCTGCTGGCTGTCGGGCTTGCCGTCGCGGCCGCCGCCTGCCCGTTCTGCGACGTCGTCACCCGGCCGCTCGCCGAGCGGCGGGATGGGGCCACGGTGGTCGCCATTGGCGAAGCGGCCGGGGAGGCCCGTGACACGGCTGGCCTGATCCAGCAGCCTTTCCTGATCCGCAGCCTGCTCCGCGGCGAGGAAGCCGACGTGGCCGATGCCGTTCCCGCCCGCGTTCCCGGGCCGATCGCCGGCACGGCCCTCCTCTTCGGTGATGCCGGCGGCAGCTTCGAGGCGGTGGCGGCCGACGAGACGCTGATGGGCTACGTCGCCGCGGCGCCGGCGGCCGAGGCCGCCCCCGCCGAGCGGCTCGCCTGGTTTGCCCGCTGGCTTGAGCATCCCGAACCTGCGATCGCCGCTGACGCCTTTGCCGAGTTCGGCCTCGCCCCCTTCGAGGCGGTCGTGGCGGCGGCCGACTCACTCAAGCCCGAAAAACTCATCGCCTGGCTGACCGAGCCGGCGATCGACCAGCGGCGGCGGGGCTTCTACGGGCTGGCACTGGGCATCGTCGCGAAGCGGGCTGCGAATCGAGGTGACGCCGAGCTCGCCGCCCGCTGCCGCGACGCCCTCGAGCAGGCCCTGCTTGCCGAGGGCAGCGACCTGCGGGCCGGCTACGACGGCATGCTCGGCGGACTGCTGGTCGCCCGGGGCGAGGCGGCCCTCGACTGGCTCATCGAGCACGGCCTGCTCGCCGCCGAGACCCGGGCCGGCGATGCCCGCCATGCCCTGGCCGCCCTCCGCTTCGCCTGGGAGTATCTCGCGGAAGACGTGCCCCGCACGCAGGTTGCCACGGCCGCAGCCCGGCTCGTGGCCAACCCGGCGGTCGCCGCCGACGCCGCTGTCGATCTCGCCCGTTGGCAGCACTGGGCAAGCGTCGACCAGGTCGCCGCCCTCTGGGATCGGCTCGGAACCGATGACCCGCTCATCCGGCGGTCCGTCGCAGGCTATCTCACGGCCTGCCCGCTGGAGGCTGCCAGGCGCCACGCGGCGACGATCGCTGCGAAAGACCCCGCCCTCTGGGCCGCCGCCGTCGCGGCCGCCGCCCTGCCGCTGCCAGGCCGCTGACGAGGCTACGTCGATCGCCGGGCCCAGGCCGCAGCCCGGTTGAACGCGATCGCCGCGATGGCCGAGCCGCCGGCGTAGATCAGCGGCGTCGAGCCGTAGGCGGCATCTTTCGGATTGATCGCGACCAGAATGAACAGGGCGGCCCCCGTCACGCAGGTCAGCGACAGCCCCGTCAGTGCGATGCTCCAGGCGTCCCCTTTCATGACTTTACTCCGTGTTCGCGTAACAGTGTCGCTGACATCCTCAGCGACTGCGAGGCCGCCTCGTCGAGTTCTCGCCCGCGGCCACCGATCAGCGGCAGCCGCAGCGAACCGGCGAAGAGGAGCAGTTTTTCAAACGACGAGACCCGGGCCCGCTCGTCGAGGACGCGGCAGCCTCGCCGGCGGATTCGCGTGCCGATCGCATGGTAGATCCGGGCCGCCGCCCGGACAGCCAGGCGGGAGCCGCGATCAAGCCCGCCGATGCCGGCCTCGCCGGCGGCATAGTAGCCGTCGGCCACTGTGAGAATCGTGGCCACGCCCCGGCAGACCCGCTCCTCGTCGGGCGGCCCGTCACCCGGCCGCAGGCCGCCGGTCCAATCCAGTGGCAGGTAGCAGCGGGATCGCTGCCAATCTTCTCCGACGTCGCGGGCGATGTTGGTCAGCTGCATGCCGATCCCGAGGGCCGCAGCATGCGGCAGGTAACGGCGATCCCGGAGGCCGAGGATCGGGCACATCAAGACGCCCACCGCTCCGGCAACCCGAAAACAGTATCCCAGCAGGTCCTGCTCGCTGAAGTCGGAGGCGGGTGTCAGATCCGACCGCATGCCCGCCAGCAGGGCCTCGGCTGCCTCCAGTGGCAGGTCATGACGGCCGGCAAGCGCAGCCAGCCAGCGGCTCTCGCTGGCCACCGGCTCGGCCCCGGCGGCGATCCTTCGGACATCCTCGGTCGCGCGATCGACAAAGGCCGCCGCCTCGATCGGCGAGGCCGCGGCATCGACGCCATCGTCGCACCAGCGGCACCAGGCGTAGAGCCGCTCGACATCGCCCCTGATGCCAGCGGGTAGCAGCCGGCTGGCGAACGAGAACGAGCGGCTGTGCCGCTGGATCGACTCCCGGGCGGCCTGACCGTCATGGATTGCGGAGGTCTGCATGCATCACTGCCGGCTGCCGGTGTGCCATCGCCGGGCGACAGCCGTTCCTGGATAAATGATGCACGACTCAGCGACTGGCGACGACCTGGAAATCAGCCGCAATCGTGTCGCAGGTGGCCTTGGCGGAGTTGACGACGCCGGGCACGCCGGCCCCCGGGTGGGTGCCCGCTCCCGCCAGGTAGAGCCCGGGAATATCGGGGTCGCGGTTGTGCGGACGAAAATACGCCGTCTGGGTGAGCGTCGGTGCCACCGAGAATGCCGATCCGTGGTAGGCACCGAACCGGCGGGCAAAATCGGCCGGGGTGAAATGCCGGCGGACCACGATCGCCTCACGAACCCCGGGGAGGTGCGGCTCGAGCGACTCGAGAATGGCATCGCCATACCCTTGGGCAACGCGCTCCCAGTCGATCGCCGCGTTGCCCAGGTGAGGCACCGGGCTGAGCACATAGAACGACTCGCCCCCCGCTGGGGCCATGCCCGGATCGGTGATCGTGGGCGCGTGGAGATAGAGGCTGAAGTCCTCCGGCAGGCGGTGGCCGCGGAAGATGTCCCGAAGCAGCCCCTGAAAGCGGGGGCCGAACAGGATCGTGTGATGGGCGAGGTCGGGATACCGTCGGCTCGTGCCGAAATAGAGCACAAACAGCGACATCGACCAGGCCATCCGCTCGAGCCGCCGCTGCCGGCGACCGGCCGCAGCGACCCCCCGGTAGAGCTTCGCGTAGGTGTGATGGACGTCGGCGTTGGAGACGACAAGGTCGAAGGCCTCTGCCGGGCCGCCGGCGGCCTCGACGACATGCCGTGTCGCCGAGCCGGCCGACTCGACGGTGACCCGATCGACCGGCGAACTGAGCCGGAGCGTGCCGCCGAGGTCTTCGAAGAGCCGAACCAGCCCGCGGACGAGTGCTCCGGTTCCCCCCTCGGGAAAGAACACGCCCCACTTCCGCTCGATCCAGTGGATCAGCGTGTAGATGCAGCTCGTTTCGAGCGGATTGCCGCCGACGAGCAGGGGGTGGAAGCTGAAGGCCTGGCGGAGATGCTCGTCGTTGACGAACCGCGATACCGTCGCGTAAACGCTCCGGTCGGCCCGCAGGCGAGCAAGGTGCGGCGCGGCCCGGATCATGTCGGTGAAGTTCAGAAACGGGACGCTGCCGAGATCCTCATACCCCTTCTTGAACACCTGCCGCGTGTAGTCGGCGAAGCGGCGATAGCCGTCGACATCGCCGGGGCTCACCCGCCGGACCTGCTCGATCAGCCCGGCCTCGTCGGCGACGTAATCGAATGAGACGCCGTCGCTCCACTGAAGCCGATAGAGCGGCGTCACCGGCAGGAGGCGGACGTAGTCCGACAGGCTACGGCCCGAGAGTTCGAAGAGTTCTTCCAGGCAGTGCGGCGCGGTGATCACGGTCGGCCCGGCATCGAAGACATAGCCCCCTTCCTCGTAGACCGAGGCGCGTCCGCCCGGCATGTCGTGGGCCTCATAGCAGACGGTCTCGAAGCCCATCGATTGCAGGCGGATCGCCGCCGCCAGGCCGCCAAAGCCGCTCCCGATTACGGCCGCCCGCCGGCTCGGGCTGGTTGTCTGCCGAGCCGGAGGCGTCCCTCGGGCGGTCGCCACGCTCACGGAGAAACCTCCGCCGTCGCCGGTTCGGTGGCGATCCGCAGCGCGTTGGAAACCTCGGCCAGTGGGCGGGGGCTGCGGGCCCCGTCAGTCGCGGCGGCAAGTCGCGCCGTCGCCGCGTCGAGCCGCGAGTTGATCGCCGCGGCGGCACAGCCCTGCGAAGCCTGGAGGAGATCGGTGGCGATCGCTCGCAGCGAGGTCGCACTCCGCCGCGACTGCCGCAGCCGCCGCTGGAGTTCAGTGAATCGCCCGGGCGACAGCTCACCGGCAGCCCAGACCCAGGGCCAGGTGACCCGCCGATTTTTCAGGTCATCGCACCGCTGCGACCCGTCGACCAGCCCGCGCAACTCATCGAGGTCGTTTTTCATCTGCAGGCAGATGCCCACCCGGCAGCCGAAGGCCGCCGCGGCTCGCAACGTCGAGGCGTCACCTGCGGCAGCGTGCGCTCCGCACCAGGCCGCGAGGGAGACAAGCCGGCCCGTCTTCCACCGCGAGATCGCCAGCGCCGTAGCGTAGGCCTGCCGGGGCGTCACCTCGTCCACCCGGGTAGACAGGTCGATGGCCTGCCCCTCGTGGCATTGCCGGCCCACCTCGATGAATCGCTTCAGCACCGCAGCCGAGCGTGCCGGAACTTCATGGGCGGCCCCTGCCAGTTCCAGGGCCCGGAAGTACATCCAGTTGCCAGCGTTGACGGCCCGAGCCGGCCCGATCACGCGGTGGATCGCCGGCTGCCCTCGCCGCGTCAGCGAGTCATCCTCGAAGTCGTCGATCACGAGCGACCCGGCGTGCAGCATTTCAACGGCGTCGATCACCACCGCCGGGGCTTGCCCCGTGCCGCCGGCGAACTCGTAGGCCCGCTGCAGGAGGGCCGCCCGAAAACGTTTGCCGCCGACGCCGGGATAGAGGTCGGGGGCAAGCTGAAGCGCCTTGGACCAGCCGTGGCGCGTGCGACCTGTCTGATGCGTGCCTCCGGCAAAACCGAGCGGGTTGGCTGTCATGTCGGCACCGGCCCCGAAAAAGAGAGAAAAGACCTGGCGAAGCGAACTGGCGCCAGCCCCAGCGGAGGCCGTCCGATGACGATCCGAGCCGCGTCCGAGACGGTAAAGCGATGACTGTAGAAGCGGGCGATCCTCTCCTCCGAGAGCACCCGGTAGAACCGCCGGAAGATCTTCCAGCGATCGGTCGGCGTGACAAGGCAGAAGAGCAGCCGATTCAAGAAGCGGGCAAAACTCCTCCGAAGCGAATCCCGCGAGACAGCCGTCGCCAGGTCGGCAGCGACCCTGTCAGGCGGAGTCCGAGCGACGAGCTCGGCAAAACGGATCGCCAGCGGCATCGAATAGCCCGTGGCCGCGTGGTACCAGCCGCCGGCATAGCCGCCCGCGACCGGCAGCCCCTCGTCTCTGCGAGGCGTCGCATACGGCATCGGCAGGCAGCCCCGTTCGGTGCGAACCACGCCGGTCACCGCAACGCCCGCCTCGGCCAGCCGCGTTGCCATCAGGTCGTCGGCGCGGGCCTCGTCGCAGGCGGGCTGCTCGGAAAACCGGGTGTACTCCAGCAACACCCGGTGGGGCTCGAATGGCAGTTCATACAGGAACTCAAATCCCTCGGCCTGATCCGCACGGACATCCATCACCGTCGGCTCAGCCGCGGGCCACCGCTGGTTGGTCTCGTATTCTCGGCCGATGAAGGTCTGATAGCCCACCCCGCCGGAAGCAGCCGCCGCGGCCACCCGGCCGCGACAGTCGATCACCGCCCTGCCCGAGATTTCGGACCCATCCCCGAGCCCCACGCAGGTCGGCGAGTGGATTTCGCAGGCCAGGCCGGTGCGAATCTCGAGGCCACCGCGGCCCGGCCTCCCGTCAGCGTCGGCAGCCAGCAAGCAGGTCGCCTCCCGCAGCCGGTCGGAGGTGATCGTCGCATAGGGAATCTGCACCCGGCGGGAGAACCCCGGAAACCGAACGCGGTAGCCCGGCCAGCGATGGGCGACGAGCGGGTCGAACCAGGGCCGGGCCTGCTCCGGAACATCGGTCTCGTGGAACGACCAGGTGTGATTGCCGCAGAGCTGATCGGCCTGTTCGATGAGCAGGACGGACGCCTCGGGCTGATGGTGGGCGATCGCCTGGGCCAGCAGACAGCCCTGCAGGCCGCCGCCCACGATCACGTAGTCCTCTTCGGGAATCGAAGTCATGCCGGGCTCCCCGCCTGAACCGTCCGCGTCACCCCGCGGCCGCTCCAGTCTCCGATCACGCCGGCGATCCCGTGCAGCAGAAGATGCGGCGCAGCCACGCTGCTCAAGCCAACGAACGTCGCCCGGATGAGCGTGTCGTTCCAGGTTGGCCCCCGCAGCACGGCCACCGCCACCACCGCGATCAGGGCGATCGCCCCGATCGTCATCGGCGCGAGGCTCCTGGCCAGTTGCAGCCAGGTCTCACCGAGTTCGACCCGCAGTCGTTTCAGCCCGCGGGCCGAGTGCCAGCCGCAGAAGTAGACCAGAAAGCCAACCAGCGGGCTGGTCACCGCGAAGAGCACCGCGAGCGACGCGACGACCGCGGTGTCAGCCAGCAAGACCCGTCGCTTCCGTCCGCTGGCGGCCAACGCCGTCAGCCCCTCGAGCAGCCAGCCGGCCGTTGCGACGGCGAGCAACGCCCAGCCGCAGGGAGTCAGGACCGCGACAGCCCGTTCGACCTCGGGCCCGAAACCCCGCGGCGAGGCAACTGAAAGAATCCGGACGACTTCCGCGCCGTGAAAGGCGAGCGACGCCCAGATCACAAGCCCCCCGCGGGCGAACCGGAAGAGCGGCCGCAGCGGCCGCGGGCCGATCGAAAGGTGCGGGTCCTCCTGGCCGAAGTGCCAGGCCGACGCCGCGAAGAACGCCACGATCGTGAAGGCTGGCGCGGCAAACCAGCCCCAGACAACCAGCCCCGCGATCGCCACGTAGCCGGCCAGAAAAACCGGCAACCAGGTCTCGCCGAGAAGCGGCTCAAGCCGCGGCCGGGCGAAGCGGTGATCGGCGGCCCCGTGCGGCAGACCGACCACCGCCACGAGCGTGGCCAGCGCGATGGCCGTAGCCATGGCCCCGGCCGGAGAAAAAAAGCACGCGGCCCCGATCATCGCCCAGCAGAGCAAGATCATCGAGGCCGCGTGCATGACATCACTATTTCGCCAAAGGTCGCTTTGCTCAGGCCGCCGCTAGCGACGCCTCACCCGACTTGGTGCTCTTCGCCTTGGCGATCAGATAGATCAGCACGCCGAAGCCCGCCTTGGCGGTCATGTCGGCAATCGCGTAACCGATCTGAAGGCCGACGACGCCGTTGGCCCCGACGATGGCACTGGCTGCATCAGCCTGGCCGGACTTCGCCGCCAACGCCTCGGGCGTGCCGCCCAGAGCGTAGGCAATCGGATAGACAGCCCAGGTGATCAGGATCACGAGCCGAGCGATCTCGAGCAGCTTGCGGGCCGCGGGCGGCTGACTGTCGAGCGACTTGGTCAGTTCCGTCCAGAGGACATACAGAATGTAGAAGAACGGAATCGACGAGAGCCCGCCCCAGATCACCCGCTCGGTCCACCGATCAGGATCAGAAATCACCTCTCCCGGATAGCCAAGCGCGATCATCAAGGCCGCAGCGACCACCAGCCGAGTCAGCAGGCTGGAGGCCTTGGCCGCCGGCAGCCGGAGAACGGCCACGAGTTCGACCATCAAGAGCGGCACCGTCAGAATCCAGTCGGCATACCGGTAGAAGTCGTTGAAGGCCGCCCCGGTTCCCTTGTAGCCGCCGTCCGCCAGCGCGTAGGCGCCGTGCCAGCTGTGGCGAATCATGAAGTAGTGGTAGCAGGCGATCGACACCACCAGACCGGAAACCAGCAAGGCTGGCCGATATTCCGGATCGACATGGGCCCGCGACATGTAGAGAAAGAGGGCCGCCGCACCCATCGTCGCGACGGTCATCGAAAAGATGTTGTCAACGGCGTTGTACTGAAACACGGACAGGTCGGGCATCGACGCACCCAACAAAAAGACACCTTCCATCATTGCTGCACCTATTGTGGTGGTATTGATAAGGAGTGATCACCGCCGGAGAGTCCCTGCCTCTGCGACGCCTTCGAACCGTGATAGGCGAGTCGCGTGAGAACGGCCACCCGCAGCGATCAGTCTATCGCTGCGGGAAAACGGACTCCCTCGACCCCCATGTCGGGCAGGATCATACCCGCCTCTGCTTCCATTCCGCAAATCACGAAAAAAATTAACTGCCACGATGCAGCCGGCGCGTGACGGCGGCTGTGGCACCACGGGTTGCAGGACCGGCGTTTCCTGCGATATTTCCTGCCTGGCGGCGGCTCTCACAACAGCGCCGACGCCTGCCCTTCGGCACGAGGCCCGTTCATGAAGATTCACGAGTTTCAGGCCAAAGACCTCCTCCGGGCCGCCGGCGTGCCCGTCTTGGATGGCCGCGTCGCCAAGACGCCGGACGAAGCTGCCGCCGCCTTCACCGCCCTCGGCACGCCGGTCTGCGCCGTCAAGGCCCAGATCCACGCCGGCGGCCGCGGCAAGGGGCAGGTGCCGGGTACCGGCCAGCGAGGAGTCGAACTCGCCAAGAGCGCCGCCGACGCCGAGCGGATCGCGGCAGGCCTCTTGAATCAGACGCTCGTCACGATCCAGACCGGCCCGGCCGGCCAGACCGTCCGCCAGGTCTTCGTCGAGAGCGGCTGCGACATCGACCGCGAGCTCTACTGCGCGATCCTCGTCGACCGGGCCGCCGGCTCGCCGGTCTTGATCGCCAGCACCGCCGGCGGGATGGACATCGAGGAGGTGGCCGCCACGACACCCGAACTGATTCTTTCGGAGCCCTTCGATCCCGACCGCGGCTTGGCCGGCTGGCAGGCCAGGCTCCTGGCCTCGAAGCTCGAGCTGCCGACCGCCTCCTGGCGGCATGCCGAGGCCTTCTTTCGGAAGCTCTGCCGGGCCTTTGTCTCGCTCGATGCCTCGCTGCTCGAGGTCAATCCGCTGGTGCTCACGAAGGATGGCGCGCTCGTGGCCCTCGACGCCAAGATGACCTTCGACGACAACGCCCTGTTTCGCCACAAGGACGTTCTGGCTCTCCGCGACGAGGCGGAGGAGGAGCCGGCCGAGATCCGGGCCGCCGCCGCGGGCCTCTCCTATGTCAAACTCGACGGCACGATCGGCTGCCTCGTCAACGGGGCGGGCCTGGCGATGAGCACGATGGATCTCGTCAAGCTCCACGGCGGTGAGCCGGCCAACTTCCTCGATGTCGGCGGCGGCGCCGATGTCAACCAGGTGACCGAGGCCTTCCGGATCATCCTCTCCGACGCCAACGTCAAGGCGATCCTGGTCAACATCTTCGGCGGGATCATGCGGTGCACGACGATCGCCAACGCCTTGGTCGAGGCCTCCACAACCGTCGGCTTCAGCGTGCCCCTGGTGGTGCGGCTGGAGGGGACCGAGGTCGAGGAGGGCAAGAAGATCCTGGCCGAGAGCGGCACGGCCATCATCACCGCCGACGGCCTGACCGACGCGGCCCAGAAGGTCGTCGCCGCCAGCAAGGCCTGACCCCCGTCCTCCCTTTCCATTCCGCCGGCCCCCGGCTTTCCGCTTTCGGCTTTCCCACTCATGAGCATCCTCGTCAACCGCGACACCCGCGTCATCTGTCAGGGCATCACCGGCAAGGTCGGTGAGTTTCATACCCGGGGCTGCCTCGAGTACGGCACCCGGATGGTCGGCGGCGTCACGCCCGGCAAGGGAGGCGAAACGGTCGCCGACCTGCCGGTCTTCAACACCGTCGCCGAGGCCCGCGACGCGACCGGCTGCAACGCGACGATGATCTTCGTGCCGCCCCCCTTCGCGGCTGATGCGATCCTCGAGGCGATCGGAGCGGGGATCGAGCTGGTCGTGGCGGTCACCGAGGGGATTCCCGTCCTCGACATGGCCCGGGTCCTGCCGGTCCTCAAAGACTCTGGCAGCCGGCTGATCGGCCCCAACTGCCCCGGGATCATCACGCCGGCAGAGTGCAAGATCGGGATCATGCCCGGCTACATCCACACGCCGGGCAACGTCGGGGTGATGAGCCGCTCGGGCACGCTCACCTATGAGGCGGTCTGGCAGCTGACGCAGCTCGGCCACGGCCAGAGCACCTGCGTCGGGCTGGGGGGCGACCCGCTCGTCGGGTCGTCGTTCATCGACATCCTCACCCTCTTCGAGGCCGACCCCGACACCCACGCGATCCTGATGATGGGCGAGATCGGCGGCAGTGCCGAGGAGGAGGCGGCCGAGTTCGTCAAGCACCACGTCACCAAGCCGGTGGCCGCCTTCATCGCCGGCCGCACCGCACCGCCGGGTAAGCGGATGGGCCACGCCGGGGCGATCATCTCCGGCGGCAAGGGCACCGCCGAGGCCAAGCTCGCCGCCCTTGCCGACGCCGGGATCGAGATCGCCGAGAGTCCCGCCGACATGGCCGCGGCGATGGTCCGGGCGATCGAAAAGCGGCAGGCTGCGGGCTGATACCGGTCAGCCGCGGCAGGTGCCACGTGTCTACAATCAAGGGTGGCATGCATGTCTCCCTCTTCATCCCGTGCTTCGTCGACCAGCTGACTCCCCAGGTCGGCCTGGCGGTGGCGACGGTGCTCGAGCGGCTGGGCCATACGGTCGAGTTTCGCTCGGCCCAGACCTGCTGCGGCCAGCCGAGCTTCAACGCCGGCTACTGGGACGAGGCCCGGGGGGTCGCCAGCCGGGCGGTCGAGGTCTTCGCGGGGGCCGAGGCGGTCGTCGGCCCGAGCGGCTCCTGCGTGGCGATGATGAAGGTCTTCTATCCCCAGCTCCTGGCCGGCACGCCCCATGAGACCGCCGCGCTCGATCTGGCGGCCCGGACCTTCGAGTTTGGTGAGTTTCTCGTCAACCAGCTCGGGGTCACCGACGTCGGGGCCCGCTTTCCCCACCGGGTCAGCTACCACGACGGCTGCCACGGCCTGCGGGAGCTGCGAATCCGCGACGAGCCACGGAAACTGTTGGCGGCGGTCCGCGATCTCGAACTCGTCGAATGCGACGAACCGGAGAGCTGCTGCGGCTTCGGCGGGCTCTTCAGCGTCAAGTTTCCGATGGTGTCGACCGCGATGGCCGAAGTGAAGGCAGGCTCGCTGGCTCGGACCGACTGCGACTACATCGTCTCGAGCGACCCGTCCTGCCAGCTCCAGCTCGACGGCTGGCTCTCCAAGAACGGCAAGCGGCCGCGGACGATCCATCTGGCCGAAGTGCTCGCCGGGGAGGTGGCATGAGCAGTCCCGCGACCACCGCCGCCGCCGAGCATCCCCGGCCGGGCGTGGCCAAGAAGCAGTTTCTCCACGATGCCGCGGAGCACGTCCGCGACACCGGCCACCGCGACTTCGTTCGCCGGGCCCTGGGCGGCTACTACCTCAGCCGCGACACCCAGAAGGCCCGCTTCCGCGACTGGGAGCAGGCCCGCGATGCCGCCAGCCTCGCGAAGTGGTCAGCGGTCAACCGGCTCGACGAACTGCTGCCGGAATTCGTCGCCAACTTCGAGTCGGGAGGCGGCCGGGTCCACTGGGCCCGCGATGCCGCCGAGGCCCGGGCAATCATCCTCGGCCTGCTCGCCGAGGCCGACGCCAAGGCGGTGATCAAGAGCAAGTGCATGACCAGCGAGGAGATCCACCTCAACGCCGCCCTCGAGGAGGCGGGCTACGGCGTGGTCGAGAGCGACCTCGGCGAGTTCATCCAGCAGCTCCGCGGCGAGCCCCCCTACCACTTCGTCTTTCCCTGCATGCACGTCCGCCGCGACGAGATCAGCGATCTCTTTGGCAAGCACCTTGGCACCGAGCCGACCGACAGCCCGGAGGAGCTGACGATGATCGCCCGCCGGCACCTCCGCCGGCTCTACGTCGAGGCTGACGTCGGAATCACCGGAGCCAACTTCCTCGTCGCCGAGACCGGCCAGATCTCGATCACCGAAAACGAGGGCAACGCCCGGCTGACCGTGGCCCTGCCCCGGATCCACATCGCGATCGCCGGGATCGAGAAGCTCGTCGCCCGGCTCGACGACCTGGCGGTGCTGCTGCCGATGCTCGCCGCCGCGGGGTCGGGCCAGCCGATGACCTGCTACAACACGCTCTACGGCGGCCCCCGCCAGGCCGGCGAGTGCGACGGGCCCGAGGCGATGCACCTGGTCCTCCTCGACAACGGCCGCACGGCGCTGTTGGCCGATGCCGAGCAGCGGGATGCCCTCCAGTGCATCCGCTGCGGCGCCTGCCTGAACGTCTGCCCGATCTTCAAGAATGTCGGCGGCTTCACCTACGGGACCACCTACCAGGGCCCGATCGGCAGCGTGATCACGCCCCACCTGCGGGGCCTGGCCGAGTGGAACCACCTCTCGGGGGCCAGCTCGCTCTGCGGCGCCTGCACCGACGCCTGCCCGGTGCGGATCGACATCCACCATCACCTGCTTCACAACCGCCGGAACGCCGCCCGCACGGCTCCGTCGCGGCTCGAGCGGCTCGGCCAGCGGGCCTTCGCCTTCGTCGCCCGCCGACCCTGGCTGTTTGCCGCGGGCGGCTGGCTGTTTCGCAAGACCCTCCCACTGGCCAAGACTCTCCGGCCGCCGCCCTTGTCGGCCTGGCTGGCCACGCGGGATCTGCCGGCTGCCCCGCGGCAGAGCTTCCGGTCCGCCTGGCGGAGGCGCTCGCGATGAACAGCCGCCCGCAAGAAGCCAACGAAGCCGCCGGGCAGGCCATCCTCGCGCGGGTGCGAGAAGCCCTGCGGCTGCCCGCTCCCCCGCCCCACATCCGAAGCCAGACGCCGACGGCAGGCCCGGCCGCTCACCCCGGCCTGGCGATTCTTCCTGCCGAGGCGAGCCGGCCCTGGCTGCCTGACGGCGGCGACTCGCCGGCGGAGAGCCTGGGGATCTTCACCGAGAACCTGGCCACACTGCGGGCCGAGTGCGTCCGCGTGGCCGACATGAACGCTGCGGCCGCTTGGCTTGCCGGGCAGGCCCGCCAGCGGGGCTGGCAGCGGGTCGCCTTCCATGACGATCCGCTGATCGCGTCGGTCGTCGAGGTACTGCCCTGCGACCGGTATCGGGTCGATTCCCCGGGGGAGTCCTGCGACAAGACGATGCTCGAGGCCTGCGACGCCGGCGTCTCCGGCTGCGAGTGCCTCATCGCCCAGACCGGCTCGATCCTCGTTTCCAGCAATCAGGGTGGCCGGGGCCTCTCGATTCTGCCCCACGTCCACGTCGTCCTGGCGAGGGTCGACCAGATCGTGCCAATGCTCAGCGATGCCCTGGCGGTCGTCCGTCAGCAGCATCAGGGCCGGCTGCCGAGCATGCTCTCATTCATCACCGGCCCGAGCCGGACCGGCGACATCGAGCGGATCCTCGTCCTCGGGGCCCACGGCCCCAAGGAACTCCTCGTGATCCTCGTGGGCTAAGGCGGCCGGCGGGGCATCGACGGGAGTCGTGGGAGTTTTTCCTGCCGCTGGCCGATCCCCTCGAGCCCGCCTTGAGTAGGATTCTCGCGACGGAGGCGATCATGCGGTGGTTCTGGCTCGACCGGTTCGAGGAGTTCGTGCGGTGCCGGAGGGCGGTCGCCATCAAGGCGGTCACGCTCGCCGAGGAGCATCTTCACGACCACTTTCCGGGGGCGTCGATCGTGCCTAACTCGCTGGTGCTCGAGGGGCTTGCCCAGACGGCGGGGCTGCTGGTCGTCGATGCGATCGACTACCGTCGCCGCGTCGTCCTGGCCAAGGTCGGGGCAAGCGAGTTCGCCTTCGATGCGGTGCCGGGCGACGTCCTTCGGTTTGCGGTGGAGATTGTCGAGCTCTCCGAGGAGGGCTCGGTCGTCAGGGCGACCAGTACCGTCGGCGACCGTCCCCAGGGCCGGGCCGAACTCTTCTTCGGTCACATCCCCCCGGGTGAGTCGGTGCCCAAGCTCTTCTCCAACGAGGAGTTCAACCGCTGGCTCGACAACCTCGGGATCTACGCCGTCGCCCGCGAGGAGGATGGCACACCGGTCACCCGCGACCGGGTTGCGGTGGAAGACTGAGCAGGGGCGGCGGCGGTGCGGGGCTGGGCTCAAAACGTGTTCAGCCGCTGCCGGTTCGCTATCATCCCGGGCATGAGTTCGCCCGTCTGTCCTGTCTGTACCGGCCCGACCCACGAGATCCGGGCGAAGCTCGTCTGCCGGCAGTGCGGGATGATCCTCGAGACCTGCTGCGAAGGGGGTCCGATGGGGGGCCGCTGCCAGGAGTCACCCAGCGATTCTGACCATGGCCCAGCCGGATCACCGCTGCGACCGGAATCTTCCGACGATTTTTCCGCCGGCTGAGTTTTTCAGTCGGGGAAGAACGATGAGGTGAGAAGAGTTTGCCGGCAGCGCAAGCCCTTCCGGTCGCGGTGAGTCGTCCCCTGGGGAGTCCGCCCGATCGCGAATGGTATGCCGCGCAGGCTCTGGCCGGAACTTAGGGCCTGGCGGCACACGGCCATGGCCCATCCCGTCCCCCTCGGTTCCGGCACCTGGTTTCGCGAAACGGTTGATTCCCCCCTTTTCCCCTCTGGAGGTTTCCGTGAAAAAGCGTCTGACATTCAGGTTCCTGCCGTGGGTGGCGGCCGCCGGCGTCTGCGTCGGTGGCACGTTCGTCCGCGGCGAGGACGCCCCCGCCGCCGCTGACGATTCAGTGCTCGCCGCCGAGCCGGCCCCCGAGCCCGCCGACATCGTCGAGGGCGAGATGGCCGGTGAGGCCGGCGCCGATCCGTGCATGCGGACGGTCAAGGTCTGGAAGATGGTGCCCGAGATCCGCGAGGTCGAGTGCACCGAGTGGACGACCGAGGTCCGGGAGCGGACCTTCACGGTCAAGAAGAAGGTGCCGCGGGTCGAGGAGAAGACCCGCAGCTACACGGTGATGGTGCCCGAGCAGCGGACGAAGACGGTCGAGTACACCGTCAACGTCAATGTGCCCGAGACCAAGACGGTCGAGTACACCGTCAAGGTTCCCTACACCGAAGAGGTCGAGAAGTCCTACACGGTGATGGTGCCCGTCAAGGAGGAGAAGACGGCCACCTACCAGGTGCGGGTGCCCTACACCGAGGAGCGGACGGCCACCTATATGGTCAAGGTTCCCTACACCGAAGAGGTCGAGCAGACCTACACGGTGCGGGTTCCCTACACCGAGGAGATGACCGGCTACCGGACGGTGAAGCGTCGCGTGCCCGTCAAGAGCACCAAGACGGTCACCTGCCGGGGCGGCCACTGGGTCACCGAGGCCAAGGAGATCTCGGCCAACGGCAAGTACGACGCCGAGGGCAATCCCTGCTGCCCGAAGGTGGTCTGCTGCCGCAAGTGGGTGCCGACCTGCGAGACCAAGGAGATCGAGGTCACCTCGTGGAAGACCGAGTGTGAGCAGGTCCCCTACACCTACTGCGTGAAGAAGACCCGCTGCGAGGAGCGGACCCGCACCGTCTGCGTGCGGAAGACCCGCTGCGAGGAGCGGACCCGCACCTACTGCGTGAAGAAGTTCCGCTGCGAGGAGCGGACGCGGAACTTCTGCGTCACGAAGATGGTGCCCGAGACCCGGACCAAGACGGTCTGCGTCAACAAGTGCCGCTGTGAGACTCGCACTCGCGAGATCACGGTCAACAAGTGTGTTCCTGAGACTCGCACTCGCGAGGTCTGCTACACCGTCAAGGTTCCGGTCGAGAAGACCAAGACCTACCAGGTGTGCTGCAGCGACATCGTCGAGGAAGAGAAGACGGAGCAGTACACCGTCCGGGTGCCGAAGACGGTCACCAAGAAGGTGTGCGTCAAGGTCCGGAAGTGCGTCGAGGAAGAGGTCCCGGCCGATGCCTGCGGCAATGGCTGCAGCAACGGCAACGGCGGCCGTGGCCACCGCAAGGGCGGCCTCCTTCACTGCCGCAAGGGCTGCTGAGTGACGCACGCCCGAGGCGGGCAATCGTCCCCTGTGTTGTGAACGCGGCGGGCCGGGTGGGGGGTTCCCCCCC
>JAQCJP010000282.1 GCA_027592945.1 Planctomycetota bacterium
CGAGCGAAGCGAGGTGCCTGTACCCTTTTCCAACCCGAGGACGTACGGAACTCGGGTTCGGGAGGGGCAGGCCCGTGCCAATCGAGCCGGCGTTGGGAAACCGACCGCAGCCAGGATGGCGAAGCGAGGTTTCCCACGAGCGAGCGCAGGGCAGGATGCCCGCAGCGAGTGTCCGGCGAGATGGCACGGGCCTGCCCCGAGCCTGCGTTGACGAATTACTATTCCCGACCGCACGCATCACCTGGAGAACCTCACGATGAAAACTAATGTTCTGACCACCTGCTGCCTCGCCCTGCTCGCGACCGCTGCCACCCGTGGCGATGAGCCTGACAACACCAAGGCCGCCCACAAACCCCAAATCGAGGTCTGCTTCGTCCTCGACACGACCGGCTCGATGAGCGGCCTGATCGAGGGAGCGAAAGAGAAGATCTGGAGCATCGCCAACGAGATGATCGCGGCCGAGCCGACGCCGGAACTGAAGCTCGCCCTGATCGGCTACCGCGACCGGGGCGATGAATACGTCACGAAGCTCACCGATCTGACGGCCGACATTGACGCCATCCACGGCCAGCTGATGGCCTTTTCGGCCAACGGCGGCGGGGACGGGCCGGAGTCGGTCAACCAGGCGCTCCACGAGGCGGTCACGAAGGTCTCCTGGAGCGACGACCGCGACGTGCTCAAAATCGTGTTCCTGGTGGGTGACGCCCCGCCTCACATGGACTACGAGCAGGATGTCCGCTATCCCGAGGTCTGCCAGGCGGCGATGAAGAAGGACCTCGTGATCAACGCCGTCCAGTGCGGCCAGAGCGATGCAACGGCCAAAGTCTGGAAGGAAATCGCTAAGCGTGCCGAGGGTAAATACATTCCGCTCGTGCAGACCGGCGGGATGGTGCGGATCGCGGCACCGCAAGACGACGAGATCGCGGCCCTCAATCGGGAAATTGGCAGCACGCTGATCGGCTACGGCGCCGCGGCCACCCGGCGGGACGTGTACGCCAAGCAGGCGGCGGCCGAGTCCGCCGCTCCGGCAGCCGCCGCCGACCGGCTCTCGTACAACGCGGCCACCGGCCGGTCTGTCCAGGGTGGCGGCGAGCTGATCGACGAACTCGACCGCGGCGAGATCTCGATCGAGGACGTCGAGGCGGAGTCACTCCCCGAAGACCTGCGGGGCCTCGACAAGGAGCAGCTTGCTGCAGCCGTCGAGGCCAAGCGGGCCAAGCGGAAGGAGATCCAGGCCCGGCTCGAGAAGCTGCTGGAGGAGCGAAACGCCTTCATCGTCGCCGAAAAGAGGCGGCTTGCCGAGACGGGCAAGGGCGACTCCTTCGACGAGGAGGTCTCAGCCACCGTCCGCGAGCAGGCCGCCCGCAAGGGGATCAGATACGCCGACTGAGCCGCCGGAAGGGCGGTCTACAGCCGGCAGTTGGCGATCCGGGTCTCGATCATCGCCACGGCACCGATCGCCTCGAGTTGCTCGATGATCGCGTGGGCCTCGCCCCGCCTGACCATCGCCCGCACGGCACACCAGTCGGGATCCTCGAGCGCCATGATCGTCGGTGACTTCACGCCGGGGGTGATCGCCTCGGCGTCGGCCAGCCGGGCCCGCGGCACGTTGTATTCCAAGAGCGACCAGCCGCGGGCGATCACGATCCCCTCCAGCCGCCGCACGATCCGGTCGGCCAGCTCGGGGTGGGCGAGCTTGGGGTCCTGCACCAGCACCGTCTCATAGCGGCCGATCTCGTCGAGGATCCGCAGCCGGTTGGCTGCCAGCGTGCTGCCGGTCTCGACCAAGTCGACGATCGCATCGGCCACGCCCAGGGTGATCATCACCTCGACACTGCCGGAAAGCTCGACGAAGTGGGCATCGGTCACTCCCCGGTCGGCGAGCCAGCCCCGCGTCACCCGCGGAAAGCTCGTCGCGATCCGCCGGCCGGCGAGCTGTTTGACGTCGGAAATCGTTGAGTCGTCAGGCACGCAAAGCGCCAGCCGGCAGTGGCCCACGCCGAGGTCGAGCCGATGGATGACCTCGGCCCCGCTTTCCGCGACGAGGTCGGCCCCGGTGATGCCCAGGCCGATCGCCCCCTCGGCGGCAAGGACCGGAATGTCGTCGGTTCGCAGGAAGGTGATCTCGACCGGCACGTCCTTGCAGCGGGCGAACAGGTTGCGATCGGTCCGCCGGAAGGAAAGCCCAGCATCGGCCAGGAGGGCCGAGGCGAGTTCCGACAGTCGGCCCTTGCTCGGCACCCCGATCCGCAGCAGCCATTCGCTCGCCTGATCGCTCATGCATCCCCCTTCCCGGTCCCGCGGGCTGCCTTCTCGGTGAGCCCCGACACGCCAAACCGCCGTGCCAGTTCGTCCTCGACCAGTCGCAGCGGCAGGTCGCGGCAGGCCAGCAGTACCAGCGTGTGGTAAAGGAGGTCGGCTGCCTCGCTGACGACCCGGTCGTCGGACTCGCCCGCAGCCGCAGCCACCAACTCACCGGCCTCCTCGATCACCTTGCCGCCGGCCAGCGAAGCGCCGCCGGCGAGCAGCCGAGCGGTGTAGGATCGCTGGGGATCGGTCCCCTTTCGCGTGGCGATCACCTGCTCGAGCGACTCGAGCACCTCACCGAGATGCCGGTTCGATGGCTGAACGTCCGACACAATCCGCTCCGGCTGCCAGGCCCGCCGGACCGGATCCGCTCCGGCCTCCAACGACGGGCCGACCAACTGTAGCATCTCCTCGAGCCCCCACCGACGACACCTCGGAAAACCGTCCCGCGCTCGGTGAAGACTGCTGGTTTCTGGCCGGCCCTACCGCCGCTGGCAAGTCTGCGATTGCCCTCTCAATGGCCAGCCGGCTCGCCGCGGAAATTGTGAGCGTCGACTCGATCGCCGTCTACCGGGGGCTCGACATCGGCTCGGCAAAGCCGTCACCAGCCGATCGAGCGGCCGTGCCGCACCACTGCCTCGACCTCGTCTCCCCGGCCGAGTCCTTCAGCGTGGCCGCCTGGCTGGCGGCTGCCGCCGCGGCCGTCGCCGACTGCCGCGGCCGTGGCCGGCGGATTCTCTTCGTCGGCGGCACGCCCCTCTACCTGCGGGCGCTTCGGGACGGCCTCGCCCCGCTGCCTCCGGCCGATCCCGTCGTCCGGACTGAACTGCTGGCTGAGGCCGCGGCCCGGGGCTCTGCACTGCTTCACGCCCGCCTCGCCGCGATCGACCCGCCGGCCGCCACCCGGATTCATCCCCGCGACACGAAACGGATCGTGCGGGCGCTCGAAGTGGCGACACTCACCGGCCGGCCGCTCTCGACCGTTCAGACCACCGCGGCCGACCCACTGTTTGAGTCACGGCTGCTGATTCTCGACGCCTCGCGGGCCGCGCTTGCCGCCCGCATCAACCGGCGGGTCGAGACGATGTTTGCAGGCGGGCTGGTCGAGGAGACCGCCGAGGCGCTCGCTGCCCCGGGGGGCATCGGCTCCACCGCCAGCCAGGCGGCGGGCTACACCGAGGCGATTGACTTGCTGGCCGGTCGAATCGACCGGGCCGAGGCGATCCGCCGGACTCAGACCCGCACCCGGCAGCTCGCCAAGCGGCAGCGGACCTGGCTGCGGAGCTTCAAGCAGGCGACCTGGATCGGAGCGTGAGACAGCCGGGGACTGGGATGGCCCAACGACCCGCCGTCCCCCCGGCTCGCGCCGGGGGGCTTTGATTGCGTCATC
>JAQCJP010000283.1 GCA_027592945.1 Planctomycetota bacterium
CAGCAACGCCGGCTCCGCGACACGGGCCCACCCCTCGCGAACCCGTATTCCGCGCGCGTTGACGCAGAGAAGCCCCCCGGCGCGAGCCGGGGGGACGGCGGGCCGTTGGGCTACCCCGGCACCCGCACCCGCGTCAGCTCACGCCCGCAAGCTCGCAGAGCCGGGCGGTCGTCACCGACTGGGGACAGCTCCAGACCAGAAAGAACAGCGACTCCCGCACGAGCCGCTCGGTCGGATGGCCCTTCACGAAGCCCGCCCCCTTGGAGGCCGTCAGGGCCGCCTGGGCTGCCCTGAGCACCAGGTCGTTGGCGTCACCCCGCAGCGTGTCGCGGTCGTCTGGCTCGATTCCGTCGCGGGCGGCCCGTGCGAGCCTCCCCTGAAGGCCAGCCAGTTCCCGCTCCAGGCCGGTGGCAATCGGGTCGAGTAGTTCCCGCCGCGTTGCCTCGCTGCGGACGACGCCGATCGCGGCCCGGCTGCTGCCAAGAGCCAGGGCCGTCGTCGAGAGCCCACCCGTGCGGGCGGCGTTTCGTTCCGGTGGCTCGATCACGTGGGCAGGCGCGACAGCGGCGAACCGCACGACCGCCGTCCGGCTCCCCGAGAGGGCGAGCATCTCGAGCGGCGGGTCCATCTCGATGCCCGTGGCCGTGGTGGGCACGACGAAGAAAAGCTGCCCGCCGTCACTCGTGGCCGCGCCGGTGACGATCGTGTCGCAGGCGTCAGCCCCGGTCACCCAGGGGCAGAGCCCGTCGAGTTGCCAGTCGTCGCCTTTCCGGTTGGCGACGAGAGCCGGCCGGCCGAGGTGCTGGCGGCTGGTCGTCAGCTGGGAGATCCCGACGGTGGTGAAGGTCTCGCCCCGGGCGAGGGCCGGCAGGAGGCTCTCCCGCACCGCCGCGTCGGCAGTGGCGATGATCCGCACCGCCGCAGCCCATTGCGAGACCGCCAGGGCTGTCGTCAGGCACGTCGCGGCGATCGCCTCGAGGGTGGCGATCAGAGTCGGCTCGTCAGCGGCGGAGCCGCTGCAGTCGGTCGGGATGAAACGGCCAAACACGCCCGCCCGAGCAAGGAGGGCCATCCCGCCGCTGGCCCAGGGGCCCTCCTCCGCGGATAGCTCGGCCAGGGCCGCGAGTTCGGCGGCAACATCAGTCGGCAGGATGGGAAAGCCGTCGGTTCCGGCCGAAACCGCTGCCGCAGCCATATCGTCGTGAATTTCCGGGCCTGTCATGCCGCCATGATACGCCCTAGACACCTGGCGCACGACGGTCGCCGTGACGATATACTTCCGCCACTTCTGGCAGGCATCTCACCTACTCCACACCCCAACCCTGGAGCCCCACCCATGAGCCAGGCCGAAGACACGCTTCCCGGCACCTCGTCAGTTGCCCACGCCGGCATGCTGCCCCCGCGGCTCGATGAACTGTCGCCGCAGAACCTCTACGACAAGTGCCTTGCCCTGGCCGGCAACCTCTGGTGGAGCTGGCACCCCGAGGTGACCAACCTTTTCCGCGAACTCGATCCGATCCGCTGGCGGCAACTCGACCACAACCCGATCGCGCTCTTGGCAGAGTTCACGCCGGAGCGGCTCGAGGCCCGGGCCGCCGAGCTCGTGCTCTACAGCCGGATCAATCAGGCCTACCGGCGGATGAAGGAGTATCTGGCCGCGGAGAACACCTGGAGCACCGTCCACGCCGGCGTGCTCGGCTCCAAGCCGGTTGTCTATTTTTCCGCGGAGTTCGGCATCCACGAATCGGTGCCGATCTACTCCGGTGGCCTCGGCGTCCTGGCCGGCGACCATGTGAAGAGCGCCAGCGGCCTGGGGATCCCGCTGATCGCCGTCGGCCTGTTCTACACCCAGGGTTACTTCCGCCAGCATCTCGACATCGACGGCTACCAGCACGAGGAGTATCAGCCGACGCGGGTCGACCTCCTGCCGATCGAACCGGCCCGGGGCACCGATGGCGAGTCGATCATGGTGCAGGTCGACACCCGCGAGGGACCGCTCTTCGCCAAGGTCTGGAAGCTGTCGGTCGGTCGCTGCAGCCTCTACCTGCTCGATTCCAACGTCGAGGAGAACTCACCCGAGGATCGGCCGCTCACCAGCCGGCTCTACGGCGGCGATACGCGGACCCGCATCCGGCAGGAGATCATCCTCGGGATCGGCGGCGTCAAGGCGATCCGGGCGATGGGCATCGTGCCCGGCGTCTATCACCTCAATGAGGGCCACTCCGCCTTCGCCACCCTCGAGGCCGTCCGCGGCCGGATGGACCGCGACGGCTATCCCTTTGACGAGGCGATGCGGCGGGTGGCCCGGCAGACCGTCTTCACGACGCACACGCCGGTGCCGGCGGGCCACGACCGGTTTGACAACGCTTTGATGGAAGAGCACCTCGGGCCGATGCGAGACGCGCTCGGTCTCTCCCACGACGACCTGATGGCCCTCGGCCGGGTTGAGCCCCACAACCACAAAGAGCCGTTCTGCATGACCGTGCTGGGCTTGAAGCTCTCCCGGCGGGCCAACGCCGTCAGCGCCCTGCACGGCCATGTCAGCCGCCGGATGTGGGTCAACCTCTGGCCGGGCCGCGAGGAGGAGGAGGTGCCGATCGGCCACATCACCAACGGCGTGCATGTGCCGAGTTGGCTCTCCTGGCAGATGCTCCAGCTTTACGACCGCCTCTTCCCCGCCAACTGGTTCCGGCAGATGGGCGGCCCCGAGGTCTGGCAGAAGATTCATGAGTGCGACCCCGGCGAGCTCTGGGAGACCCACTACGCCCTCAAGAATCTGCTGCTCCAGTTCGTGCGGCGGCGGCTGGCTCGCCAGTGCCGGCGGCGGGGTGAGTGCGACGATGCGGTTGAGCAGGCCCGCAATGTGCTCGACCCCAACATCCTCACGATCGGGTTTGCCCGCCGCTTCGCGACCTACAAGCGGGCCGACCTGATGCTCTCGGATCTCGATCGGCTTCACGATCTGATCAGTGATCCCGATCGGCCGATCCAGATCATCTACTCTGGCAAGGCCCATCCGGCCGACGAGCCCGGTAAGGCCCTGATCCGCAAGATCGCCAACCTGCGGCACGACGCGCGGTTTGCCGGCCGACTGGTCTTCGTCGAAGACTACGACATCAACGTCGCCCGGCATCTCGTGCAGGGCGTCGATGTCTGGCTCAACAATCCGCGGCGTCCCCTCGAGGCCTCGGGCACCAGCGGTCAGAAGGTGGTGCTCAACGGCGGCCTCAACTGCTCCATCCTCGACGGCTGGTGGGCCGAGGCCTTTGACGGCCGCAACGGCTTCGCCATCGGCCGGGGGGAAACCCACTTCGACGACGAGATCACCGACAGCCGGGACGGCGAGGCGCTCTTCAAGACGCTTACCGAAGAGGTGATCCCGCTCTTCTACGAGCGGGATGCCGACGGCCTGCCGAGGCGGTGGATCAAGATGATGATGAACTCGATCGCCTCGCTCGCCTGGCGGTTCAGCGCCCATCGAATGGTGATGGACTATGCCCGAGCCGGCTACGTGCCCGCGGCCGGGGGCGTCTCCAGCGACATGGCCAGCCGGTAGCGGCGGGACGGGCAAGCGGGCCTTTGGGCTGGGTTTCATCTCGCGCAGGCTCGGGGCGAGCCCGTGCCGTGTCGCTCGGACGCTCGCTTCAGGCATCCTGCCTTCCGCTCGCTCGATGCTGGCTCG
>JAQCJP010000032.1 GCA_027592945.1 Planctomycetota bacterium
CTATCGGATAACCAAACCGCGACCCCGGGAAATCTCCCGGTGACGAAACTTTTGCCATCCCCGAGCCGGCCCACACGATAACGCGAGCCGGCCCACTCCCAGCGTCCCAGCACGACCCTCACCACCACCTCCCCACACCCCGCGAGGCCAACCCCATGGCAAAACCCCTCCGCATCGGCATGATCGGCTACGGCTTCATGGGCCGCGCCCACTCCAACGGCTACAACCGCGTCAAGGACTTCTTCGACCTTGAATATCTCCCTGTTCTGCAGGCCGTCGCCGCCCGCGACGCCGGGAAGGCCCAGGCCTTCGCCGACCGCTGGGGCTATGGGCGGGTCGAAACCGACTGGCGGAAGCTCGTGGCCGCTGACGACATCGATGCGATCGATATCTGCACTCCCAACAACCTCCATGCCGAGATCGCGATCGAAGCGGCCAAGCACGGCAAGGCGATTCTCTGCGAGAAGCCCCTCTCGATGGACACCGCGGAAGGGGAGCGGATGTGCGAGGCGGTCGAGCAGGCCGGCGTGCCCAACACCGTCTGGTACAACTATCGCCGGATTCCGGCGGTCACCTTCGCCAAGCAGTTGATCGACTCCGGCCGGCTGGGCCGGATCTTCCACTACCGGGCCGAGTTCCTCCAGGACTGGACGATCAACGCCGAGTTGCCTCAGGGGGGCGCTGCCCTCTGGCGGCTCGACGCCAAGGCGGCGGGCAGCGGCGTGACCGGCGATCTCCTGGCCCACTGCATCGACACGGCCCTCTGGCTCAACGGCCACGTCAAGGACGTGACCGCCATGACCGAGACCTTCGTCAAGGAGCGGACCCACCAGCTGACCGGCAAGAAGGAGCCGGTCGAGATCGACGACGCCTGCTCCTTCCTCTGCCACTTCGAGAACGGCTCGCTCGGGCTCTTCGAGAGCACCCGCTACGCCCGCGGCCACAAGGCCCTCTACACCTTCGAGATCAACGGCGAAAACATGAGCCTCAAATGGGATCTCCACGACCTCCACCGGCTCCAGGTCTTCGACTACAGCGACGCCGGGCCGGAGCGGGGCTGGAAGAGCGTGCACGTCACCGACGGCGACCATCCCTACATGGATAAGTGGTGGGTGCCGGGCCTGGCGATCGGCTACGAGCACTCCTTCGTGCACCAGGTGGCCGACTTCCTGGAGGCCTACGCGAAGAAGCAGCCCTGCCATCCGACCTTCCGCGACGCCCTCGAGACCCAGAAGGTCTGCGACGCGGTCCTGAAGAGCGCCGCCAGTCACCAGTGGGCGACGGTCTGACCGCCCAACCGCCTCCCTGCCACCGTGGAGGCAGGCGAGGGGTGGCCGGTGCCGTCTCGCCGGACGCTTGCTGCGGGCATCCTGCCCTTCGCTGCGCTCGGAGGAAACCTCGTTTCGCAGTCCTGGCTGCGCTCGGTTTCCTACGCCGGCTCGCTCGGCACCGACCACCCCTCGCGAACCCCCGATTCACCGCGAAGACGCATGGAACCCCCACCGGCGCGAGCCGGCCGGGACGGCGGGCCGTTGGGCCATCCCAGTTTTTGGAAGCCCAAACACATTCCCACCACCCAGAGCCCGGCGCTACGCAACAAAAACCTGTCGGGCTTGCCACGAACGCCCGCCCCCCCGCTGCAACCATTTTCGGCGGCCCGTACACTCCCTTCGCATGCGCCGCCGCCTCACCGTCATCCTGCTGGCCGGAATCGCAGTGACCGTCGGGCTCGCCCTGGCACCGCGGCGCTACGAGGTCGAGGGCATCTCGATGGGACCGGGGCTCCTGCCGGGAGATCTGGTCAGCACCGGCTGGCTGCCGGAGCGTGATCGCTGGCGCACGCCCGAGCGGTTTGACCGCTGGATCGTGACGCTGCCCGACGGCTCGGCTGGCATCAAGCGGCTGACCGGGGTTCCCGGGGAGACGGTGTCGCTGGCAGCCGGCGACCTCGCGATCGACGGCGAGCTGGTGCTCAAGAGCCCGGCTGTGCTGGCTTCGATTGGCAGCGTCGTCTCCGGGGAAGCTGCTCCAGCCAAAACGGCCTGGTCGCGGGAGCCCGAACTCGTGCTCGACCGGGCTCCGTTTGCCACGGAGATGGTGAACCTTCGGCTGCTGCCGGTCCGCGACATCGGCTTCGCCGCCATCATCGACGTGGCCGACGGCCAACCGGGCCGCCTGCGGGTCCGCGGGACCGTCGGCTCGCTGAGCATCACCTGGCGACTCAGCGGTGGCCGCTGCTGCCTGGTGGCCGGCCGGCTCGACGGGCATGAGGTCGCCGTCGCCTGGCCGCTGCCTGCCGGGGCGACTCTCCTCGCTGACGACAGTCGTTGCCTGCCCCCGGGAGCCCCTGGCCGGTGGAGCGTTGCCCGACCCTGGCCGGCCGGCGACGGCGACGACGACGCCCCGGCGATGTCGCTCGATTTGCTCCCCGGGGGTGAAGTTCGGGGGGGCATCGAGCGGGTGATCGTCTGGCGGGATTCCCGCTATCGACCCGCCGCCGACGGCACGACCCGCTGGCAACTGGGCCAAGACGCCTTTTTTCTGCTGGGCGACTTCTCCGCCGGCAGCCGCGACTCGCGGCAGTTCGGCCCCCTGCCGCGATCCGCTCTCCGACACAGGCTGAGCCAGCCGTGACGAGCGACCCGTAATCGCGGCCCGGGTCGTGCTCGGGATAAAATGCTGGCCTCAGCGGCCGGGGCCCGCATCAGCCGCCTGCTGCCGCCACCGCTCAATCGTCTCCCGGACGAGCGTGCTGGGCACGGTGATCGCCAGGCCAAGTGGCGTGTGGATCGTCTTCTCCTCATACGGGCTCGTGATCCGGTCGGTCTGCCGCTGCATCGCCACCACCACCCCGATGACCAGCCCGGAGCCGCCGTCGTCAAGCACGACTGCCGCCCCGCTGTCTCCGCCGAAGTGGGCGTAGTCGGTGAAGAACCTATCGAGGGCCGCCGCCGGCGAGAGCGGATGGCTGGCGACCGCGCCGGTCCGCAAGACCGGCCAGCCGGCCGCGTTCGCCTCGGTCTGGGCGGGGAAGCAGGCCACCCGCACCGGCTGCCCGACGCGGACCCGACCGCCGTCGAAATCGGCCGCCGTCGCCAGGTGGACCAGTGGAAAGGCTGTCCGGTCAACCGCGGCCGGCAGCGTGCAGGGAAGCACCGCCACATCGGCTTGGGGATGCCGCACCCAGAGGGGACGGTCGCCCTCGGCGATCGGAATCGCGACCTCCTGCCGCCGGAAGCCCCCCTTCCCGTCAGCCTCCCGGCAGACGGCCGTCACCTCCGGTCCCTTGATGTCCGCGAAGGTGTGGGCCGCGGATACCAGCAGCAGCTGCTCAGCCGTCGCGGCCTCGGCCGGGATCGCGACCAGAAACCCGGTGCCCGAATGGCCGCCGCCGTGCAGACGGACGGTCGCCCGCAACGCCGCCAGGCTGGCATCGCGCTCAACCCCCGGGGCAGGACCGGCTGCCATGACCAGCACTGCCGCCAACCACCACCGCATCAAGGTGACCTCCGGCCAGCTCGCCGATGCCCGGCGATCCGGCTGCTAAAGCTTCCGCAGCCGGGTGAACTCGTCCATCGTGATCGTCGTCAGTTCGCCGTCGTCGCGGGCGAGAATGAGCACGTCGCTGTAGACCTTGTCGTCGGGATTGCGGCGAAAGTGAAGCCCGTGCCGCCGCCGCTCCCGCCGCAGCACGCGGCCTGTGGTCGTCGTCTTCCAGGCGCCGCTCGACCCGACGGTCACGCCGTGCACGACCTCGACCCGGTCACCTGGCTGGAGCCGCTCGTAGAGGGCCCGGGACTCGGCTTCATTGTGCTGCATCGCTGTGTGCTCCGGCAGGCCGAGCAATCGCGATCATCCGCGAACGGGATCGGGAGGATCGCTTCGCCGCCGCTCAGACTTCCTTCGACTCGATCCACTTCATCATCTTGCGAAGCTGTCGCCCCGTCGCGGTGAGCTGATGCTCCCGCTCGCGGCGGCGGGTCGCCTTGAACATCGCCGCCCCGGCCCGATTCTCGAGAATCCAGTCGCGGGCGAACTCCCCGGAGCGGATCTCTTCGAGGATCTTCTTCATTTCGGCCCGGGTCTCGTCGGTGATCACCCGTTTGCCGCGGGTGTAGTCGCCATACTCGGCCGTGTTGGAGACGCTGTACCGCATGTACTCGAGGCCGCCCTGGTAGAGCAGGTCGACGATCAGCTTCATCTCGTGGAGGCACTCGAAGTAGGCCATCTCAGGCTGGTAGCCCGCCTCGACGAGCGTGTCGAACCCCGCCTTGATCAGCTCCGAGACGCCCCCGCAGAGCACCGCCTGCTCGCCGAAGAGGTCGGTCTCGGTCTCTTCGGCGATCGTCGTCTCGATCACGCCGCCACGGGTCCCGCCGATGCCCTTGGCATAGGCCAGGCCGATCTTGCGGGTCGCCTCGCTGGCTCCTGGGCCGAGCGCGATCAGGCAGGGGACGCCGCCCCCCTTGACGTATTCGCTGCGGACGAGGTGGCCCGGTCCCTTGGGGGCGACCAAGAGGATGTCGTGGCCCGGCGGCGGCTCGACCTGCCCGAAGTGGAAGTTGAAGCCGTGGCTGGCCATCAACACCGCCCCCTTCTTGAGGTGGGGCTTGATGCTCGCCTTGTAGACATCCCCCTGGAGTTCGTCGGGCAGGAGGATGTTGATCACATCGGCCTGCTTGACGGCGTCCTCGACGCTGAGCGGCTCGAAGCCATGGCTCTTGGCAAGGTCGTAGTTGGGCCCACCGGGCCGCTGGGCGACCACGACGTTCAGCCCGCTGTCGCGGAGATTCTGGGCCTGGGCGTGGCCCTGCGACCCATAGCCGATGATCGCAATCGTCTTGCCGGCCAGATCGGCGAGATCGGCGTCGGCGTCGTAGAAAATGGTAGCGGGCAAAGGGGTGCTCCAAAAAGGGATGGATAAAGGCTGTTTGCAGGGGCGGGGCGGCCGAGCCGGTCAGGCCACCGATCCAGAGGCCGCGTCGGCGGTGGGACTGCCGTCATCGTCGCCGAACCCCCGAGTGATCGGGCTCCCCCGAACCATCGCGATCCGGCCGGTGCGGACAAGTTCGAGGATCCCATGGGGCCGCATCAGCTCGATGAAGCCCTCGAGCTTTTTCTCGGTGCCGGAGATTTCGACGATCACGCTGTCGCCGGCGACGTCGACGATCCGCCCCCGGAAGATATCGGCGAGTTCCTTGACCTCGCTGCGGGCCGGGCCGGCTTCGGCCGTCACCTTGATGAGCATCAGGTCCCGCTCGACGAAGTTGCGGGAACTGATGTCGTCAACCTGGACGACCGTCACGATCTTCTCGAGCTGCCGGCGGACCTGGTCGAGCACCCGGTCGTCGCCCCGCAGGACGAACGTCATCCGGGAAAAGCCGGGGTCTTCCGTCTCGCCGACGGCCAGGCTGTCGATGTTGTAGCCCCGCGAGGCCAGCATCCCCGAAATGTGGGCAAGCACGCCCGGAACATTCTGCACTGTGGCGGAGAGGACATGACGCATCGCAAAGGCCCACTGGGCGGGGGAAAGCAGGTTCGGCACGGCCATTTCCGCCGCGGTCGGAGTGTAGTTGGGCATTTCGAGGGGATTCAAGCCTCGCCGGCCATTCCCGGGCCGCGGCCGCAGCCGGACCCCTGCCGATTGACATTCGCCCTGAAAAGAGGATATTTTCCGGGGCTCCAAAAATCCGTGGTTGCATTCCCGACCGACCCTTTTCCCCCGAAGTCTGAGAGAGTCTACGAGCGTGTCGAACGTCCTGGCCCAGGAACTTATTGAAGCAGGTGTGCATTTCGGCCATCGAGCCAGCCGCTGGAACCCGAAGATGCGGCCCTACATCCATGGCCGCAAAAATCTGATCCACATCATCGACGTCCGGGAGACGATTCGAGGCCTGTTGCGAGCCCGCAAGTACCTTAAGCAAGTCGCTGCGACCAACAGCCTGGCCTTGTTTGTCTGCACGAAGCGACAGGGGTCCGAGGCAATCGCTCGCGAGGCAGCCCGCTGCGGCATGCCCTACGTCTCCGACCGCTGGCTCGGAGGCACGCTCACCAACTTCCGCACGATCCGCAACCGGCTGGCCCGGCTGGAGGAACTCGAGGCCTTGATCCCCGGCGAGAAGTTCACGACCTACTCCAAAAAGATGCAGTCTTCGCTGCGGCGAGAGTATCGCAAGATGCTTCGCAATCTCGGCGGCATTCGCACCCTCTCTCGGCTGCCGGAATGCCTGATCGTGTTTGATCCCAAGAAGGAAAAGAACGCGATCAACGAGGCCCGCAAGATGGGCATCACGACCGTCGCCCTGATCGACACCGACTGCGATCCTGATCGCGTCGATCTGCCGATCCCCGGCAACGACGACTCGATCCGGGCGATCGAACTGGTCGCTGGCCGGCTTGCCGACGCGATCCTGGAGGGCAAGGCCGACGCTGCCACGACGTCGCAGGCCGCCGCCGAAGGCGGCGAGACCGCCGAAGGCGAAACTGCCAAACCGAAGCCCCGGGCCCGGCCGATGGTCGCCAAGCGATCGGTGCCGAAGCCGACGGCCTGAGCCGCCTGGCGTCGCTTCCGCCTCTCGTCTTTCTGGCCGCCCGCCACGGGCCGGTCGACCATTCGCACGACCAGACCTCACCACGCAGGAGAAACCGATGGCCGAAATCACCGCCGCCGCCGTGATGGCGCTCAGGGAAAAGACCGGGCTGCCGATGATGGAGTGCAAGAAGGCGCTCAAGGAATGTGGCGGCAACACCGACGAGGCAGTCGAGTGGCTGCGGAAGCAGGGCATCAAGACCCAGTCGATGCGGGCCGACCGAGAGACCTCATGCGGTCGGCTGGCCGTCTACACCGACCCGGCCAAGGGCGTCGCGGCGATCATCGAGCTGAAATGCGAAAGCCCACCGGTGGCCGGCAGCCCAGATTTCAAGGCATTCTGCGAGGACATCGCCAAGACCCTCGCCCTCGGGCCTGGGGCGGCGACGCCCGAGCAACTGCTGGCCCAGAAAAGCCAGGCCCATCCCGACAAGACCCTCGGCGAGATCAAAGACGAGCTCTTCAATCGGATGCGGGAAGTCTTTGAACTCTCCCGAATCAAGCGAATCGACGCCCCCTGCGGCGGCTATGCCCACCACGACGGCTCCAAGGCGGCCCTGGTCGAGATCATCGGCGACAAGGCGGCCGAGGCGGCCGAGGTGGCGAAAGACATCGCCATGCATGTGGTCGCGATGGCGCCCAAGGCGATTCGCAAGGAAGATCTCGACCCGGCGGCCGTCGAGAAGGAACGGGAGATTCTCAGCGAGGCGGCCCGCAAGGAGGGCAAACCGGAAAACATCATCGCCAAGATGATCGAAGGCCGGCTGCGAAACTTCTTCGCCCAGTGCGTGCTGCTGGAGCAGCCCTTCGTCAAGGACGACAAGCAGACCGTCGGCAAGCTCGCCAAGGGAGCGGGCATCGACGTGAAGACCGTGGAAAACTGGAAGCTGGGTGGCTGATGTCGGCCGCCTCCTACCGTCGTGTGCTCCTCAAACTCTCGGGTGAAAGCTTCGCCCGGGCAGGTGAACGGGGCATTTCGATGGACGAGGTCGTCCACATCGCCCGCCAGACGGTGCAGGCCACGGCCCGGGGCGTCGAGTTGGCCGTCGTGATCGGGGGAGGCAACATCCTCCGGGGCGGCTCGTTCACCGCCGGCAACACGGCGATCCAGGAGGCGACCGCTCATTACATGGGCATGCTCGCCACGGTCATCAACGGCCTGGCCCTCCAGGATGCCCTCGAGAGCCTTGGGGCCCAGACGCGGCTGATGACGGCGATCCGGATGGACGGAGTCGCCGAGCCCTACATCCGCCGCCGGGCCCGCCGCCATCTCGAGAAGGGGCGGATCGTGATCCTGGCCGCCGGCACCGGCAGTCCCTTTGTGACGACCGACACGGCCGCCGCCCAGCGAGCCCTGGAACTCGGCGCCGACATCATCATGAAGGCGACCCGGGTCGACGGGGTTTATTCCGATGATCCCGAGAAGAACCCGCACGCGATGCTGTTTCGTGACCTTTCCTATCAGCAGGTGCGGGAGCAGAACCTCCGGGTCATGGACGCCACGGCGATCTCGCAGTGCATGGAACACAGCATGCCGATCCTGGTCTTCAACTACCGCCGCGAGGGCAACATCGAGCGGGCCGTGGCGGGCGAGCGGATCGGCACCCTGATCGGCACCCGAAGAGCCGCTCCTACCGGTGAGCCGGCCTGAGGCCGATCGCTTGCCCCGCCCCTTGTCGCCGTGCCACAATCAGAATCTCGCATGCCGCTGCTGCGGCAGCCTTGCCCCAGTCCCCAGGAACCGCTCCCGATGCCGGCTGACGACATCCTGCTCGACGCAGAGGAACGCATGGAGAAGGCCGTCGACGTCTTCCGCCATGCCCTGACCGGAATCCGTACCGGCCGGGCCAATCCGGGCATCGTCGACTCCCTCCGCGTCGAGGTCTATGGCTCGCCGACGCCGATCAAGGCCCTGGCCAATGTCGGGGCGCCCGAGCCCAACCAGATCGTCGTCCGTCCCTTCGATCCCGGCACGATCAAGGAGATCGAAAAGGCGATCCAGGCAAGCGGCCTCGGCTTCAATCCGCAGAGTGACGGGCGGGTGATCCGGATCGTGATCCCGCCCCTCTCGGCTGACGTCCGCCGCAAGATGTCGAGCCGGATCAAGGAACTGGCCGAGGAAGCGCGGGTCGCGATCCGCAACGTCCGCCGCGATGCCAACAAGGCCGCCGACGGCGAGCAGTCGGGCAGTGAGATGACCGAAGACGACTGCAAGCGGTGCAAGGACGACGTGCAGGAACTCACCAAGAAACACGAGGGCCTCGTCGGCGACCTGGCCAAGACGAAAGAAGCCGAGGTGATGGAGGAGTGATCGCGGCGGCGGCCGGCGGCACTGTTTCATGCGAGGATGACTCCGTGCCCGAGTCCGCAAACCGATCCCTTCCCGTGCGGCTCGACGGCGTCACCAAGCGGTATGGTCGCCGCACCGTTCTCAGCGACGTCTCTGCGGAGATTCCCCCGGGCATCACGGGGCTGGTCGGCCCCAACGGGGCGGGCAAGAGCACGCTGGTGCGGGCGATCCTCGGGCTGGTCAGACTGGCTGCCGGCAGCGTCTCGGTCTACGGGCTGGATCCGGCCGTCGCTCCCCGCCAGGTTCGGCAACGGGTGGGCGTCGTTCCGGAAGATGACGCGACGGTCCCCGGCCTGACCGGCGTCGAGATGGTCCAGTATGCCGCCCGGCTCTCGGGGCTGCCGGCGACAGAGGGTCTGCGGCGGGCCCATGAGGTGCTCGACTGGTGCGACGCCGGCCAGGAGCGGTATCGCAGCGTTGAGACCCTCTCGGTGGGGATGCGGCAGAAGGTCGCCTTTGCCGCGGCGATCGTTCATGATCCGGATCTCGTGATCCTCGACGAGCCGACCAACGGCCTCGACCCGCTCGAGCGGCGGGCGATGCTGGGACGGCTGGTAACACTGGCCCGGGATCATGGCAAGACGATCCTGATCTCGACCCACGTCCTCCGCGACGTGCAGTCGATCTGCGACCGGCTGGTGCTGTTGGTCAAGGGCCGCATCCGGCTGGCGGGCACGATCGCCGCCCTGACCGAGACCGCCAGCGAGGAACTGCGACTGCGGGCCACCGGCCCGCTGGAACAGCTTGTTGCCGCGCTTGGCGAGCGGCGGGTCGCAGCCAGGCTCACCGATGATCGACGAGCCGTGCTGCTGGCGGCGCCGACGGCCGAGGCGCTTGCGATTCTCTGGGACGAGGTGGCTCGAATCGGCATCGACGTGATGTCGCTCGAACCCGATCGCCGCCCGCTGGAAGATGTTTTTCTGGCGGCGCTGGCAGCCCCCGAGGAGGCGAGCCATGCCCCTGCATGATGTTGGCTACCGGCCCTGGACGGGGCGGCCCCGGCCCCGCGGGGCCGCCGGTGTGATCGCCACCACCGGCATCCGGCTGACCTGGAAGAACCGCTGGCTGCGGCGGGTGCTGTTCTTCGCCTGGAGTCCGGCCGTGATGTTTGCCGCCGGCTTCTTCGCCTTCGAGCAGGCCCTCGACGAGGGTGTCATCACGGCCGGCCGCACTGCGATCGGCCGGCTCGATGGCCTCCAGATGATCGGCTCCTTGGTGGCTGAATCGCTCGGCGGCCGGCTCGACGACCCCGCCGAAGCCCGCCGCACGGTCTGGTCACGGCTCCTGCTGGCCTTCATGCGAGCCCCGCAGGCGATGCTCCTGGCGGTCGTGGTGGGACTGGTCGCACCCCGGCTGATTGCCGATGACCTGCGGGCGAAGGCCTGGCTCTTTTATTTCACTCGCCCGCTGTCTCGCTTCGATTACATTCTCGGGAAGTTCGGTGTCTTGGCGGTGATCGTGAGCCTGGTCACGCTTCTGCCCGCACTGGCCCTCTGGCTGGTCGGCGTGCTGGTCAGCCCGAGCATCTCGGTGGCCCTGGCCACCTGGGATCTTCCCCTCCGGATCGCCGGGGCGGCGGTCGCGGTGACGCTCCCGACGGCGCTGTTGGCATTGGCCTATTCCTCGTTGACCGCCGAGACGAGAATCGCCACCTTCGCCTGGTTCGCCACCTGGGTGGCATGCTGGATCGCCCATGGCGCCCTCTCGGCCGCCGATGCCACCGCGCAGGCGGATCCGCAGGCGAGCCTGACCGCGACCGATGACGCTGCCGAGCAGGCCGCCAGACCGCGGCCCCGCCCGCGGCCCCGCCGCTTCAGTTGGCTGGCCAGGGCCGCGGGCATTGACGGTTCGGCTGATCGCTGGGCCTGGCTCTCGCTGTTTCATGCCCAGGGGGTCGTGCAGGCCTGGATCTTCGGGATCGAACGGCGGCTGGCGGCTGTCCTGCCCTCGCTGGCGATGCTGGCGGCTGTCACGTTCGGTTCACTGGGGCTTCTCTTCCTCAGGGTCGATGCCCCGGCCCGGGCCTGAGCCCCGCGGCCTCCCTCCCACCCTTCCACGATCCCGTGATCTCCCTCCACCACGCTACGAAACTCTACGGCACCGTGATCGGGGTCAACGACCTGACGGTCGACCTCGGCCCCGGAGTCCACGGCCTGCTGGGCCCCAACGGAGCAGGGAAGACGACGCTCCTGGGACTTGTGACCGGGCAGTTGCGGCCCACGATGGGGCGGGTCGAGATCTTCGGGGAACGGCCCTTTGGCAATCGCCGCGTCCTCGCCCGGATCGGCTACTGCCCGGCCGGCGACCTGCTCGAACGGCGGGCCACGCCCCGGGAGTGGGTCAGCTACCTGCTGCGACTCAGCGGCCGCGATGCGGCGGCAGCCCGGCGAGCCGCGGCGGCAGCGATCGAGCGGGTGGGGCTCAGCGAGGCGATTGACCGACCGCTGGCCACGCTCTCCAAAGGGATGCGACAGCGGGCCAAACTGGCCGGCAGCATCGCCCACGAGCCCGATCTGCTCGTCCTCGACGAGCCCTTCATCGGCCTCGATCCGATGGCCCGCCATGAACTCGTCGCCATGGTTCGCGAATGGGCCAGTTCCCGGAGCCTTCTGGTGGCCAGCCATCTCCTGCATGAGATCGAGGCCCTCGACGCCGGCCTGGCGGTGATCCTTGGCGGCCGGCTGGTCGCCAGCGGTGACGTCGAGGAGATCCACGCGCTGGTCGATTCCCTGCCGGCCGAGATTCACCTGGAGGCCGACGAGCCTGGGCGACTGGCTGCGGCCGCCTGCCGCGGCGGGCTGGTCGACAGCCTCCGCTTCGATGGCGCCACCGGTCTTCGGATCGGCACCCGCCAGCCACGGGCCCTGGCCAGTCACCTCGCGACTGCGGCTGCGGAGGAGCGAATCACCCTCCGCGTCTTGCACGCCGGCGACCGGTCGCTCGAAGCCGTGTTCGACCGGCTGGTCCAGCTTCACCGGGGAATCGGGCCGGCTGTCGCCAAGGCCGCGGCGATGGAGGCTCGACCATGATCAGTGGGCGGGGCATCCTGGCCGTGGCTGGTTTTCAATGGCGGCGGCTGCTGGCACCGCAACGGCTGCTCCTGGCAGCGGCCGGAGCGGCCTTTCCGGCCGCCGTGGTGCTGGCCGCGAGGCGAATCTCGGGTAGTCTCGATCGCGATGCGGCGGTGCTGCTGCTCTATGCGTTGATCCCCGAGGCAATCTGCATGCTCGGCCTGCTGGTCACGATGTGCCCTGTGGTGGCCGATGAGCTCGAGCGGGGCACTTGGCAACACGTTGTCGTCCGCCCCGGTGGCCGCTGGTCGCTGTTGGCCGGCACCTTCCTGGCGGCGGTCTCTTGGACGGCCCTCGTGGGCCTTTTCTCCCTCTTGCTGTCGCTCGCGGCGGCCGGGTTACCGGCTTCCGGCAGGCTGGGCTGGATCTTCGCCGCGCTGATCTTGCTTTCCTGCTGCGGCCGGGCGGCGCTTTTTGCTCTCCCGGCCGTGATCATGCCCAAGCGGGCTCTCGTCGCCAGCGTCGTCGCCGCGATTGTGGTGGAGTACCTGGCCGGGTTCCTGCCGGCGGTCGTCAATCAGCTTACGGTCAGCCTCCGGCTGCGGAGCCTGCTTGTGGAATGGATGGGCTGGCGGCGGCAGCTGCCCCCAGAACTGCAGTTGCTCGTGGACGACCAGTCGGCCGGCATTCAGGTGCTGGCCGTCTTCAGCCTTGCGATCACGCTGTTGACAGCCGCCGGGCTGATCCTTTCCTGGCGGCAGTTTCCTCCCTCGGAGGAGGTCTGACATGATCGAAGCTGATCGGCTCGTCAAGCACTTCCGCAGCGGTGATGGCGGGATCGTCCGGGCAGTTGACGACATCTCCTTCACGGTCACCAGCGGCGAGATGGTCGGACTGCTGGGAGCCAACGGCGTTGGCAAGACGACGACCATGCGCATGCTCGCCACACTGCTCAAGCCAACCTCCGGGACGGCGCGGATCGCCGGCCACGACATCATCCGTGAGCCGCTGGCCGTCCGCCGGCACCTCGGCTATCTCTCCGCGACGACGGGAGTCCCCGACCGGCTGACACCCCGGGAAGTGCTCGTTTCCTACGGGCGGCTTCACGGGCTCGACGAGCCGACGATCAACACGCGCGTCACCGAGCTGCTGGCGGCCCTCGGCCTGGAGACCTGCGCGACGCGGCCCTGCGGACGGCTTTCGACCGGCCAGCGACAGCGGGTCTCGTTGGGGCGAGCCCTGGTGCACGACCCGCCGGCCCTGGTGCTCGATGAGCCCACTTCCGGGCTCGATGTGCGGGGAGCCCGCGATCTGCTCGAGCATCTCGAGCGACTTCGCGGCGACGGGCGGGCGGTGCTCATCTCCACCCACCGGCTCCACGAGATCGAGCGGCGGTGCGATCGTTTCCTGATCATCGACGCCGGCCGCCTCGTTGCCACCGGCACACGGGATGAATTGGCGGGCCCTACCGGCTCGCTGGAGGATGCCTTCTTCGCAGCGATCGACGGGGGACCGCCGCCATGAATACGCCCGCCAGGACTCCCGGCCGTCGCTCCCGCAGCATCCTGGCGGTCGCCCACCGCGACCTGCTGGAGTTTGTTCGCGACCGGCGAACGCTGTTTGTCACGCTCCTAATGCCGATGGCGATGTATCCGGTGCTGGCGCTGGCCAGCACTCTCGGGCTGCGGACGGCGCTGTCTGACTTGGAGGCCCGCCAGGCGCCGCGGCAGTTGGTGCTGATCCTGTCGGGGCCGGAGGCAGTGGCCTTCACGGCCCGGCTCAAGGACGTGATCCGGACGGATGAGCTCCGCCAGCGACCCGACTGGCCCTCAAAGGTGGCCGTTGAAATGGTTCATCCCACGCAGGCCCAGCGACTGCTCGATGAGGGAACGGCGGACGCCTGGATCCAGGTGGCTCCCGGCACCCTGGCAGCCCTCGACGGCAGGGGCACGGTGCCGCTGGAGGCCCGCACCTCGGCCATCCGTCCGCGCGATGCCCGTCGGCAGGCCCACTTGGTGGCCGTGATGCAAGCTCTCGCCGATGATGCCCGCCAGCGGCGGGTGGAGCAGGCGGGCCTCCCGCCGAGTGTCTTGGAGCCGGTTTCGCTGAGCTTCATCGGCGGACCAAAGGCCGAGCCGCCGGCCTCCATGGAAGGCATCGTGCCGACCGCCGCCGGCGGCGTGCTTGTGTTGCTCGCGCTCTTGACGGCAACCGGCGCCTTTTATCCCGCCATCGACGCGATTGCCGGCGAAAAGGAACGGGGCACCATCGAGACGCTCCTGATCGCCCCGGCGAGCCCCGGCGAGATCGTGACCGGAAAGTTTCTGGCAATCTGGGCGGTGACGCTGGCGACCCTGCTGGTCAACGCGGTTTCCATCGCCGGCACGGCCGCGGTGCTGCTGAAGTTTCTGCCTCCGGGCTACGACCTCGGGATCGATGCGGCCCGGACAGCGCTGACCGCCGGCTTCACCCTGGTGGCCTTCATCGGCCTGGCCGCAGTGGCCGCGGCGCTCTGCCTGGCAGTCACCAGCGGGTCCCGCAGCGGCAAGGAGGCGCAGAACACGCTCACGCCGGTGATTCTGCTGGTCAGCGGCCTCTCCGGCTCGGCTCTGCTGCCAGCGACCGGTGGCCTCTTGTTTGCAATGGTTCCCTTTGCCGGACAGGTCTCGCTGACCCGATCGATTCTGGCCGGCGAGCCGGCCGGGATGGCCGCGATCCTGCTGCTCATCTCGCTTGTCTCAGCTGCTGCGGTCACCTGGCTTCTGCTGCGGGCGGCCGCCGCAGCCCTGGCCGACGAGGAACTCTTGTTCCGAGGCCCTGAGGCGGCCGGCGGCCTGTTGCTGCGGCCCGCTCCCAGGCGCCGGCCCTCAACGATGCAGGGGTTTGCGGCGGGCCTGCTGGCCTTCGCCGCCCTCTGGTACTCGCAGGGCCTGGCGCCGGAAAATCTGGCCTTGGCGATACCATTTCAACAACTCGCGCTCGTTCTGCCACTGGTGGCCCTGCTGGCCTGGCAGCGAGTCGACCTCCGCCACACGTTCGGCCTGCGGCTTCCACGGGCGATCCGCTGGCCGATGCCGGCCTTCGCCGGCCTGCTGCTTGGGGCGGGGCTGTTCATCGTGGCCGCCGCGGTGACACTGGCCATCCGGGGAAGCCATCTCTCTTCCTCGGCCCGGGAACTCGCCGAGCGAATCGTCACCCTGATCGATGCCTACCCCTGGCCTCTCTCCTGGGCCCTGATCGCGGTCCTCCCGGCGGTCTGCGAAGAAGTCTTCTTCCGAGGCTGGCTGCTGGCGGCCATCGCCGGCGACCGCCCGGGGCCACGACGGGCAGCCGTGGCGGTGGTGCTCCAGGCGGCGGTCTTCGCTGGCTTCCACCTCCTTCCCGAGCGGATGCCCCAGACCTTCATGCTCGGCCTCGTCCTCGGCTGGCTGACCCTCGCCACCGGCAGCCTGCTGCCGGCCGTGCTCGCCCACCTGGCTCACAACAGCGTGCCGCTGGTGCTCGTGGCCCTGGCCGACCGGCATGAGACCCGGCTCGCCCTGGGCGACACGAGCCACATGCCAGGGTGGCTGGTGGCAGCAGCAGCCGTGGCGGCGCTTGCCGGCTTCTCGCTCATCGCCCTCTCCCGCCGCCGCTGAGGCGGCCGAAAGGGCATGCAGTTCGCTTATTCGCCGAGCCGCTGGCGGAGCTCGGCAACCTCGGCCTCAAGTTCGGCGATCTTCTGCCTGAGGCCCGCCAGCTCATCGGGATCGGCCGCCCGGGGACGAGCAGCCGGCTTGGCGGCGGCAGCGGTGCCCAGTTCGCGGCGGACCTTTTCGAGCTTCTCATCCGGCAAGAGGCCGTGGGTCAGCATCCGGCCGCGGCCGGGCGGCGAGAGCCAGACAATCAGGCCCCGTTCGGCGAGCCGGTCGAGGAAGCCGCGGAGCGTGGTCAGATCGGGAATCGAATCCATCCGGCTGGCCCGGCCGCGGAGATCCCCCTCGGTCTGCTCGCCTCGCAAGAGCAGTTCGCCGAGGATCGCGAGTTCCTCCTTGCCGACGCCGAGCCAGTCGTAAGCCAGATGCCGGTAGCGGGGCAGTTTGCCACTGCCGAAGACCTCGGCCATTGCCCCGGCAGCCTGGAGAGTCCGAACCACCCGCATCACCTGCTCCTCGTCGAGCGACATCACCGGGGCCCGGTTGCTCTTCTGATTGCAGCCGGTGACCAGGGCGTTGAGCGAGAGCGGGTACTGGTCGGGGGTGGTCTTGGCCTTCTCGATCAGCACCCCGAGCACCCGCCGCTCGATCGCCTCCAGCGGCCGGATCGACTTGCCCGCTGGCTCGGCCGGTGCGGCCGCGGTTGCGTGGGGAGGTGAGCCAGGAGTCGTTGAGTCGTCGTGCATGACCACCAGAATCGCCGCGCTGTGGCAACCCGTCAAACAGGGCCGGCTCCTGGCGCTCCCACGGCCGGCCAGAAGGCCATGAAAAAAGGGGGCCTCCCCCTTTTTCGCTGCCGACTGAGGCATTCTCGCCCGTGAAACTCAAGAAAAGGGGGGATGTCCCTTTTTTACTCAACGTCGAGCGAGATGCTCTTGGAGTGCGCGGAGAACTCGGGGGCGTAGCGGCTCTGGATCGTGGCGAAGCCGCTCGAGGCGGTGCCCCGGTGGGCGGCCCGCAGCGAGTACTCGAAGACGTGCGTGCCCCGGGGGAGCCGCTCGAAGAAGAGCCGGGTGGAGGCGTCGCGGATCGCCAGGTACCAGCCCGCCCCGTCGCCCCACCGCCAGCCGGAGAGCACATCGACCGGCTCGGTCAGGCTCGGCCGGTGATCGGCCAGTTCCAGAAACTCATAGTCGCGGTCGCTCGTTACCACCAGCCGCACCACAAGCTCGTCGCCCACCTCCACGGCCACCCCGTCGCCCCTCGCCGGGGCCACGTCCCCGGCCGTGGCGAGCGGCACGAGCTCCGGTCCCGCCTTGGTGAAACGTTTCACGAACAGCTGCTTCTCGATCGCCAACTCCTCGCGGCCCGCCGCCGCGACGTTCGCGATGTCGTCGAGATACTGCCAGTGGACCCCGCCGAAGGCGAGTCCCTTGTCCGGCTTCACGAGCGACACCGCGGCCATCGCGGGCGTGATCTCGCGGCGGACGAAGCGGGTCTCGAAGAAGCCGGTGCCCGCCTCGACTTTTTCCGGCACGATCTTTTCCTCGCCCACGGTCACGGTCACGAGCTCCTGCGAGCCGAGCAGGTCGCCGCCCCGACCCAACAGCGCCCCGACGGCGTCGGCCGTGGCACGGCTGCCACGCCAGGTGCTCGTCCGCTTCTGCGAGAGCAGCCAGACCTTGAGGGCCTCGACCGCGTCGGCATCGCCGGCCACCTCGTCGAAGGCCTCGATCATGATCGCCTGGGTGGCGATCGGGGCGTGGGCCCAGCTCCACCAGCCGGGATGCCGGTCTCGCCACCACATCCCCTGCCAGGACTCCTTCTCGTCGCCCGGCTTCACGTCGGCGTCCACCGCCCGCTGCTTCAAGCTGTCGATGATCGAGAGGGCCGTCGGCTTGTCGCCGGAGCGGGCCAGGGCGATCGCCAGCTGCCCCTGCGAGAGCCGCGGGTCGAGTTTCATCCAGGACTTCCTGGCGACGTCGAAGCCCCAGCGGATCGCCTCGGCGGCCTCGCCCTCGGGCGGCACGTCGTCGGCAAAGAAACTCCGGGCATAGAGGGCCGCGACACCGATCGGTGTCAGCACGATTTCGTCGGGCGTGTCCTTCCAGCGGCGGAGGGCCTCTCGCTTCTCTTCGACCAGCCGGCCATCGAGCCAGGGAAGCGCCCGCAGGGCGGGCTGCATGTCGATGTCCACACCCGCCGCCCGCAGCCGGCCGAAACCGGCGATGATCCCCAGCGTCACCGAGTCGCAGCTCCGCCCGCCGGGGAACCAGGGCCAGCCGCCATCGTCGTTTCGCAGGTTTTCCAGCCGCTCGAGGGCCGCCCGGGCCTCGTTCCCCGCCCGGTTGGCATCGAACAGAAGCGCGATCCGGGCCCGGGCCTCCGTCTCATCGACCGCGTCGCGGACCCAGGGCGTCTCGGCGAGCAGGGTCGTGACGAGATCCGTGTTCTTCTCCAGGGGGCTCGTCAGGGCGTCGGTCCCCTTCCACTGCTCGAAGACCCGCGCGATCCGCGGGTCGCTCGTGGCCAGGTGCCGGGCCAGCGAGTTGGCATAGAGCCGCGTGAAGAGGGTCTCGGTGCTCTCATCGACGCTCTCCATGATCACCGGCAGGGCGAGTACGCCGTACCAGGCCGGGTTTGACACGGCCTGGACGACGAGCGACTGGCTCTGGATGTCGGTGCCGGCACTCTTCGCGAGCCGGTCGAGCGACACCTTCCGCGTGCCGGGGCCGCGGATCGTGATTGGAATCGTCTCCGTGACCGGCACCCGCCGCGGGAGCACCGGCACGAAGGCCTCCTCGCCGTCGGCCGCTTTTTTGCCCGAGGCGTCGGCCGTGCCGGTGGCGAGATACTTGAGCACATCGGTGCCGTCGGCGACCTTGACCGTGAACACGACCGGCTTCGATTCACCGGAGGCGAGGTCGAAGGGCTGCTCCTTGGGCCCGTCGATCAGGGCGTCTCGCGAGGCGTCAGTGCGGGCGTCGGCGAGCGAAAACCGCACCGTGCCGGCGAGCCGGCCGGTCGAGGTGTTGCTCACCTTGACCGGGATCTGCACGAGATCGCCCTCGCGCAAAAACCGGGGCACGAGCGGCTCGACCATCAGGTCCTTCGCCGAGATGCAGGTGTCTTGAAGGGTGCCGCTGCGGAGGGCGGCGTCGTGGGCGAGCCCCTTGAACTGCCAGGTCGTGAGCGTGTCGGGGAGGGTGAACTCGATTGTCACAATCCCGTCGCCGCCGCTCGAGAGCGTCGGCAGGAAGAAGGCGGTCTCGACGAGGTTTTTCCGCGGAGGCGGCGCGGCCGCGGTGCCATCCCCGTCAGCGGGCTGCTGCCCCCGGCCCTCGCCCGCCTCGGCATCGGCCCGGTTGGCCGCCCTTTCCATTTCCTCAGGCGCTCCCGGTGACCTGGCTGCCTTCGCCAGCGGGGCCGCGTCGGCCATCATCCCGCCCCCGAGCCCGAAGGCGGCGCCCGCCATCATCATGTGGGGCTGCCCGAAGCCCCAGCCCTGGGGGCCGAAGGGGCGGAGCAGTTCGCGGAAGGTCATCGCGGGCACGCCGCGAGAGGACACGGCAAAACTCCCACGAATCTGCTGGAAGCCATCAGGCCCGTTCGTGAAGGCCAGGTTTAGCCAGCCCGCTTCACGGCGAAACAGCCCCTGCAGCCCGCCGCCCGGCCAGGCGTGGGGAGCGAGGGCGTCGAGCGACTGGTCGTACAGCAGTGCCAGCAGCTCGGCCGCCACCGGCGCCGCCGGCCCGGCCACTGGATCGGCCACGCTCGAAATCTTCGCCCGCCAGACCTCCTTGGCCCCGGGCTCGGTCTTCCGCGTGAACCGCTCCCACTCGATGGCGAGCTTTTTGTCGGTCCAGGGCACGTCCACCGTCTCGGTGCGGACATGCAGCCGCCCATCGCGGACAAGCCAGGCCCGCACGGTGAACCCACCGCGATTAGCCGCCGTCGCCTGGAAGGCCACCGGCCACTGCGTGCGGCCCGGCTCGGTCCAGAACCGTTTCAAGACGTTGCCGCTCTGCGAAATCTCGACGAGCGCTCGCCCCGCCTCGTAGCCCGTGCCGAGCAGTGCCTGAAACTCCGCTCCCGGCTCGACCGAGGTTTTTTCGGCCTTCATCACAAAAGGCCGCTTGACCCCGTAGGAGGTGGCCGCCGGATCGACGACCTCGATCACCCGCGTCGCCTTCACCGCCGGCACCTCGCCGGCGGCCGGAATCTCGAAGGTGGCCCGGTAGATGCCGGCCGGCAGATGAGCGGTGGCTATTGTCTTGCCGGTCGCCTGGTCGGTCGCGAGTTGCTCGTCGAACACGGTCTCCCCCGCGGCCCAGGTCTCAGCATCGGCCGGGTCGGGCTCGGGTGGCTTGGGCAGCATTCGCCCCACCCCGCCGCGACGCAGCCGCGGCATCGGGCGACCCCCCTGGAGATCGCCTCGCGCCACCTCGGCCGGCTGCACGAGCCGGTGCACGGTGAGCCGGCCCTCTGCGGCCCGCGGCTCGCCGTCGAGCGTGGTCGTGGCCACCGTGATCGCCACGGCCGCCGGCTCACCCTTCTTCTCTGCCTGCCACTCAGCCGCCGAGACCGCCGCCTCGACGTCGGTGTAGCCCGCGTTCACGCTCCGCTCGTCGCTACGGGTCTCGCCGCCCGGATCGGTGACGTCGGCCACCACGCGGTAAGTGAAGACCGGCAGCGACTCCTTCGGCACCGAGCGGTCGGGCCGGGCCGGGAACGACACCGTGAACGAGCCGGCCGCGTCGGTCTTGGCCGTACCACGGGCGATCCGCTGGGCCCCACCATCGAAGGGCAGCCAGGGAAAGAAGCAGCGGCACCAGAACGGAAACCGCACCGATCGCTCGACCCGCCAGCGGACGGTGGCGTCGGCCACGGGCAGGCCCGTGTAGGTCTCGGCCTTGCCGGTGAGCGATGCCTCGCCGCCCAGCGGCACGCTAGCCTTCGGGGCCGCGAGCTTCACCTGGAACTTCGGCCGCTTGTACTCCTCGACGCGTACGCCGGTCGCACCGCCGACCCCCGGGCCCCGGGCTTGAATCGACCATTGCCCCGGCAGGCAGCCGGCGGGAATCGGGAAGGTGCCGTGGAAGGAGCCGTTGGCATTCGTCGTGTGTTGGGCCTTCGCGACTTCGCGGCCGTTGGCGTCGCGCAGCACTACGTCGACGCCGGCCCCCGCGATCGCGGCGTACCTCGCCTCGGCCTGCTCACCGCCGGCGACGATTCCCTTGTAGAACACGATCTGGCCCGGTCGATGGATGCCGCGGTCGGTGACGAGCACGATCGACTTGACGGCGCCCGATACCACGTTGGTCCAGACGCTGGTCGAGCCCGTGGCCACCGTCTGCTCGCGGCCGCCTACCGCCGCCTTCGCCACGATCACGAGGTCGCGGCCCTGCTCGGCCTCGATCTCGAAGCGGCCCTCGGCGTCGGTCTTCACCGCCGCGGCCTCCGCGAAGCCCTGGCGGTTGCCCTGCTGCTGCCGAAGGTAGGCTTGCACAGCGGCAGCCCGGACCGGTTCCCCGCTGGCCAGATCGACCACGTAGCCGGCGAGCGTGCCCGGCCCCTGCGGCCGGCGACCCGGCCGCGGCCGCATCCCCGGCCGACCCGGCGCCACGCCCTGCCGCCCGGCGACGTCACCGGCGAACACGGCCCGCTGCTGCTCGGTGACGATTCCCAGGCGAGTCACCCAGACCATCGTCACCGCGACCACGTTGTCTTTCCCGCCGAAGTCGGCTGCGTGGCTGGCGATCACCCAGTAGGCGCCGGGCTCGAGCGTGGCCGCATCGAGCGCGGTGCCCACGGGGATGTCTTCCGCCCGCGACTGGTAGTCGGGCGTGGCCGGCAGGTCGATCGCCTGCTCGCGGACTGTCGGCAGCGCGAGGATCGCCGCCCGATCCTGGTCGTCGAGCCAGCCGGCGTGGGGCTTGCCAGCCTTCAGGCGGCCGAGCCAGTCGGCCTTGGCGACCCGGAGGTGGACTTTGGCCAGATTGCGGTAGGTGACGCGGATGCCGGGGAAGGGCGCTGCCCAGGCCCGCTCGGTGGAGAGCGACAGCTCCTTGGCCTCGATCTGCGCGACAAGGTTCGCGCACTGCGCTCCGCCGTGGCTCTCCGGGTGGGCGGCCGCGGCCTTGGCCGCGAGTTCCCGTGCCGCCACGAAGTCGCCCCTGCCGTGGATCAGGCTCGCCAGGTGAAAGGTCGCAAGCGCCGCGGTCTCGTGATCACCAGCCCGCTCGATGAAGGCCCTGAGGGCGGCTTCCTTGCGGTCGCCCAGCCCCTCGCCCACCGCTGCATTACCCGCCCAGCGAATCCGGTCGAGGTCGGCCGAGAGCAGGGCTGACGGGTCGGCATCGTTCGCGTGAAACTCAATCAGCCTTCGGTAGAGAGCC
>JAQCJP010000033.1 GCA_027592945.1 Planctomycetota bacterium
GAGTCTTTCGATTATCGGACCACTACTCGTACTCGGGTACATCCCTTTCCTAGATTTACGGCGGGCAACGCGGCGGCGGTAGGCCAGCCCGGCGGCGGCGGCGACGCCGGCCAGGAGGGCGAACGTGCCCGGCTCCGGAACGGTCGAAACCGCAAACTCGCTGTTGTGGTTGACCACCGCCCAGACGGAGTCGGTCACCGCGTCGCGACCGTAGGCGCCCATGTAGTCGGTCAGCGTTGTGCCGTAGGTGGTCTGGAAGTCGGCGAAGGAGCCGAGGTAGCCCTGCTGGGCGAGGCTGGCGTTGTTGGCGAGATTGCCGTCGACGGCGTTCACCCAGGTGGCCGTGCTGCCCGGGGTCGAGTTCCAGAACAAGAAGGCATTCGCCTCGTCACCGGGGGAGATCCCGGCGTCGTAGGTCATCGAGAGCACAAACGGATCGATCGTGCCGGAGCCGGTGGTGATGTCGAGCACGTCGGAGAAGACTTCGGTGTCGGTCGTCCAGGCGGTCGAGACGGTGCCGCCGGCGCTCGTGCCGGCGAGGACCTCGGCGGTCGTGCCGGTCGGTCCGGCAGTGACCAAGAGGCCCGCCAGGCTCGAGCCGGCGGCGATCGGCAGGCTGGCGAGGTCGGCCATTTCGAGGACGCCGCCGGCCGCCACCGAGACGGCATTGCCGCCGCCAAGGGTCAGGGCGGCGTCGACCGCCAGCCGGCTGCCGTCGGCCACCGTGACATTGCCGGTGCCAAGGGCGGAGGCATTGAGGGCTCGCAGGGTGCCGGCCGAGATCGTCGTGCCTCCGGTATAGGTGTTGGCAGCCGAGAGGGAGAGCGTGCCTGAGCCACTCTTGGTGAGCGGCTGGCCGCTGATGATCCCGCCGGAGACGGCCAACTCAGCCCCGGCGTCCACCTGGATCGCCATCGCGGAGTTGACGCCGTTGATCCCGGTGCTCCACGTGGAGGTGCCACCCGAGACGGTCAGCAGGAAGTTGCTGTCAGTGCGGATTTGGCCGCCGCCGTTGACCGTGGCGTCGGTCAGCGACATCGTGCTGAGATACTGCTCGTTGTTGAAGGTGAAGGTGCCGCCGTTGACGGTGACCGACGGAGTGGCGTTGAAGTAACCGCCCATCGCGTGGGTGACGGTCGAGGCGGTGGCCCCGGCGTTGACCGTCAGGCTGGTAAGGCCGATGTTCGTGCCGAAGTTGCCGCTGGTGAAGCGGAGCGTGCCAGCGTCGACCACGATCGCACTGTTCCCGAAGCTGCCCCCGCCGTAGCCGGACAGGTTGAGGGCACCGTCGCCGGTCTTGGTGAGCGTCTCGCCGCCGGTGATGCCGCCGTTGTGGGTGAGCGTAGTGGCGGCGGCGACGTCGACAGCGCCGCCGCCGGTGCCAAGCGCGATCGCCCGGCCGGTCGTGAAGGATTCAGTCGTTGCGAGGGTGCCGCCCTGCGACAGGGCGAGGCCACCCGACCCGAGGTTGCCCGCGGAGGCTACCGAGAGCGTGCCGGCCAGGATGCTTGTCCCGCCGGCGTAGGTGTTGATGCCCGAGAGGGTGGTCGTGCCCGAGCCGAAGTGTTGGACATCGCCGGTACCGCTGATCACGCCGCCGAAGGCGGACGCATCGGAGCGATTGAAGATCACGCTGGCGTTGTTGGTGATGTCACCGGCCAGCGAGCCGGCCGTGCCGCCGTCGCCGATCACGAGCCCGCCGTTCGAGACGGTCGTGCCGCCGGTGTGGGTGGCGGCCGAGGCCAGCACGACGGAGCCCGTGCCGCCGACGGTGAGCGAGCCGGCGCCGGAGAAGCCGCCGGAGAGTGTCAGGCCACCGGAACCGGAGAGCGAGAGGGCGACGTCGGCCACGGCACCGGCGAGTTCGAGATCACCGGAGCCGGCCTGCTGGACCGTCGGCGTGCCGGTCGCTCCCGAGCGGGAGATGCCTCCCGACGCGGTCGACTTGTCGGAGCGATTGAACCGGAGCGTTGTGCCATCGGCCAGGGCGACGGACGTGCTGCCGAGCGAGCCGGAGGTGCCGCCGCTGCCGACCAGCAGCGACCCGCCGGCGACCGTGATCGAGCCCGATGACGTGCTGGTGCCGGTGAAGGTGAGGATGCCGCTGCCGACCTTCTCGAGACTGGCGGCGCCGCCGAGGCCGCCGGCAAAGGTGGTCGAGAGGGCATCGCCAAGGGTGAGGGTGGCGGCGGTCGCGGAGGTGATGTCGCCGGCGCCGGCCAGCCGCAGGGCGGTGGCCGAGTTGCCGGCGAGGTCGAGGGTCGCTCCAGCCGAAAGGTCGAGGCCGCTGGCGGCCGAGAGGGCGTTTGCCACACCGAGTGCCAGCGTGCCGGCGGTCACGGACGTCGTGCCGGTGAAGTCATTGCCGGTATTGGCGAGCGTGAGCGTGTTGCTGCCCGACTTGGTGAGACCGGTGGGCCCGGTGATCTTGCCGGCGCCCTGGAGCGTGTAGGCGAGGACGGAGTTGTCGACGGCAATCGCATTGGGGGCAACATCGACCGTGACATCGACCGTCGTGCTGCCGGTGGCCGTGTCGTCAAAGGTGACGTTGTCGAGGTCGTAGAAGCGGTCGGGGGAGCCGGCGTTGTCCCAGTCGGTGGCGGTGAAGTCCCACGCGGCGGTCCCGGTGCCCTCCCAGACGAGGTTGCCGGCGGAGCCGGCCACCGTGAGCGTGACCAGGCTGTTAATCGTGTCGTCGGCGAGGGTGAAGGTCTGGCGGGTGTTGCCGCCGGAGGTGCCGGCCAGGCTGAGATTGGCCGTGTTGATCGACGATCCGGCCCCGTAGCCGAAGAGGTCGTAGGTGCCGCTGCCGAGGGCCCCGTCGGTCTTGGTGATCTGGAGGCTGGTGCTGCTCTGGGTGTCGAGGGCTCCCAGGACGGAGATGAAGTCGTTGGCTCCGGTCGTCGGATCGTTGGAGAGATCGAGGTTGACCGTGCCGCCGGCGAGGACGAGCGAGTCGGCGAAGGTGGCCGTGCCGGCGGTACCGGCTCCGGCCGTCGAGAGCGTGCCGCCGGCAAGGGTGAAGTCGCCGAGAACGTCGCTGGCAGCCAGGCCGGTGCGGCCGACGGCGAGCGTCTGGCCTGCGGCCCAAGAGAAGCCGTTGATGCCGCTGACATCGAGGACGGCCCCTTCGGTGACGCTGGCGATGGCACTGGCGACCGTGCCGGTGCCGGTGACCACGAGCTGGCCGGTGCCGGTGGCGGCCAGTTCATTGTTGGCGGCGAGCGTGCCGCCGCTGGCCACGCTGACCGTGCCCTGCGACCAGGCGAGCGACTGGCCGGCGGCGAGCGAGCCGCCGCTGCCGAAGGCCAGGTCGCCACCGGAGAAGGTCGGGGTTGCTGCCAGTTCGGCCCGCATCTCGAGGGTGCCGCCGGTCAGGGTGACGGTGCCTGCCGGGCCGGCCGTGGCCAAGAGCGTGCCGGCCTGGACGTCGAGCGGGGCGGCGATCGCGGCGGCGAGCGTCGCCGTGCCCGAGCCGGTCTTCGTGACGCTCGAGGAGGCGGCGGCCAGGGCCGCGAGCGTGCCTCCCTGGATCGTCAGCGGGGTGTCGGTCAGCTGGCCGGTCGTGCCGGTGATCGTGCCGCCGGTGAGGGTGACGGTGTCGCCGAGGTCGGCGTTGGCCGTGTCGATGTCGACGGTGCCGCCGGAGATCGTCGCGACGCCCGCCGCCGGCAGGGCGGCGGCGGTGGTCAGCAGCAGCCGGCCGCTGCGGACCTCGGTGCCGCCGGCGAAGGTGTTGGCGGCGCCGAGGGAGAGCGTGCCCTTGCCGTCGAGAGCGAGCTTGCCGGTGCCGCCGACGACGCCCCCGAGGGTGATGGTGTTGCCCGAGGGATCGACGGTCAGGCCGGTCGTGTCGTCGGTGAGGTTGAGGCTGGCCGCGGCGTTCGTCCAGTCGGCGGTGGCCCCGAGGGTGCCAGCGCCGAGGTTCAGGGTCTTGACCCCCTGGGTGTTGAAGATCCCGTTGGAGCCGAGTTCGAGGAGACCGCCGGTCAGGTTGTAACTCGCGGCGTTGTTGCGACTCGAGTTGAGATTGATGCCTTGCACGCTCACCGTGCCGCCCGACTGGTTGAAGGTCACGCTGCCATCCCAGCCGAAGAGCATGTTGGCATCGGGAGCGACGAGCGATCCGCCGGAGAGGTTGTAGGTGGTGAGGGCAGCCCAATGAGCCAGCAGAAGCGAGGCGCCAGTCGAGTTGCTATTGTTGCTGCCGGTGACAACGAGATCGCCGCCGGAGTGGGTGATCACGGTCGTGCCGCCCGGGCCGTCGGAGGTTCGCAAGGTGCCGGTGGTTACGGAGGAGCCGGTTTCGAGGCCGAAGTTGGCCCGGATCTGGAACTGGCTCAGGCCGGTGAAGGAGCCGCCGTTGTTGACGTTGAGCGTGCCCGCCTCGACCCGGGCGATGCCGCTGACGGTGTTGGTTCCTTGGAGGACGGTCGTGCCGCCGTCGGTCTTGTAGAGGTTGCCCAGGCCGCCGATCGGCCCGGCGATTGTCATCGTCTGGCCGCCCCAGGTGTGGAGGAAGCCGTTGACGCCGGCAGTTGGCAGCCAGATGCCGCGATTGGCGTCGAGCGTGAAACTGGCTCCGCTGCCTGTCGAGCCAAACTGCATCCGGCCGCCGTCGAGGACGATCGAGTCCTTGACGAGCGAGAACGGAGCGGGGCCGAAGGCGGCGTCGGAGGCCATCCGGAGAACGGCCCCCGAGTCGCGAACGATCCAGCGGCCGGAGAAGGTGTTCGACGGGTTGGTGAAGACGCCGTAGGAAAGCCCGCCGGAGAGCGAGCGGAGCTCAAGGTCGCCGCTCCCGGAGACGACGCCAGTGAAACTGGCCGTCGAGCCGCTGCCCGAGACGTTGATTCGGGCCGCTTCGGGGATTGAGACATTCCCCGAGAAGGTCGTGCTGTTTTCAATGCGGAGGGCACCGTAGTTGGCACCCGAGCCGTCGGCCGAGCCAAGGCCGGCGAGAATCAGATTGTTGGCGATGGTGTTGCTGCCCACGACCGCGAAGACCTGGCCGCCCGGGCGGATGTCCAGCGTGCCGCTGCCGAGGGCTCCGGCATTGTTGAGCCGCAGGCGGCCGCCGGCCACGACCGTGCCGCCGGTGTAACCGTTCGTTCCGCCATTACCGAGGATCAGCTGGCCGGAGCCGCCCTTGACCAGCCGGGTTGGCGTGAAGCCATTGTCGACGATCTCGGCGTTGATTGCGTAGGCGGAATCGTGATTGCCGCCGCTGGTGACATAGAGATCACCCGAGCCGGCACCGGACGCGACGGCCCCGCGTCCGCCCGACTGGCCGAGGGTGGAGGCCGTATCGCGAAACACGATCCCGCCGCCGCTCAGGGTCAGCACGGCATTACTATCGAGATTGACGTCTGCCGAGAGGCCGAGCGAGTCGATCGTCTGGCTGGTGGTGATCGTCTGGGCGGAGTCAGCGAGGTAGACGTCAGAAACCCCGGCGGAAGCCAGCGGCGTGCCGCCGGTGGCGGAGCTCGTCCACGCCAGCGGCAGGACGTTGCCCAAGCCGTCGGTGGTCGCAAACTGGGTGCCGGTATCGCTGGCCGATTGCACCGTCGCCCAGCGGCCGAGGGTCGAGAAGCCGATGTTGAGGCTGGCATCAGTGCCGAGGGTGCCGTCGGTCCGGAGGGTGAGCATCCCGCCGTCGCCCTGCGAGAGCGACGTGGCTGTCAGGCTCACGGTCTGGCCACTGCCTGGCGTGAGCGTGAGGAAGTTACCGCCGGAGACGGTGACGTTGCCGACCGATTGGCTGGTCGCTCCCGAGGCGTTGCCGATGACCTGGAGGTTGCCGCCACCGAGGTCGAGCGTCGTGAAGGTGTCGAGCTTGTTGTTGTTCTGCTCGGTGTAATCGAGCGTGAGGCCGCCGTAGACCTGGCCACTCGACTTCATGGCGACCGTGCCGCCGAAGGTGTTGGTATTTCCCGAGAGGCCGAAGTGGCCGGCCCCGGCGATCTCGAGGGTGCCGAAACCGGCGAGCGTGTTGGCCAGGTAGGAGACGCCCGGGCCGATCGCGTTGTTGGCCGAGAGCGTGCTGCCGAAGTTGACCGTGACAGTGCCGCCGCCGCCGAGCGTGCTGGTCGGCGAGGTGCCGGTGATCGCCCCGGTCGCCGAGTTGTCGCCGAGCTGGAGCGTGCCGGCGTTGACGATCGTCTCGCCGGTGTAGCTCGGGGCGGCGAGGAGCACCATCGTGCCGGCGCCGAGCTTGTTGACGCCGCCGGCGGCACCGCCGGAGATGCCCTGGGCGGCGAGGGTCATGCTGACGGTCAGGTCGGCACCGCGGTTGCCGGTCGTCTCGGCGACGTCGAAGTTTTGCACGCCCTGGAGGTGGATGCCGCCCGAGCCGTTCATCACCGAGGGGCCGTTGCCGGAGACGGTGACGGTGGCGGCGCCGGTCGAGACGTTCGCGAGGAGGACGTCGTAGGCGGTCAGGGCTCGGTCGCTCGTCCAGACGGAGCCATCGTTCAGCGTAACGTTGCCGATCCGGCTGTCCATGGCGGAGTTCATCAGCAGGGTGCCCGCATTGGCCGTCAGGACGCGGCCGGCATCGAGCGCCGCTCCGTGGCCCCCGACGAAGATGTTCGTCGCGCCGAGTTCCAGGGTGGCGGCGTTGCTGACAGTCATGCTCGAGACGCCACGGAGCGTGTTCGAGACGCGGAGCGTGCCGCCGGTGATTTCGGCTGCCCCGGAGAAAGGGCTGGCGGCGGAGAGCGTGAGCGTGCCGCCGCCGCTCTTGGTGAGGCCGCCAGAGCCCGAGACGCCGCCGGAGAGCGTGACCGACTGCGGCGTGACGCCGTCAGCGGCGTTGAGGGTGTCGAAGGTGCTCGTTGATGCGAGCACGAGCGGGGCGCCGGTGCTCCAGTCGGCGAGGGCGCCGATCGTCGTGCCGTCGAGATTGATCGTGCCGCTGGCCCGCGAGATGCCGCTGGCCCCGATGTTGAAGCGATTAACCGAGATATTTGCCGTCGTGAAGTTGTCATTGACGTAGCCGGCCGCGTTGATCGTGCCGGAGCCCGAGATGGCAGTGGTCTGGGCGACGGATAAGAGCAGCGTCGAGTCGATGTTCCAGGTGCCGTCGACCGTGAGGCCGGCCGAGGGATTCCAACTGGCGGCGTAGGAGGCCGAGGAGAGCGTGGCGCCCGCTTCAATCGTGACGCCGCCGCCGACGGAGGTGCCTTTCTGGATCGCCCCGGTGGTCGCATCGGCTCCGGAGACCACCAGCAGAGAGCCACCGGCCGACATGCTGATCCCGCCGGTGGATGCCGTGTCGGCGAGCCGGAGGGTGCCGCCGCTGACCGTCGTGGTTCCGGTCTGGGAGACCGTGCCCCCGTAGCCAAGGATCCCGGCGGAGAGGTTGGCCCCGCCGGCAAGCGTGCCGCTGCCGGAGAAAAGGAGCGTGCCGGCCCCGTTTGCCGTGATGGCCGACTCGCCGGAGACCGCGCCGTCGAAGGTCAGCGTCTTGCCGGCGTCGACCGTGTAGGTCTGGGTGCCGCCAGTAGCCATCGCCGAACTGATCGTCGCATCGCCCGAAGCCGCGATCGCGCCGGCGAGGGTGAGCGTATCGGCAGTGAGCGTGTAGCCGTCGATCAGAAACTGGAGGCCGCCGGCGGAGATCGCCTCGCCGAGCGTGACCGTGCCGGCGGTGCCGCCGAAGATCGCCGTGTCGCCGGCGACGTTGTTCCAGGCCTGCATCGACCCGGCGTTGTCCCAAAAGAGATCGGACGTGTTCCAAGTACCAGTGCCGCCGGTGCTTCCGCCGGAGGACCCGTCTGGATCCCAGGTGAGATCGGCGGCCGGGGCCGCGGGGCAGAGGAGGGCGGCCAAGATGGCGGCGGCGGCGGCGGGGCCGCATACATATCTCCGAGCGGCGTCCGCGAGGCCGCGGGCCGGGTGGTTGCGTCGCGTTGTGGCTGCACTCATGAGCGTTGCTCCTCGATACGATCCGCTGATGGGTCAGAAAAATGAATCACGGCCGATCGGCCGCATGGAAATCGATTGCCTCGGGCTACGTCCTGCGACCGGCCTTACGCCGGGCTGCCACAGCCAGGCCGCCAATCGCGGCTGCGAGGGCCGCCAGGCTGGTCGGCTCGGGCACGACCACAAACTGGCTGTTGTGGTCGGTGACGACCCAGACGGTGCTGGTGCTCGGGTCGACGCCGTACTGGCCCGGGGTCGTGAACGACGAGTTCCAGGCCTGCTGGCCGAGGCTGGTGGTGCCGAGCGGGACGAAGGGATCGTTGACGGTATCCCGATACCAGATGTTCATGTCGCCGAACGCCCCCGAATACTCCATCGAGAGGACGTAGGTGTTGCCCGAGCCGGTGCCCTCGAGGGTGAGGATGTCGGAGAAGTACTCGCCTGGATTGGCCGTCCAGCCGCTGGTGAGGGCCGAGGGCTGCGTCCCGCCGGCGCCATAGAGAATGTCGGCGACGGTGCCGTCACCGCCGGCGGTGTTGGTGCTTTCCCAGGCGGCCAGGGCGGCGGCATCGGGCAGGGCGATCGTTGCCCCGTCGCCCAGCCAGACCTTGCCGCCGGTGTTGAGCGTGAAGGCCCGGCCGGTGAAGTCGACGCCGTCGCCGACACCGAGCGTGCCGCCGGCGTTGACGGTGATCGTGCCAGTGGTGCCGAAGGCGCTCGCGTTGCCGGCCAGGAGCGTGCCGGCGTTGATCGTGGTGGCGCCGGAGTAGGTGTTGGCGTTGGAGAAGGTCTGCGTGCCGGTGCCGGTCTTTTCGATCGCCAGCGTGCCCGAGGGATCGTCGAGCAGGCCGGAAAACGTGCCTGATCCGTCACCGTCGCCGATGATCAGCGTGCTGGTAATCCCGCCGACGATGTTGGAAACGGTGCCGCCGCCCAAGAGGGCACCGATTGTTTCTGAGTTGTTGCCCTTGGCGAGCCGCAACTCCCCGCCGCCGGCGACGGTGACGGGCTGGCCGTCGGGCAAAAGGCTCGTGGCCGTGCCGGAGCCATCGCTGAGTTGCAGGACGCCGTTAATCGTGGTTGCGCCGGCGTAGGTATTTGCGTTGGACATGAAGATCACGCGATTGCTGCCGGCAACTGTGACGTTGCCGGTGCCGGAAATACCGCCGCTGAAGTCGAGCCGGCCGCCGGCCGAGCCGCCGTCGAGTGTGACGTCGCGAGCGAGGGTGACTGCACCGGAGAAGGCGGCTGTGTTGCCACCGCTGGCGGTGGCCGAACCGAGCGTGAAGGTGCCGGTCCCCTGGTTGGCCACCGTGATCGCCCGGCCGATCGTCACGCCACCGGCGGTGGCGTCGATGAAGACAGCGGCTTCGTTCGCAGCGGAGTTGGCGTCACCGAGGGTGACCGTGCCGGTGTTGCTCAGGGCGTTGCCGACCGTGGCCACGAGGGTGCCTGCCGAGACAATCGTGCCTCCGGAATAACTGTTATTGCCCGAGAGCGTCTGGGTGCCAGTGCCGAGTTTGATGACCGAGCCGGAACCGCCGGCATCATTGACGATCGTGCCGCTGAAGGTGCCGTCGAGATCGTTGCCCCCGACGTACAGGTCGCGATCGGCGCCACCCGCTCCGATTCGGACGGTGCCGTCTCCCCAGAGCGACCCGACCTTGATGTCGTTTGAGTTCACGTAGCTGAACACGCTCGCCATGCCGCCATTGGAGATCGTCACCACGCTCTGACCGCTCCAGGCATTGGCGGAACGGGTGCGGAACTGGGCATCCGTGCCGTCGATGATGACCGGACCGGTGAAGCTGCTGTTGTCGCCGGCGAACTGCGGGTCCTGGCCTCCTTCGATCCGCAGCGTGCCCTCGCCGCTGAAGTTGTTGCTCCAGACCTGGCCGAAGCCCCCGCGGTCGACTGTGAAGGTCGCTCCGGAGGCCACGGCGACGGGTCCGCCACCGATGGCACCGCCGCCCGCGCCGTTCCCGACGATCAGCGTGCCCGCGGTGACGATGGTGCTTCCCGTGTAGCCGTTGCCGCCGGAGAGTCGCTGGGTGCCGGTGCCGGCCTTTTCAATGGTGAGGACGGCTGCGGAGTTCCAGGTGCGGTTGTTGATCGTGCCGGTGAACTCGTAGCTCTCGCCGTCAGGGACCGCAATGGAGAGGCCAATCGGGTCGGCAACCCACCAGGCCTGGCCGCTCTGGGAGCCGTTGGAGACGGCGATCCCGCTGCCGGTGAGACCGCGGACGGTGAGCTTGCCAGCCCAGATATCGAGGGCCCGCGAAGCGTTGGTTGAGGTGAGATTGAGGACGGAGTTGGCAATCGTGACTGCTCCGCCACTCATTTCGAAGTATCCGGTGCCGCCGATCGTCGTCGTGCCGGAGTAGCTGCTTGTGCCGCCCATCAGCAGGCCTGCCCCGATTGAGGACGTGATCCCGCCGGTGCCGCTGATCGCACCTGTGAGCCGCTGCTGTTGGGACGTGGTGAAGGAAAGCGTGCCGTTCGTCGTGATGTCACCGGCATAATTGCCGCCATTCAGGCGACCGGAGCCGCCAATCTCGAGCGTGCCGGCATTGACCACGATGCCTCCCGAAACTGCGTTGTCGGCCGTGAGCTGGACCGTGCCAGTGCCCGACTTGAGGAGGGGCGAGGTTCCTCCCAGCGTGGATGCGATGGTGGCGTCCGCATTGGCCGTGAGTTCAGCAGTTCCCGTCAACGTGAGCGTGTTGGCGGTGATTGTGTAGCCGGCTGTGTCGAACTGCAGGCCGGCGGCTGAGATCGCCTCGCCGAGCGTGACCGTGCCGGCGGTGCCGCCGAAGATCGCCGTGTCACCGGCGGCGTTAACCCAGGTCTGTGGCGTGCCAGCGTTGTCCCAGGAGGAGTCGGTGGTGTTCCAGCTGCCGTCGCCGCCACCGGCACCGGCGGGATCCCAGGTGAGCGTGGCGGCGATTGCCGGGCTGCCAACGATGGCCGCAAGGCTGGCGAGACAGCATGTTGCAACTCGCAGCGACGAGAAACATTCGAAGATGCTCCGGATCATGAGCGCAGCCCCCAATCGGATTTGCAACGAGTTCCCGAACCCGAGTGTCTCTATCACGAGACTCCAAAACCTGTAGTCCAAATACCACCAAAAATGGTATCGCGGTGCGAGAAAGCGGTCAACAGCCCGGCCGTCGCGGGAACTTTGCGTACCGAGGGGCAGGCACGGTTGCGGGCCCGACGAGAGCGAGTAGAGGTTTTCGCACAGGATTTTGCGGTCTGCGGCACAATGGGACCGTCCCCTCAGTTCTGGAGCCATACGATGCCGCTGCACCACGCCCGCCGCCCCATGTCGCCGACCAGCCAGAAGACCGCCAGCAAGGCCCCCGCCAAGCCGTCAGCCGGCCAGCCGGCCGCCACCGGGCCGTCATTCCCGCCCGATTTTCTGCTCACGACCGACCTGCCCCGGGACCACTTTCCGGTCGCCGGCGGTCCGCCCCATGCGATCCATCAGGCGATCGCCGAGGAGCTGCTCCTCGACGGCAACTCCAAACAGAACCTGGCCACCTTCTGCCAGACCTGGGAGGCCCCGGAGGTCCACGCCCTGATGGACCTGGCCATCGACAAGAACCTGATCGACAAGGACGAATATCCGCAGACCGCCGAGATCGAGAGCCGCTGCGTCAGCATGCTGGCTGACCTCTGGCACGCCCCCGGCGCGGCGATGGGATGCTCGACCGTCGGCTCGAGCGAGGCCGCGATGCTCGGCGGGATGGCGGCCAAGTGGCGGTGGCGGGAGAAGCGGCAGGCAGAGGGCAAGCCGACCGACAAGCCCAACATGATCTGCGGCGCCGTCCAGATCTGTTGGCACAAGTTTGCCAAGTACTGGGATATTGAAATCCGCGAGGTCGGGATGCGACCCGGGAGAATGTGCCTCGATCCCGAGGATGTGCTGGCCCGGGTCGATGAGAACACGATTTTCGTCGTGCCGACGATGGGCGTCACCTACCACGGTCTCTACGAAGACGTCGAAGGGATCGCCAAGGCACTCGACGATCTCGAGCAGCGGACGGGGCTCGACGTGCCGATTCACGTCGATGCCGCCAGCGGCGGCTTCCTGGCCCCCTTCACCGCCCCCGATCACGCCCCCTGGGACTTTCGGTTGCCCCGGGTGAAGAGTATCAACGCCTCGGGCCATAAATTCGGCCTCGCGCCGCTGGGTGTCGGCTGGGTGCTCTGGCGGGAGCCGGCCGACCTCCCCGACGACCTCGTCTTCCACGTCAGCTATCTCGGCGGCGACATGCCGACCTTCCAGATCAACTTCTCCCGGCCGGCCGGGCAGGTCGTCTCGCAGTATTACGACTTCGTCCGCCTGGGCCGCGAGGGGTACGCGGCGATCCACGGCCAGTCACATGAGGTGGCTCGCCACTGCGCCGCCGAACTCGCCCGGCACGACTGCTTCGAGATCGTCCACGACGGCGATCCCGACAAGGGCATCCCCGCGGTGGTCTGGACGCTCGCCGACGCGGGGAACCCGGGCTTCACCCTCTACGACCTTGCGGACCGGCTGCGGATGCGGGGCTGGCAGGTGCCGGCCTATCCATTCACCGGTGAACTGGGAGAAACCGCATTCCAGCGGATCCTCGTCCGGCGCGACTTCAACCGGGAAATGGCCGACCTGCTGCTGCGGGACATCCACGCCGCGGTCGAGCATTTCACCGCGCATCCCGCGGCCGTCCAGCAGGGCCGGAAATCGGGATATTCACACGCGTAGAGGCGGTTGAAAAACGTCAGGTTTCCCCGCCCCACGGCTGCCGCTTGTCGCCGCTTTGGAGCGGGTTACAGTCAGGGCTATGTCGAGACACGAAAAAAACGTTGCCCGCCCGTCGGCCGAAGGTGGATCGGGTAGTGGAGAAAGAGGCTTGCCGGAGGAGGAAACCAACCGTCCGCCGGCCGGCTCTGGCGATGTGCTCGCGTTTCTTAGCGGGGTCGTGCTGCTGGTTTCGCTGGTCGGGGCGGTCTTCTGGCAGACCGGCGGCTTCACGATCCTCAACTTCGACGACGACCAGTACATGACCCCGCTGGTTCGCCAGGGGCTGACGAAGGAAGGCTTCGTGCGGGCGTGGACCAGCGGGCACGTCGGCAACTGGCATCCGCTGACGACGCTGTCGTTCATGCTCGATGCGGAACTTTTTCGGTTCACCGACAAGAACGGGAATCCCAACTGGTGGTGGGGCGGCTTCCATCTTCACAACGTGGTGCTCCACGCCCTGGCGTCCGTCTTCATGTTTGCCGCTATCACGCGGCTGACCGGGGCGATGGGTCGCAGCTTGGTCGCGGCGGCCGTCTTCGCGATCCATCCGCTGCGGGCCGAGAGCGTCGCCTGGATCACCGAGCGGAAAGATGTGCTCAGCGGGCTGTTCCTTGCCACCACGCTCCTGGCCTACGCCTATTACGTCGAGAAGCCGCAGTCGTGGCGGCGGTATGCCCTGGTGCTCGTCAGTTTTACCGCCGGCCTGCTCAGCAAGAGCATGCTCGTCACGGTGCCGCTGGGCCTGTTGATCCTCGACTGGTGGCCGCTGCGGCGGCTGGCGCCCTTCGCCGGCGGCTGGGGCTTTGCCCGGAAGGTCGGCAAGCGGGTGAGGACCGACGTGCGGACACGGCCGCTGGGCGAACTGGTGATCGAGAAGGTGCCGATGCTCGGCCTCGCGGGCCTGTCTGCGGTTGCCACGATCTATTCGGTCGGGGATGTCGTCCGGCCGATCAACACGCTGCCCTTCCTGACGCGGGCCTCGTCGAGCGTCGTCGCGTACGCGAGTTATGCGATGCAGCTCGTGCTCTCGCCGGTGATCCTGTTCTTCGACATTCTCGCCGGGGTGTTCGGGCCAAGCCTGCGGCTCGGCCCCGCCTTCAATGCGTTCCGGCTGGCCCCCCACTATCCCTATTCGGCGACCGGTCCGACGGTCAGTCAGGTTGTCGCCTCAGCGGCGTTCGTCGCAGCCGTGACGGCCTTTGCCTGGTTCTGGCGGCGGAAGTGGCCGTCGTTCACGGCGGGCTGGGCCTGGTTCCTGCTGACGCTCCTGCCGGTGATCGGCTTCATTCCCAGCGGCATTCAGCTGATCGCCGACCGCTACACCTACGTCTCGCAGATTTGGCTGGTCGTGGCGCTGGTCTGGGGCCTTGCCGACTTCGTCGATCGCGTGAAAGTGCCCAAGGAACTCGGCTGGGCTGCGGCCTTGATCGGCCTCCTGGCACTGACCTGGGGATGTTGGGCGCAGACGAAGATCTGGCGCGACAGCGAGACGCTCTGGCGGTGCACGCTTTCGGTCACCGAGGACAACGCCTACGCCCATGCCAACCTGGGCAGCGTGCTGGCCCGCCAGGGCGAGCCGGTCGAGGCGGCCGAGCAGAATCGCAAGGCGTTGGCGATCGAGAGCGACAATCTGATCGCGCTCTCGAATCTCGCGACACTCTTGGTTGACCGGGGCGGAGAGCGAGAAGCCATCAGACTCTACCGGGAGGCGGTCGAGATCAACCCGAAGTTTGTCTTCGGGTGGTTTAATCTCGGGAACGTCCTCAAGAAGACCGGCCGGGAAGTCGAAGCGGAGGAGGCCTGGCAGCGAGCCGTCGAACTCGATCCCCAGATGGCCGCCGCCTGGACTAATCTCGCCAGCCTGGCCATCGAACGCGAGGAGTGGGAGGAAGCTGTCGAGATGGCCCAGCGGGCTGTCGACAGCAGCGGTGGCGTCGCGGCGTCGGTGACGCTGGGCCGGGCGCTCGAGCGACTCGACCGAACAGAGGAGGCGGCTGTGGCGTATCGGCGTGCAGTGACGCTTGCCCCCGGTTCGTCGGTCGCCCTCAACAACCTTGGGAGCATGCTCGAGCGGGAAGGCAAGCTTCAGGAAGCCGTCTCCGTGTTTCGGCAGGCCTTGGCCATCGAGCCTTCCATACCGCTGCTGCGTTTCAACCTCGCGGTCGTGCTCGAACAGCAGGGGCTCAAGCAGCAGGCGGCAGAGGCATTCACCATGGCAGCGGAGCGGTTTGCCGAACTCGGCAACGAGCCGATGGCCGCGGCTGCCGTCGAACGGGCAGCCCAGCTGACCGGCGAGAAGGTTCCCGTCGGTGATGAGGGAGCTGAAGAGCCTGAGACCGCTGCCGAGCCAGCTGCGGATCCCGAGCCCGAGCCGGATGCTGCCGAAGATACTGAGCCAAAAGATGAGTCCGGAGGCGAGGCCCCGACCGGGGCTTCGTCGGCGGACTGAGCCGGACGGCGGGCTGGTTGAAGGATCGTCGCTCGATCCCGTACGATTTGCCCATGTCGGACGAGGTGCAGATCAAGGGTGAGCAGGGCGAACTGGTGGTCGTCGCCAATCGCCTTCCCGTTCACCGCACCGACTCAGGCTGGGAAACGAGCCCCGGCGGGCTGGTGTCGGCCCTGATGCCGATTCTGCAACGCCGACGGGGCGTCTGGGTGGGCTGGGCCGGCACGGCGACCAGCGAGCTAGCGGCCTTCACGCACGACGGGCTCTACAACGTGCCGGTGCCTCTCTCGGAGGAGGAGGTGCGTGACTACTACGAAGGGTTTTCCAACAGCACCCTCTGGCCGCTCTATCACGACGCCTGCCAGCAGCCGCAGTTTCATCGGCACTGGTGGCGGCCCTACGTGGCTGTCAACGAGCGGTTCGCCGAGATCGCGGCCCGGGAGGCAGCTCCCGGCGCCAACGTGCTCGTGCAGGATTACCACCTCCAACTTGTGCCAGGCATGCTCCGCCAGGCACGGCCCGACCTGCGGATCGGTTTTTTTCTGCACATCCCCTTTCCCCCGGTGGAACTGTTTGCCCAGCTTCCCTGGCGGCAGCGGATTCTCGAAGGCCTGCTGGGCGCGGATGTGGTGGGATTCCAGTCGCGGAACGGAGCCCAAAACTTCATCCGCCTTGTCAACCGATACACCCAGTATCGAGGGGTGGGCAGTTCGATCGATGTCGCGGGGCGGCCGGTGCAGGTGCGGGAGTTTCCGATCTCGATCGACTACACGAATATTGACCGGCTGGCCGCCGATCCGGCCACGATCCAGCGGGCCGCCGAGATTCGGGCCGAGTTGGGCGAGAACCGCACGGTGATGCTCGGGGTCGACCGGCTTGACTACACCAAGGGGATCGACCAGCGGCTGCGGGCCCTGCACGAGATCCTCCGGGCCGGCCGGCACACCGTCCGCGATCTCGTGCTCGTGCAGGTCAGCGTGCCCTCCCGAGAGAAGGTCGACGAATACATCGAGATCCGGGAGCGGATCGAGACGCTCGTGGGCCACATCAACGGCGAGTTCGGCGATGTCGGCAAGATGCCGGTGCACTATCTCCGACGGAGCCTGCCGCTTGAGGAACTGGTGGCGTATTACGTGGCCGCCGACGTGATGTTGGTGACGCCGCTCCGCGACGGAATGAACCTCGTCGCCAAGGAATATTGTGCCTCCCGCCGCGATGACACTGGCGTGCTCGTGCTCTCGGAGTTCACCGGCAGCGCCAATGAGCTGGAGCGGGCCGTGCTCGTCAATCCGCATGACATCGACGGGATGGCCGCCACGATCGAGCGGGCGATCGCCATGCCGCGGGCGGAGCAGGTGCGGCGGATGCGGAGCCTCCGGCAGCGGGTTCGGCGGCGGACGGTGTACGACTGGGCCGATGACTTCACAGCCGTCCTGGCCGCAGCCGGGACGGGCGGCCCGGCCGGCGGGGCCGTTGCTGCCAAGACGACGGGAGAAAAGCGTTGACAGGGACCGCAGCAGTGTCGGAGGGATCGGCCGCCTCGAACGAAGACGATCTCGACAGGGCCCTGGCGGCGGTGGCCCGAGTGCCGGTCCTGCTCGTGGCGACCGACTATGACGGCACCCTCTCGCCGATCGTAGACGACCCATCCGAGGCCAAGCCGGTCAGGGAGTCGATTGTCGCCCTGCGGGCCCTGGCGACGCTCGGATCGACCCATGCTGCGGTGATCTCGGGCCGCTCGCTGGCCGACCTAGCCGCCCTCTCCTCGCTCGACGGACAGGTGATGCTCGTCGGCTCCCACGGCAGCGAGTTCGACCAGGACTTCGTCCGCTCGCTGACCAAGCAGCAGGTTGAGCTTCGGGGCAAGGTCTTGGACGAGATGCACCGCATCGCCGGCCGTGATCAGCGGTTTCACGTCGAGACGAAGCCCGCCTCAATTGCCTTCCACTATCGCAACGTCGCAGAACCCACCGCCGAGGCGGCGGTGGAAGAACTCCTGGCGGGGGCAGCCGCCTGGCCGGATGTCCGCGTCAAAACCGGCAAGAAGGTGCTCGAGCTAACCGTGGTCGATACCTCGAAGGGCGAGGCGATCGACGCGCTGCGGCACCGCGTCGGGGCTGGAGCGGTGGTCTACTTCGGCGACGATGTCACCGATGAAGACGCGTTCGTGCGGCTCCACGGGCCCGATCTCGCTGTGAAAGTCGGCGGAGGGGAGACCGCCGCGACCTATCGGATTTCGGACCCCACGGAGGTGGCCCGCCGGCTGGCGAGGCTTGCCGAACTCCGCGAAGACTGGCTCGCCGGGGCTGGGGCGGTGCCGATCGAGCGGCATGCCCTGCTGGCCGACGGCCGCGTGATGGCGCTGGTTGCGCCCGGGGCGAAGGTTGTTTGGATGTGCGCCCCGCGGGTCGATGGGCCCGCCCTGTTCGCCTCATTGGTTGGAGGCGATTCGGCCGGGCATTTCACGATCGAGCCCGCCACCGAGGAGGCTCCGCCTCAGCAGCAGTACGACGGAGACTCGCTGATCCTCAAGACGACCTGGCCGCGATTGACCGTCACCGACTTTCTCGACTGTTCGGCCGGCAAGCCAACCCAGCGGGCGGGCCGCACCGATCTCGTGCGGCAGGTCGAGGGGCGGGGCGAGGTAAGGATCACCTTCGCCCCTCGGCTTGACTTCGGCCGCTCGGCCACCCGGATCGTGATCCGCGAGGGAGGGCTCGAGATTGACGACACGATCGACCCGATCGTGCTAAGGGCCCCGGGCGTCCGCTGGCAGATCTGTGAAGAGGGCCCCCATCAGACGGCCGTCGGCGCGATCACGCTCAAGGGTGAACCGCTGCGGATGGAACTCCGCTACGGCACAGGCTCGCTGCGGGAGCAGACGACGATCGTGCCCCAGGAGCGCTACCGGCTCACGAAGGCCTACTGGGAATCCTGGGCCGACCGGCTGGTGCTGCCGCGGCGGGAAGCGCCGCTCGTTCGTCGCAGTGCCCTGGTGCTCAAGGGGCTCTGCTACGGGCCCACCGGCGGGATCGCGGCGGCGGCCACCACCAGCCTCCCGGAAGACATCGGCGGCATCCGCAACTGGGACTACCGCTACTGCTGGCTGCGGGATGCGGCGATGTCGGCCGCGTCGCTTGTCAAACTCGGCTCCTTCGGGGAGGCGATGGACTTCCTCGATTGGATGCTGGGCGTGATCGACCGGGCGGCCGCTCCAGAGCGGCTGATGCCGCTCTATACCGTGACCGGCCACGAGGTCGGGGCCGAAGCCGAGATCGCCGAACTGGCCGGCTATGCCGGCTCGCGTCCGGTGCGGGTGGGCAACGCCGCTCGCGGGCAGGTTCAGCTCGACGTGTTCGGGCCGATTGCCGAGCTGGTCTGGCAGCTGCTCCTGGCCGAGGCGCCGGTCTCCAGCGAGCACTGGCGGCTGGTCGAGGCGATGGTCAATGCGGTCGAGGCCCGCTGGCACGAGCCCGACCACGGCATCTGGGAGATCCGCAAACCCCGTCGGCACCACGTTCACTCCAAGGTGATGTGCTGGTTGGCGGTCGACCGGGGCATCCGGGTCTCGGAGCGGTTTCTCGACCGCCGCCGACCCGCCTGGGAGTCCCTCCGTGACCAGATCGCCACCGACATCCTGGCCAACGCCTGGAACGAGCAGGCCGGCTCCTACACGGCCGCCTATGAGGGCGACGATCTCGATGCGGCGGTGCTCCTGATCGGCCTGGCGGGGCTCGTCGAGTGCACCGACCCGAAGTTTCTGGCGACGGTCTCGGCGATCGAGGGGCAGTTGCGGATGGGGCCGACGGTGTTTCGGTATCTTGCCGACGACGGCCTGCCGGGCCGCGAAGGGGGCTTCTTCATCTGCGCCAGCTGGCTGGTCGATTCGCTCTGGAAGGCCGGCCGCACCGACGATGCCGAGAGCCTGTTTGAATCGATGATCGACCTCGCCGGCCCTGAAGGACTGCTGCCGGAGCAGTACGACCCGCTCCTGCAGCGAACGCTCGGCAACCACCCGCAGGCCTACTCCCACATCGGCATCATCGAGAACGCCCTGACGCTCTCAGGCGACTGAGCTGAGGCGGGCCGGTAGGAGCCAGGCGGTAGGAGCCAGTTGAAGCGTCTTTTGCCCAACGGCCCGCCGTCCCCCCGGGCTCGCGCTGGGGGCTTCTCTTTGGGAAATGGGGACTCGCTCCGAGCGAAGCGAGGTGCCTGTCCCCATTTTCCTCCCACGTCGCCGGGCGGGTTAGCCGCGGGCGCCGTCGATCCGCTCGAACTCGTGCACGAACAGGCCGCTGCGAAGCTTGGGCTCGAACCAGGTGCTCTTGGGCGGCATGATCTCGCCGGCGTCGGCGACGGCAAGCAGCTCATCGGCACTTGTCGGATGCATTGAGAAGGCCACGCCGCCGGTGCCGGCCCGCTTTTCGAGTTCGGCCGTGCCGCGGATCCCCCCTACGAACTCGATTCGGGTGTCGGTCCGCGGGTCTCCGATCCCGAGGATCGGGGCGAGCACGCGATCCTGCAGGAGCGAGACATCGAGGCTCGCGATCGGGTCTTCACGGTCGATCGAGGCGGCGGGAAAGCGAAGCAGCCACCAGCCGCCGGCGACGAACACGAGCACCTCACCGGGGCTGGCCGGAGTGCCGGCGGCGGCGGGGGTGAGTTCGCCGACGCTTCGCAGCTGTTCGAGAAACTGCTCGGCGGTCAGGCCGTTCAGATCCTTGACAACCCGGTTGTAGGGGAGGATTCGCAGCTGATCGTGCGGAAAGACGACGGCGAGAAAGCGACCGTATTCCTCGTCGCCGGAATGCCCCGGATCCTTGGCCGCCGAGGCGGCGGCTGCCCGCGAGCCCCCGGCCGAGCGGTGGTGGCCGTCGGCGATGTAGAGGAGGTCGAGCCCCGCACAGGCCTCCAGATACGGGGCCGGGTCGGCGATCGGCCAGCCGATGTGGCGAACGCCGTCGGGGGCGACGAAGTCGAAGAGCGGATCGCCACTGGCATCGGCCTCCATCCGGGCGGCAATCGAATCGCCGCCGCCCGCGTCGCGGAAGCAGAGGAAGACCGGCTCGGCGTGGCAGGCTGTGGCCAGCAGGTGTCGGGTGCGATCGTCCTCCTTGTCGGGGCGGGTCTTTTCGTGCTTGCGGATCTCGCCCGAGTCGTACTGGGCCGCCTCGACGCAGCCGACGATGCCTGTCTGGGCCTGGCCGTCGCGGATCTGTCGGTAGAGATAGAGGGCAGGGGCCGGATCGCGGACGAGCGAGCCGTCGGCAATCATCGCCTGGAGGTTGCGGTCGGCCTGCTCGTAGACAACCGGAGCGTGGCAGTCGGTCTCGGGGGGCAGGTCGATCTCGGAACGAACGACATGAAGGAACGACCGCGGCTTGCCGGCGGCCCGCTCGCGGGCCTCGGCGGTGGAGATCACGTCGTAGGGGTCGCTGGCCACCTCGGCGGCGTGTTGGGCGGGTGGGCGAAGGGCGGCGAAGGGATGGATGCGGATCATCGGGCGGGCTTTCGGCTCCGGGGGAGATACGGCGTTTCGTGCCGAGGCCGGAGGATACCGAAGGTGTCGCCACGCGGCCAAACGCGTTGGCTGCGGGTTCACGATCAGCCGCAGAACGGCTGCCCGCCCGTACCACCGCCCGAAATGGGGACAGGCATCTCGCTTCGCTGGGAGCCAGTCCCCATTTCCATAGGAGCACCACGGCGCGAGCCGGGCGGGACGGCGGTCCCCACGTTTGACTCTCGCGAGGCGTCACTCCTAGCATTCATTGGACGAGGCGATCAGTTGACTCGATCGCCGTTTCCGGATGACATGACGAGCCAGGCAGAGCGTCGCGGTCGGCCGGCGGAGGCTGGCCACGATCAGCAGAAGTGAGGATCGCGTGGTGGCGATAGTGGCACGCACGGCGTCGACAGTTCGGGCGGCAACGCTCAGCGGTCGGGCCGCGCGCGTGACCCACACGCTTCTGTTCATCGCCGCGCTGGTCGTGTCGCCGGGCGTCTGCGACGCCTGTGCGTCGGGGTGTTCCCAGGGCGGTTGTGCCGCCGCGGGCGTTCCGAGCACGGGCGCCGCTTTTGCCGTCGCCGCAACCCACGACTGCCAATCGTGCTGCAGCACGATCTCCGGCGGGCCGCCAGAGGGGACCCTTTCCCCCGACGCCTCGCCGGCGGCCGTGGCCGATGCGGCTGACGGCATTTTCTTGCCGAGCCCTGTGCCGTGCTGCGGCGCGGGAGGCTGCGGCCAGCGGTGTGGCTGTCTGCTCGCGGCCCGCGATGACGTGGTCGCGGTGGTGGCTGCCGAGCCACTTCCCGAACTCGGGGCTGGGCTGCTGGCGACGCCCTGCCTGATGTCGGAGGGTCTGTTGTCGACCGGGCACGGCCTGCTTTCGTCGGCGGAACCGTCGCCTGGCCGGCCCTTCCGCGTGCTCTATGGCGTGTGGCGGAACTGAAGCGGCAGCGGTCGCTTTCCGTTTCGTTTTTCACACCTTTTCGAGGAGCATTTTCATGGCTGGACTTGTTTTGTGGGCCGCGCTGGCCCTCGCCCCGCTCGCCAGCGGAGCGCCCTGCCCCGAGTGCGACTGCTGCGGCTGTTGCGTCACGGGGGTCTGCACCTGCGATGACTGCGGGTGCTGCTGCTGCGAGGGCGGCCCCTGCGAGGGCTGCTGCGATCTCGGCACGTGATGCCGGGGAGCAGGCGGGCCCCTGAGCCCGCTGTGTCGTGACCGCCCGGCCGGGTCGCCCCGCGGCACCCGGCCGGGCCCGCGGCTCGGGGAAGCGGCCCGGGATGGGTCAGCGGCCCGC
>JAQCJP010000034.1 GCA_027592945.1 Planctomycetota bacterium
GGCGACCCGGCGGCGCCCGGCCGCTGTTCGGCTGCTGCCGAGGCCGCGCGGCCGCCACTGCCAGGGGTGCTTACGATTCGCCAGCCGGGTGGGCAGGGAGTGGAGAAGCCGTTCACCGATTTTCGTGATCTGGACGACGTCACCGCGGGTGTGTTCGAGGTGCTCACCCACACCGGCAAGTATTACTGGATCCCGATGGATCGCGTGACCTCGATCGAGTTCAGTCCTCCGGAACGGCCCCTCGACCTGATCTGGCGGAAGGCCCACATGATTGTGCGGGATGCCTTCGAGGCCGATCTTCACATGCCGGCGGTGTACGGGCTGCTGACCGACGCCGATGATTTCTCCCGGCTCGGTCGCCGCACCGACTGGCTGGGGGACGAATCATCGGCGGTGATGGGCGTGGGGCGAAGGCTGTTTCTGGTCGATGGCGAGGAGCCGATCGACATGATGGATCTCGAGAGCCTGCACGTTTCCCCGGCCTGACCGGGAGCCGCGGCGGCGGATCGGCCGAAAGGCGATGCATGATTTCCAAAACCAGCAGACCAGCCGTCGGCGGTCGAGACCAGCTCCTGCCGAGTCTCCTCGATCGGCTGCTCGACGATCAGCCGGAAACGAGGGAGGAGCCGCGGTGGCACGATGGGCTGGTGATCAAGACGCTGAAGCAGGGGGTCTGTCGGGATGTGCAGAACATGCTCAACGCCCGCCGGCCGCTCGACGACCTGCCCGAGGAATATCTCGAACTGCGTAACTCGCTGGTCAACTACGGCCTTCCCGATCTCCAGAGCCTCGAGATTCGTGAGGACCATGAACTCGAGTACCTCTGCCGCACGATCGCCGCCTTGGTCGAGGCGTTTGAGCCGCGGCTGCGGCGGGTGGTCGTGACGCCCGATCTCGGTGATGAGGGGCGGCGGCCGCTCGACCGGCGGCTGCGGTTCACCATCGAGGCCCTGCTCGTGGTCGAGCCGCTGCGGGAGGGGGTACGGCTGTCATCGGCGATCGATGCGACCAGTGGCGACTTTCAGGTGGAGCCGATCCTGTGAGCGACCCGCTGTTTCCCTTCTACGAACGAGAGCTCGCCATCCTCCGGCAGCGGGCCGCGGAGTTTGCCGAGGAGCATCCCAAGATCGCCGCCCGGCTGAGCCTCGGCCGCGACGAGTCGCAGGATCCGCACGTGGAGCGGCTCCTGCAGGGCGTGGCCTTTCTCAACGCCCGGCTCCATAAGCGGCTGGAGGATGACTTTCCCGAATTGTCGGACACCCTGCTCGATCTGCTCTATCCGCACTATCTGCGACCGGTGCCCTCGATGTCGATCGTCGAGATGCGGATCGACCCCAAGCAGGCGGCCCTCATCAACGGCCATCGGGTGCCACGGGGCACGATGCTCGAGACGGAGCCGGTCGATGGCGGCCCCTGTCTTTACCGGACCTGCTTCGACCTGCAGCTGTGGCCGCTGCAGCTCACCGCGGCCCGGTTCGCCGTGGCCCCCTTCGATCTCCCCGTCGTGCCTCCGCCTCAGACAGAGTCGATCCTGCAGATCGATCTGGCGTCGCTGCTGCCTTCGGTGCCGATCGGCAGCATGCCGCTGGACAGCCTTCGATTTCACCTCCACGTCGGAGCGGGCCAGCCGATTTTTCGGCTCTATGAACTGCTGCTCACGAAGTGCCTGGGTGTGGTGGTGAGCGATCCGGCCGAGGGGGAGGGAGCGACGATTCTCCCGCCGACGCGGATCGCTGCCACGGGCTTTGATCGTGACGACGCCGCCCTGCCGAGTGATTCCCGCTCCTTTCCCGGCTATCGGCTCCTGTCGGAGATGTTCGCGTTACCCCAGAAATTCCTCTTTGTCGAACTCGGCGGGCTCCATGGCTCGGCCGCGGCCCGGGCTGGAACCGGCCTGCGGCTGTCGTTTCTGCTCACAGAGACCGACCGGGAACTGGAGCGGCTCGTGACCGCCGCGGCCGTACGGCTCGGCTGCACACCGGTGGTGAATCTCTTTCCCCACCGTCTCGATCCCCTGCGGCTCTCGGGCACCCAGTCAGAGTATTGCCTTGTCCCCGATGTGCGGCGGCCCGCCGGCTTCGAGATCCATTCCCTCCGCGGAGTCCGCGCCGGGCGGCCGGGGGAGCGGCCGCGGAGCGTGCTGCCCCTCTATGCTCCGGCAGCAGGCGGGGGCGACAACCCTCTCCTGGCGACCGACGACGGTGGCCGTGACGCCGGTCTGCGGTATGTCGCGGCGCGGAGGATGCGGCGGGAGCCGATGCCCGACGGGAGCTTCGACGGCGGCGGCGATCTCTGGCTTTCACTGGTCGATGCCGCCGGTGGTCCGGCCGCGGTGAATGGGCTGACGCTGCATGCCGATGCCTGGTGTACCAATCGCAACCTCACGAACCTGCTGCCCTTCGCGGTGGGGCGACCGCGGCTCACGCTGCGGGATGGCGACGGGCCGGTCGGCATGATCTCCTGCCTGACGCGGCCCACCCGCCCCCTTCGCCACCGGCCGGGCCGCGGTGCCGCCTGGCGGCTGATCTCCCATTTGGCCCTCAATCACCTGTCGCTCGTTGAGGGGGCCGGTGGCCGGGGGCCGGAAGCGCTGCGGCAGATGCTCAGCCTCTATCTGCATGAAGACCTCGAGGATTTCGGCCAGAAGCAGCGGTGGATCCAGGGGATCACCGGGATTTCCGGCCGCCGGGTGGCCGCGCGGGTGCCCGGGCCAGGTGGGGGCGTGGCCCAGGGGCTCGAGGTGCGGCTTCATCTCGACGAAGATCGCTTCGGTGATCACGCCGCGTACCTCTTTGCGAGCGTGCTGGATCGATTCTTTGCCGCCCATGTCACCATCAATTCCTTCACGCGGCTCGTGGCCGCGTCGAGAAAGCAGGACAGTCGCCAGGAGCCGTGGAGATGGCCGCCGAGGGCCGGGAACCGGGTGCTGGCCTGATCGGCCAGCTCATCGACTCACCGGGTGAATTCGAACTCTTCCAGGCGATCCGCATTGCCGACGACCATGTCTGGCGGATGGCCAAGGCCACCGGTCTGCCGCCGCCGGCCGAGATCGGCACCACGGCGCCGGCGGAAGGAAGCCGGCCGACAGTGCGGTTTCAGGGGGCGGCGACCCTCGGATTCCCCGCCGGCGCGGTCACGCGGGCCGAGCTGCCTCCGCAACTGCAGGTCGATCCGGAGGCTCCGCAGGGTCACTCCGGACGGGCCGTCTCCTGCCGTCTGGAAATCGATTGCTTCGGCCTCTTCGGTCCGGCGGGCGTGCTGCCCCAGCATTACACGGCGCTCGTTGTCGAGCGGCTCCGGCGGTTTCGCGATCGGACGCTCCGCGATTTCCTCGACATCTTCAATCAGCGGGCCGTGTCGCTCCTCTATCGGGCCTGGGCGAAGTATCGGCCCGCGGTGCAGCTGGAGCGGACGGCGATCCGGGGCGGCCAGGCCGAGTGGGATCAGTCGGCCCTGCGGCCCCGAGACTCGCTCACGGCGGCCGTCGCGTGTCTGGTCGGGCTCGGCGAGCGGGGTCTCGTCGATCGGCTGGGGATCGACGATGAGGTGGTGTTTCATCAGGCGGGACACTTCGCCCGGTTCCCACGGTCGGCTGAATCGCTGGCGGCGCTGCTGGAGAGCCTCTTCGACGTCGCGGTCGAGGTGCGGCAGTTTGTCGGTCGCTGGCTCGTGCTCGAGCCCCCCGACCAGACGCAGCTTGGCACCCGCTGGGCTCCCGACGGGCTCAACACGGTGCTCGGCGGTGGGGCGATTGCGGGCCGGCGGGTGTGGAACATGCAGAGCGTCGTGGAACTCGCCGTCGGCCCGGTGCCCTTCGCCACATTCCGGCGGCTGCTGCCGGGCACGGTCGGCCTCGGGCGGCTGACCGATCTGACCCGGCTCTATGTCGGGCCGTCATTCGACATCCGGGTGCGGCCAATGCTTCTGGCGGCAGAGGTGCCGATGGCCCGCCTGGGGCGGCACGGCCCGCCGGCGGACGAGCCAGGTGCGGGGAGCCGGCTCGGCTGGACGACGTTCATGCGAAGCCGGCCGGCACCATGCGACCGGGATGATGCGGTGTTCGAAAGCGTGTAAATTTTCGGCCTCGGTTTGACGTCAGGAGATGGTCCCATGTCGGATCGGGACATCCTCTGTTCCTGGTGGGTGGCGATCGGGTACCAGAACCTGGTCACCGGGACGAACCCGTCGGCAGCGGAACTGCTCCGTTGCGGGTGCTCGGGGCGGCGGTCACCATATCTTTCGCCGTCGCTTGGCGAGGACCGTGCTCGATCCGCCCATCCTTACGGCCCCACGAAGACCTTGCCTTGGCTGGCATGCTCCTGCCGGCCGATCGGCATGTTGCTATTGGCCGTGTTGTTGTGGCCGACCATCACGCCGAGATAGGCCGCCCCGTGCCCCTCGATGAAGACCTTGCGGCTGCCGGTCTTGATCCGGCACGGGCCCGCCACGCTGCCCGAGACCACGCCACCGCCGGTGCCCGCCTCGTCGCCACTGCTCATCCAGATCTCGGTGTTGGTCGTGGCGGCATGCTTGCCGACGATAAACACCTTCTGGGCCAGGGTCGGCAGCGTGGCCTGCTGGAGGGCGGCGGTATTCGTATAGGGCACCGCCACCTCCTCGGTGATGCCCGCAGCGTCAGCGTCAGCCGGCGGCAGCGGCGTCTTGCAGACGTCGTTGTGGGCGATCGAGATCCCGGCCGGGCCGTTGTTGCTCGCGGGAAAGGACATCAGGGAACCTGCACTCGGGAAAAGGAGAGTTGGCTAGCCGAGGTAGATCTTGCGGCCGTCGATCGAGACGTCGTCGTCGGCCAGTTCGGTGATTCGCCCGGCCTTGAGGTCGTAGTCACCCTCCACATGGGTCCGTTCGCGGCCGAGCCGCTTGTGGACGGCGTCGGTCACCCACTGGGTGAGGTCGGTGAACCGCTCGAAGGCATGACGGGCGGTGAACTCGAGTTTTTCCGCGACGAGCTCGACCAGCGAACCCTTCAGCGACACGCCGTCGCGGGCCATGATCTCGACCCGTCCGGTCGGCGCCGCGATCGTGATGTTGCCCGGGGCGGTGAGCACGGTCTCTCCCGATCCCTGCAACAGCCCGATCACATACCAGTCGTCGCCGCGGCCGATGGCCAGCACCTCGTCGCCCGCCATGGCCCGGTAGCTCTGGGCGAGGGCCAGGCGGGCCCGGCGGGGGCCGTCGTCGTGTGTCAGGAGCACGGTGCGGCCCTCGACTGCGAGAATGTGGGCGGGGCCAAAGAAGCTGTCGTCGCCACGCTCTGCGGCAGGCTCCTGCAGCAGTTCATGCACGGCGAGGTGCGAGTTGGCGAAGCCTTGCGGTGCGGTGGCCATGCCTGGGTGCCTGCAGAACCAGGGTGCGTGAAGGGCGATCTCGGGTGCCGATCGACTGCCCTTAAATCACCCTCAAGATACGCGACCGCTGCCGCGGCCGCCAGCGGCCGCCCTGGGAGAACTCCTGGAACCGCTCCTCCACCTGGCGGAAGGCAGCCGCAGATACCTGACCGGGATGCCTGACGAAAGCTCAGAGATCGACCTGGCGGGCGATCTCGAGGGTGTTGCCGGCGGGCAGTTGGAAGAAGGCGGTTGCCGAGAGGGCGTTTCGCATCAGGAAGATGAACAGCTCCGCCTGCGGCGCCCGCTGTCGGGCCTCGACGGCGGTGCACTGCTCAGAATTCGACCTGAAACCTCGTGCCGTAGATGTCGAAGGGCGCCGCACCATAGCCGATGTAGTCGGGCATGCTGCGGATCCAGTTGAACTGCACTTTGGCAAACCTGTTCCAGTACCAGTTCACGCCGACCGTGGTCTGGTTGACGGTGGCGGCGTTTGGCGAGGGGGGCGGGCCGGCCGTGTTCGAGAGCTGGTTTTCCGGACGCACGTTCACTCCCGACAGGTCAACGTATGACCATCGCGCCGCCACCTCCCACGCCCCCCAGCCGCGGATGCGGCCGTGGCGACCCGACCCGAAGAATGGCGTGAAGGGCACGACGGTGTAATCAAAAGCCCCGACCTGATTGAGGTAGCCGATCGCCTCGCCTGTCAGCATGTATCCGCACTGAAAGTAGGCCGCCGGCTGCATGATCGCCGGCCCCCCGAACTGGCCGACCGTCGTGAGCATCGCCTCGGTTTGGAAGTGTGCCGGGCCGGAGCCGCCGGCGAGTTCGAGATGGAAATCGTTGAAATCGTTGGCAAGAATCCGCCCCGTGTCGGCCACCAGCGGGGTGCCCGCTCCGGCAAACCCGAGCCCCGTCGGGTCGCCGACATAAAACTCCGGAATGATGGCCGAGCGATACGTCTTGGCGAACGCGCCTTCGGTGTCTGGCGAACCGCCCGTCGTGCCGTAGCGGTAGCCGCCGCCGACATGGAGCAGGGAGCGATTTTCGGCCCGCGGGTCGTCATACAGCAGGTGCGTGATTCGGGACGCGAAGGCGACACCGCCGTTGTCGCCGATCTGGGCTCCGTTGCGGTTTTCCCCGATGGTGCTGTAGACGGTCTCCTGGCCATTCCAAAACGTGAGCCCTGTTGCGTAGATGCTGTAGGCCCACTGGGTTCGTTCGTCTTCGGCCATGGCGTAGGCCATGATGCCGACGCGGCGAAAGGGCTCGACCGCCTGGAAGGCCACGCTTCGTTCGAGGAACTCGAAGTGACGAATGCTCGTCCAGCTCTCCATCGTGCCCGGCTGGCGAAACTGGCCGATCCGGATCGTGCCGAAGAAGGGAATCTGCTCCTGTTCTCCCCACACGTCCATGAAGCTCGGCCGGCCGGCCTGGGCGAAGTCCATCATGATCGAGTAGTTGGTGAACTCGGTGAGCTTCCCGAACGCCTGGAGTCGCGTCCTCCGAAAGCTCACTCCGTCGAGGGCATTGCCGATCCGCTCGCGGCTGGCTTGCGGCTGGCTGAAGAGGCCGTCGTCGAGTTGAAAAAAGCCGCTGAGCCGGATCAGGGGCAGCGAGTCGCTCGATCCCTGCCCTCCATCGAGCCGGTTCGGAGGCTGGCGGAGACGAAGATCGATATTTCCGACCTGATTCGGGTCGAGCACGGTGCCCGGATTTCCTGCCGCATCGAACCCCAGCTGTCCGCCGGTGTCGCGATCGATGGTGCCAGGCTGGTTTGGATCGAGGACGGTCGCGGGGGCGGGAAGCAACTCCTGGGCATGCCCGCTGGCGAGAAAGGTTTCGGAGCCGGCTGCCAGACCGGCCAGCACGAAGAGGAGCCCGAGTGGCCAAGAAGGCGTCGGCCTGCGACCAGCTGATGCGGAGGCTGAGTGGCCCGGATCTATCACGTCCACCACCTCGCCGCGTTCAAAGATGACACCCGTCCTTCAATCGGCACAATCGGCCGAAAGAAAACAGTCAGCCCGGACTGCGCACCTTGCCTGATCGCCCACGGCTGGTCTGACCACGGCTGGTCTGACCGGTGGGATCACGTTGGTCAGGCCGTTGTTTGAGAACCGCGACCATCCACGAGGATGTCGATCGTGCCGTCTTCGACGCGGTAGAGCCAGCCGTGGATCCGGGGCCGCTCTCCCTGCGCATGCATGTTGCGGATCAACGCGAGGTTGCGGAGATGCTTGATCTGCAGCTTCACGTTCTCCTCGGTCAGTACGGCGAGCTTTTCCTCCCTCGAGAGGCTGCGTTCCCCGGCGATTCGGTCGGCCGCCTCCTTGGCTCCTGTCGCAATGCAGAGCCAGTCGGCGATGTAGTTTTCGCGGACACCATCCTCGATCGCCGCGATGCCGCCACACCTGGTGTGGCCGCAGACGATGATGTCTTCGACCTTCAGATGCACGACCGCGTATTCAAGAATCGCGCTGATGTTTACATCGTTGAAGGCCACGATGTTGGCGATGTTGCGATGCACAAACATCGTGCCGGGCTTCGAGCCGGTCATCTGATGCTCGCTCACCCGTGAGTCGGAGCAGCCGATCCAGAGCACCTTCGGCGCCTGGTGATCGGCGATGGCGCGGTAGTACTCGGCGTTGGGGTTGAACTCGTTCGCGAGGTACCGTTTGTTGCCCTGAAGAAGCTCGTCGATCATGGTTTGCCTTTCTGTGGCGGGAAGCCCTGCGGAGGAGCCGGTATAGTATATGCTCCCTCCCGGCAGTGCTGGCAGAAACGGAATGCAGCCGACCACATTTGTCCAACAACTCGTCGCCCTTTCTGGAATCCAGGATGGCGACACAATCCGCTCGGTGATCGCGGCAGTCGTGGCCATCGCCGCGGTGTTCCTCACCGCCCCCCAGGGGCGGCGGCGGCTCGCCGGCGGCCCTGCCCTGTGGCTCGGGCTGGCCGTGCTGCCGCTGGCGGCGGCGACGCTCTTTCCCAAAGAGGCCGCCGCCGGAGACTGGGCCGGGTTGGCGGCGCGGTTTTTCGTGCTGGCAGCGCTCTTCCAGGCGGTCGTGCTGCTGGGCCTGGTGGGGGTCTGGGAGCGGCTCATGGGCCCCCCCTCGGCGATTCTGCTCGACGTGCTCCGCTGGGTCGCGGCGGCGGCCGCCGCCGCGATCATCCTCGGCGAGGCCGGGATCGAGCCGGGCACCCTCTTTGCGGGCTCCGCGGTGGTGACGGCCGCCGTCGGCTTCGCCCTGCGTGACACACTCGGCAACGTCTTCTCCGGACTCGCCCTGCAGGCCGAGCAGCCTTTCGACATCGGCGACTGGATCCAGTACGACGCCAACCCGGCCCACATCGGTCGGGTGGTGGAGGTCAATTGGCGAGCGACCCGCGTGATCACGCTCGACGAGGCGTTTGTGGTGATTCCCAATGGGCAGCTCGGTCTGGCGTCGATCCGCAATTTCAGCAAGCCCGATCTCTGGTCTCGGCGGTCGCTTTTCGTGACGACTCCCTATGCCGTGTCGCCGCAGCTGGTGCAGGAGGTCATTCTCGACGCGGTCCGCGGCAGTTTCGGCGTGCTCGACCATCCTCCGCCGTCGGTCGTCACCAATGCCTTCACCGACCGCGGCGTGGAGCATTGGGTGCGGGTGTTCACGACGGAGTTTGACAAGCGAGACCGCGTGGACGGCATGGCCCGCGACCGTATTTGGTTCGCCTTGGCGCGACATGGCATCGAGATTCCGGTGGCCACCCAACAGGTGCGGCTGTCGAGGCTGCCGACCCCTGTCGCGGAACGCCCGGAGGAGGCGATCGACCGCCGCCACGAGATCCTCCGCCAGGTCGATTTGTTCGGCGTGCTCGACGAGCCGGCAAGGCTGCGGCTGGCGGCTGCAGCCCGGGAGCAAACCTTCGCTGCCGGTGAGCCGATCATCCGCCAGGGCGGACCAGGCACAAGCATGTTCCTGATCGAGCAGGGGCGGGTGACGGTGAGCGTTGCCGACGCCGGGGGTGCCAACGCAGAGCTGGCCGAACTCGGTCCTGGCGAGTTCTTTGGTGAGATGTCGCTCCTCACGGGCGCGGCCCGCTCAGCCACCGTCACCGCCCGGTCCGAAACGCGGCTGCTCGTGATCGACAAGGACATCTTTCGACCCTGCCTGGAAGCGGAACCCCGGCTGGCCGAAGCCTTGGAGCGAGTGCTGCTCAACCGACGAGCGGCCCAGGCGACCGCGGTGTCGCGCGGCCCGGCACCGTCTCCGGAATACGACCTCCTCGGCCGCATTCGGAATTTTTTTGCGGTTTGATCCCCGGCCGGTCACCCGACATCCACGATCACATCGGGCGTGGTGATCGAGATCTTCCCACCGAAGGCACACATGCATGTGCTCGAGGCATCGAGGGCCGGCATGCCACGGAGCAGCACGGTGGCAACCCCGGGAGTCCAGGGGGTCGTGGCGGGCATGCAGGGCATGGGCGTGAGCACGCCCAGCGCGGCGGCTGTCGCCGCGGCGACGGCGGGGTTGGCCGGGGAGTTGCACATGCCGAAGGTGGGAATGTTGACCATCGGCGCGAAGTCCATGATGTTTGCCCCGGGCGGCGTCGCTGCCGTCACGGTGGGCACGAGCACGACGAGACTCGCCGGGGCGGCGCCCATCGTGCACTGGAGCAGGGATCCCGCATTGACAAGTTTTCCTGGCATTCCGACCTCCACGGGGGAAGCCATCGGTATACTCGATTTTCCCGAACATTTCCCCAGGCTTTGTTTCGAGCAGCCGCGTGCGGGGCCCGAGCCGGTCAGGCTGAATCCTCGCCGGGGGTTGGCGGCCCCGGGTAAACACTGATATTCTTTGGTCGGAATCGTCTCCTCTGGCGGGTTCGTTCTGTAGCCACCAATCTGTAGCCACCAATGGGAAAGCGGGTATGCACGCTTCGCAGTCCGCTTCTTCAGCGGTGATGGGTGGGATCAAGGTCTCCACGCCACTGGGAGACACGGCCTTTGCGGTGCGGGCTTTCCGCTACCGGGAGGCGATTGGGGAGCCGTTTGAAGGTGTCGTCGACGTCATCAGCCCCAACCAGGAAGTCGACCTCGAGGGGTTGCTCGGGCAGACGATCACCGTCAGCGTGCCGCTGCCCGCGGGTGGCACTCGACACTTTTCGGGCATCTGCCTCGAGGCCCGCCAGACCGGCCGGCTCGGCGACGCCTTCGGCTACCGCCTGCTCATCGTACCGTGGCTGCGGCTGCTCGATTTTGCGGCCGATTGTCGGATCTTCCAACAAAAAAATGCGAAGGAAATCCTCGACCAGGTCTTCAGCGACCTGAGCTTCACCGGCCACACGTTTGCGGGGATCCTCGGCAACCTGCCGACGCTTGAATTCTGCGCGCAGTACGATGAGACCCACCTCAACTTCGTCCATCGCCTCGCGCAGCGGTTCGGCATCAGCTACCACACGGAGCATGCCGCCGGCACCCACACGGTGGAGTTCACCGATTCCCACCACTCGCACCATCCGTTTCCCGGCTACGACAAGATCCGCTATGCCACGACCGGCGCGGCGGCTGCGAGCGTCGAGCACATCTTCCACTGGGAGGCGGGCCGCCGCATGACGACCGGGAAGGTCGCCCTCAAGGATTACGATTTCACGAATCCGACCTCGCATCTCGACGCCACGGACTCGGCGGGCCATGGCTACCCACACGGTGACCTCGAGCGGTTCGAATACCCGGGCTCTTACACCTCAAAGTCCGATGGCGCCGCGCTCGCCAGAATCCGCATGGGTGAGCAGGCCTGCGGTGGCAGGTTTTTTACCGGCGCCGCCCGCTGCTACGGCCTCTCGGCCGGCTGGACATTCAAGCTCGACGGTCATCCGCGGAAGGATCAAAACGCCTCCTACCTGACCACCGCGATCGACTTGGTCATCGAGCCGGTGGACGAGCCCGGCGCGGGCGGTGCCGCAGCCCGCACCGCAGCCGGAGCGTTCGCCTGCACCTGCTCGTTCGAGGCGATTCCTGACGACGTGGACTACCGGCCGCCGCGGACCGCCCGCATCCCCCGGATCGACGGCGTGCAGACGGCCGTGGTCGTCGGGCCGGTGGGCCAGGATCCGCTGGTGCCCTACACCGACGAATATGCGAGCGTCCGGGTGCAGTTTCACTGGGACCGGCAGGGCCAGAACAACGAGAAGAGTTCCTGCTGGCTCCGGCACGCGCAGGTGTTTGCGGGGAGCGGCTGGGGGGCGACGTTCCTGCCGCTGGTGGGCTGCGAGGTGGTCGTGGCCTTCATCGGGGGCGATCCGGACCGCCCGCTCGTGGTGGGCGGCGTCTACAACGGCGACCACAAGCCGCCGCGGGAGCTGCCGAAGCACGCCGTGAAGACCGTGATCCAGGACGTGGCGGGCAACTTCGCCGTTCTCGACTCACAGGCCGGCAAGGAATCGATCACGGTGCGGACGGTGAACAAGAACAACTGGCAGATGATGGGAGACTGCAGCGAACCCGACTGATCGATTCGAGCGTGTGCATTTCATTTTGACGGCTATCAAAAAATCCTGAGGAGACTGACATGGGCTACTTCGATGGTCTCGGCGACTTCAACAACAGTTTTGGCGCTCAACCGACGTCGTCAAATACGACCAACGGCAATTCGGCCAAATGGCAAACCGGCGACAGCTACTCTGAGCAGAATGGCAACGCAAACTCGCGTCAGTTCGGAAACAAGAATTCGTTTCAACGTGGCTGGTCGAATTCCCTCCTCGAAGGCGTTAGCTTTTCAACGAACCTCGCAGCCACTTTCTCGCAGCTGGTAGGCGTAGGTTTTTCCACTCAGACCGCCGGGTCGGTGACTGCGTTTCTAGGGCCCAAAATTTCTATCAGTGGATCGCTGGAACTCATTGTGAGCAAGGCCGCAAAATATACTTGGGTGAAAGGTGAAAAAGAGTTGAATGTGAAAAGAACGGAAATGGAGGCAGCAGAAAAAAAGGAGAAGTTTGTCAAGGAAAACAATGAGTGGCTTCTTACAAAAAACCTTGTTGCAAAGGATGAAATTAAAAAAGTTCTGGACGGGGATATGAAGTACGCAACGCTGACAACAAAAGTTGCAGGCCAGTGCAACACCACGGCTGCAGCGGTGACCTTCAAAGGGGCCGGGCAGTTCACCATGTCGACGATGGGCAAGATGGCTTTAGAAGGTGCCGCCGGGATCACGATGGAGGCTTTGAAGGTTCAAATCAATGGAGCTATTGTAAATCTTGGTTGATACAGTCGTTAAGCCATGAAGATCACTCCCAAGCAACCGCCCGGGCACGGCTTGGGATGGTGCATTCATCGTGGCTGGTCAAGTGAGCCCGCCACCCGATTCCGCGCGACGTTCTTCGTCCGGGCCGTGGTGACGATCAGCCCGCTCGAGCCTCCATCGCTGTCGTCGGCCGAGAACGTCGTGGCCACCGGCGACACGCCGTACGACGACGCGGCACACGGCCTGCGGTATCCGTCCGACTTTGTGCCGCGGAAGCCCTTTGGCGAGGTGATCGTCATCGGCACTGCCTGTCCGCCCGCGGGCCGGGGCCTGACCCGGTTTCCCCTGCGGGTAGCCGTTGGCAACTGGTGGAAAGAGATCACTGTGCACGGGGACCGCGAGTGGGACTCGAGCGGCCTCTTCGACGTGCCCGGGCCGTCGGCGATTGCCGGCGCGATGCCCCTCACGTTCGCCCGTGGGTTCGGCGGTGCGGGCTTCGCCGCCAATCCGCTCGGGTTCGGCGTCGATGGCGAGCGGATGCCAAACCTCGAGCCCGCCTCGCGGCCGATCACGGGCCGGCGGACGGCGGGCGACCCGGCCGGGTTCGGTGCGATCCCGCCCGACTGGCCGCAGCGGCGGCAGCATGCCGGGATGCCGGGGGAGACGGGCGTGCGGTCGTGGTGGCCGTGGTCACCGCCGCAGTTCGACGAGCGATTCTGGATGGCGACGCTGCCCGATCAATGGGTGGAGGGCTATTTCCGCGGCGACGAACCGGTGGAATTGGTCCACCTGCATCCGGAGCACGCCCAGTGGCGGACGGCGCTGCCGGGGCAGCGGGCGCGGGTGTTCGTCCTGCGGGTGCCCGCCGACATGCCACTCTCGTCGGCCCGCCGCGGCCGGCTCGTCGATGCCGAAGCGACGTTCGAGGAGGTGCCGCTCGTCCTCGACACGGTGTTCATCGACGCCGACGCGGGCGAGATGACGCTCGTGTGGCGCGGCAGCACGCCGGTGCGGAGCCCGAAGCTGCTCGACGTCCTCGGTGTGTCGTTCGGCCTCGAACCGCTTGCAGAACCCCGCGATCCGCAGCACTACCTGGCCATGCTCTTCGCCGATGAGACCGAGGCTGCCGAGCCCGCTCCCGACGGCGCCGTGATCCAGGCCGAGATCGAGGCGGCCATCGCGGCCGGCGAGGCCGAGCGGGACCGCATCGTGGCCGAGATCGAGGCGAAGGCGGCAGAGGCGGAGCAGTGGGCACAGGCGGAGTTGCGGGGTGTGGAGGATCGTGCCCGGACCGAACTGGCGACCATGCAGACGGACATCGGCGCGGACCAGCTCCCAATGCCGGAAAAGCTGCCGGACTTCAGCCGCGCCGACGCGTTGCGGATCGACACGCCGGCCTCCGTGCCGGCAGGGTCGCCGGGCGGCTCGACGGTGGACATGTCGGAAATCCGCGCGGCGGCATCCGACCTGCGGTCAGGGGCTGCCGCGGCCGAGGCGGAATTGCCGGCCGAGATGCGGGAAGCGATGGTCAAGCAGGTGGCGCAACTGGACGAGATGATGGAACTCGTCGAGGAGGCCGAAAAGGTGCCCGCCCTGATCGAGGCCAAAGCGAAGGAAATCCAAGCCGATGTCGAGTCGGCGTTTCCTCCGGGCTTTCTCGTCAACCGCGTCATCAAGCTGGGCGACCCGCTCGACCTCGAGGTGATCCGGCGTGACGGCCTTGCGGAATACGACCTGCGCGGAGTGGATTTCTCCGGCCTCGATCTCGGCGGCGTTTCGTTTCGCGGGGCAATTGCATCCGGGGCCCTGTTTCGTGACGCACGGCTGGCCGGTGCGGACTTTACCGCAGTCGATCTCACCGCGGCCGACCTCGCAGGCGCGGACCTGTCCGACGCCGTGCTCGACCGGGCCGACCTGACTGATGCGGTCGTCGCGGGCGCGCGATTCGTCGGCTGCCGCATCGGCGGCACAAACCTCCGCGGCCTCGCCTTGGCTGCCGCGAATTTCAGCGGGGCGACCGGTCAGTACGCCGACTTTTCGGGTGCCGTCCTCTCCAATGCCGTGTTTCGCGAGGCGCGGCTCGATCAGCCGGACTTCACCGGGGCTCAGGCGGCCGGTGCGGATTTTTCCGCCGCGCTGCTCGCCAAGGCCGATTTCGGCGGTGCCGTCTGCACGCGCGCCACCTTCGACGACGCGTCGCTGCCCAACCTGCGGGCGCGGGAGGCGGCCGACTTCACCGGGGCACGACTGCATCGCATCCAGGCCGACGACGCGTCGTGGATGACGTCGATCCTCGACCGGGCCGACTTTCAGGACGCCGACCTGCGGCGGGCCGACTTCTCGGAGTGCTCACTCGACGGCACAAACTTCGACCGTTGCGACCTCGCTGCCGCCGTGTTCGCCGACAGCGGCATCCATGCCGCCGCACTGACGGATGCGAATCTCTTTCGTGCCGCGTTCGACCGGGCCACGATCGTGGATGTGCGGTTCGACGGGTCGAGCCTGTTCGAGGCGGGCTTCTGGGACGCATTGCTCGTGCAGGCGACGTTCGCGGGGTGTGACCTTCGGCGGGCTTCGATTTCCCTGGCCCAGGACTCGTAAGCGACCACCCATGGAAATGCTCTCGAAAGAAGCGGCCTTGGAGCGGCTCGCCCAGACGGCCGACCTGATCGACGCCGTGCTGTATGAGGTCGATCTCACAACCCACGGCATCGACAGCCGTCGGTTTCAGACGGTGGTGTTCACGAGCGTGCCGCTCTCACACGCGCGACTCACCGGGTGCGTGTTTGAAGAATGCTCGTTCACCGGCGGCGGGCTGGCCGCGGCCACGGTCGCCGGCTCGCGTTTTCTCCGCACGACGTTTGCCGACGTGTCGCTTGCCGGGGCGACCCTGCACGACAGCAGCTTCGACACCTGCTCGGTGGCCATGGGATCGTTCGCCGGCTCGGTGATTCGCGGAGTTGAATTCCGCGACACGAATCTCCTCCAGACCCCGTTGGCCGGTGCCACTTTTCAGGAGTGCTCACTGCTCAATGCGGCGGTGGTCGAGAGCGATCTTTCCGATTCGACCTGGCACGGCTGCATCATCGACGGCACCGTCGTCGCGCAATGCCACGGCACAGCCGTTTCGTTCGCCCGGGCGACGATCCGAGACGGTCTGTTCGCCGCCGTAAGCCTGAAAAAACCCGATTTCACCGCTGCCGAGTGCGCGGGCCAGCGTTTCATCGACGGGGCAATCACGGCAGCGGACTTCACCAACGCGAGCCTGACGGACTGCCATTTCGCCAACGCGGACCTGACAGAATCCGACTTCTCGCGGGCCCGTTTTTCGGGCGGAGCGATGTCGGGCTGCGACCTCCGCGGCGCGAAGCTTCCGGCCGTGTGCGACGGCTTCAAGCTGCCCGACTGCGACATGCGCGGGCTCGTGCTCGCGGGCACGTCGTTCCAGGGAGCTTTTTTCCAGGGGGCAAACCTCGAGGGGGCCGACCTCTCCGGCTGCAACCTCTCGGGGGCAACGCTTGACCGCTGCCGGCTGGTCAACGCAAACCTTCGCGGCGCGAATCTCGAAGGGGCGTCGCTCCTGGCCGCCGATCTCACCGGCGCCGAGATGGGGGCGGTGAAGGCCGCTCGCGCCGCTTTCCGCAAGGCCACGCTCACTGCCGCCGTGCTCACCGACGCGGATCTCACCCGGGCCGACCTCTCACTCGCGGCGTTCACGGGCCCGCAGCTGGCGACGGCCACGCTCGACGGGGCCCGATTTGAGGAGGCGGATTTTCACCGGTTTCCAGGCCGCGAGCGTTCGTTTGCGGCCGCCGAGTTCGTCGCATGCGATCTTTCCGGGGCCGACTTCGGCGACGCGGTGCTCGAGGGCGTGTCGTTCGAAGGCTGCCGGCTCGTGGGGGCCGATTTTCGGGGGAGTCGGCAGAACCGCACGGTCTTTCGCGGGGCCGATCTCGCCGGTGCCGACTTGACGCGGGCCGCGGTGGCCTGGGCCGAGTTCGAGGCCGCGACGCTCACCGACACGAACTTCACCCAGACGCGGTTTCACCGCGTCTCGTTTGACGACATGCCGCTGCGGGAGGCGCGGCTCGACGGCACTGCGTTTCTGATGTGCGAATTGCGGCGGGGCGACCTCTCCGGGCTCGATCTCACCGATATCGACTTCACCGACTCGATGATGGACGGAGTAAACCTCGCGGGGGCGATGCTCGGCGGCGCGCGACTCGTCCGCTGCGGGCTCGGGGGGGCAAACCTCGCCGAGGCGAAGGCCGGCAGGGTCGCCGCCGAGGCCGCGCGGTTTGCCGGGGCCAGCCTCACGGCCGCCGATTTCTCGGCCGCCGACTGCACGATGGCCGTCTTCACCGACGCCGACTGCTCGGCCGCGGTCTTTACCGGCGGCCAGTTCGACCGTTCGAGCTGGGTGCGGGCCACGTGCCCGGGGGCAAGCTTCGATCGGGCGAGCCTGTCCTGGGCCGATCTCTCGCACGCCGACCTGGCCTCGGCACGGTTCACGGATGCGAATCTCGAGGGGGCCAACCTGCATGCGATCGCGGACGGCGGTGCTGCCTGGTCGGGCGCGTCACTCAAAAACGTGCGACGTACCGACCAGGCCCTGCTCGAGGCCGAGTCGTGGACCCGCCCTCCGCGGCGGCAGTGATGACTTGTTGACCCGTTTGAGTCGATTCCGGCTTTCTGTGGCACCACTCGAAAGAATTTCGTGACGGAGACGATCGCCCACATTCCAAGGGAGGGCATTTGCTCCCCCGGGCTGCAAGCGGCTACCTTCATGCAAGCTCCCAACCTTCCCGTACGTAGAAATTCTTTTCACCAGGAACGCTCCCCATGGCCGGCCTCGATCTTCGCGGACTGATCGGCAAGCTCAATCCTTCGTGCCAGCGAGCCCTCGAGGCGGCGGCGGGGCTGTGCCTTTCCAAGACCAACTACAATGTGGAGATCGAGCACTGGCTGGTGAAACTGCTCGAGCAGCCGGGCAACGACATCTGTCTGCTCTTTCGGCATTTCGGCGTCGATCAGGCCAAGGTGATGGCCGGCCTGGCGAAGGCCATCGATGGCTTCAAGACAGGCAACGCCCGGCCGCCGCTGCTGTCGCCGGAGGTCTGCGTGCTGATCCGCCAGGCCTGGCTGGTCGCGAGCGTGGACAACGGCGAGGTGGACGTGCGGGGGGCGCGGCTGCTGCAGGCACTGCTCGCCGAAGAATCGATCGCCCCGCGGGCCCTGGCGGTAAGCGACGAGCTGCGGAAGATCGCCCCCGATGTGCTGGCCCGTGAGGCGAGCCGGGTCTTTCCGCGATCGATCGAATCGGAGCTCACCGACGGCGGCGGGGAGGGCGGCGGGCCACAGGCCGCGTCGGCGACTGCCGATGGCCGCCCGGCCGGTCCTTCGAAGACGCCGGCCCTCGATCAATTCACGATCGATCTGACAGCCCGCGCGAAGGCGGGCAAGATCGACCCGGTGCTCGGCCGGGAGGCCGAGGTGCGGCAGATCGTCGATATCTTGACGCGTCGTCGGCAAAACAACCCGATCCTCACCGGTGAGGCCGGCGTCGGCAAGACGGCCGTTGTTGAAGGGTTTGCCAATCGGATCGCCGCCGGCGATGTGCCGGAACCCCTGAAAAACGTCTCTCTGCGAACGCTCGACTTGGGCCTGCTCCAGGCGGGCGCCGGCGTGAAGGGGGAGTTTGAGAATCGGCTCAAGAACGTCATCGATGAGGTCAAGAAGAGCCCGGTGCCGATCATTCTTTTCATCGACGAGGCCCACACGCTGATCGGGGCCGGCGGCCAGGCCGGCCAGGGGGATGCGGCCAACATGCTCAAGCCGGCCCTGGCCCGCGGGGAGCTGCGGACGATCGCGGCCACGACCTGGGCTGAATACAAGAAATATTTTGAAAAGGATGCGGCCCTCGCCCGCCGCTTCCAGGTGGTGAAGATCGAAGAGCCGGATGACGAGATGGCGATCCGCATGATGCGAGGCATGGTGCACACGCTCGAGAAGCATCATTCCGTGTCGATCCTCGACGAGGCCGTGGTGGACAGCGTGAAGCTGTCGCGGCGGTATCTCTCGGGCCGCCAGCTGCCCGACAAGTCGGTGAGCCTGCTCGACACGGCCTGTGCCCGCGTGGCAATCGGTCAGGCGGCTACGCCCCCCGCGATCGAGGATGCCCGTCGGCAGATCGATGCCCTCACCACCGCGATCGGCGTGCTCGAGCGGGAGCAGGAGGTCGGGGCCGATCATGAGACCCAGCTCGCCGAACTGCGTGACGAGAAGGGCCGGGTGGCCGCCGAACGTGCTGCCCTCGAGCAGCGGTTTGCGACCGAATCGGCGCTCGTGAAGGAGATCCGTGACCTGCGGCGGCAGCTCACCGGCTCGATCCAACTGGTGACGGCGACCCCCACGGCGGCAGCGGCGGGTCAGGCCGGCGACACCGCCGCCCCGCCGCAGCCGTCGCTCGCGGCCGAGGAGCGGGCGGCCCTCAAGGAGAAGCTGGCCGATCTGGAGGCGAAGCTCGCCGAGGTGCAGGGGGAGGAGCCGTTGCTGAGCCCCTGTGTCGATGGTCAGCAGATCGCCGAGGTGATCGCCGGCTGGACCGGCATCCCGGTGGGTCGGATGGTCTCCGACGAGATTCGTGGCGTGCTCGAGCTCAAGAGCCGGATGGAGGAGCGGATCGTGGGGCAATCGCATGCCCTCGAGACGATCGCGGAGCGGATCAAGACCTCACGGGCCGGCCTCACCGACCCGCGGCGGCCGGTCGGTGTGTTTCTGCTTGCCGGCCCGAGCGGCGTCGGGAAGACCGAGACAGCACTGACGCTGGCCGAGCTGCTCTTCGGCGGCGAGACCCACATGACCGTGATCAACATGAGCGAGTTCAAGGAAGAGCACAAGGTATCGCTCCTCATGGGCTCACCGCCGGGATACGTCGGCTACGGCGAGGGGGGCGTGCTCACCGAAGCCGTCCGCCGCCGGCCCTACGGCGTGGTGCTGCTCGACGAAATGGAGAAGGCGCATCCGGGCGTGCAAGACATCTTCTATCAGGTCTTCGACAAGGGCATGCTCAAGGACGGCGAGGGCCGCGACATCGACTTCAAGAACACCGTGATCATCATGACGAGCAATGCCGGCACCGACACCGTGATGAAGCTCTGCAGCGATCCGGCCACCCGGCCCGACCCCGCCGGCCTTGCTGAGGCCCTGCGCGGCGATCTGCTGAAGCTTTTCAAGCCCGCCTTTCTGGGCCGGCTGACGGTGCTGCCCTACTATCCGCTCGCCGATGACGTCTTGCGAGGCATCTGCGAGCTGAAGCTCAAGGCGATCAGCCGGCGGGTGAAGGCGGCTTATAAGGCGAATTTTGCCTGGGATCCGGAGGTCGTCCGGGCGGTTGTCGAGCGGTGCCGCGAGGTCGATAGCGGGGCCCGCAACATCGACCATGTGCTTTCCGGGACGATGCTTCCGGATCTCTCGACCCGGCTGCTCGGGAGGATGGCCGAAGGCAGCCCGGTGGAGCGGGTTGAGGTCGGGCTCCACGAGACCGGCGGCTTCGTGTTTCGGATCGATTAGGCCGCATTGTGGGGCTTGAATGTGTTCTCCGGGCGGCCGCTTGATTGATGGATCAGACGCGGTAGAGTGCAGCGGATTCGTGGCCCGTGAACCGTAGTCTCACGAGCCGCGTACAAGGGGCATGAAAACGATCTGAGGCGGTCAGGCCGTTCGGAGTAATGGTGAAACGGAAAAGTCTTTAATAACGCTTCTAAGAAAGAAGGGTAGCAACCATGGCAATGGGATATGCACAGTTCAAGGATATCGACGGCTCGGCGACGGCCAGTGGCTTCGAGAAGTGGACGAACATCGACGGGATCCAGGCCGACGCCTTTCGTGACGTTCAGCAGTCTGGATATGCCCAGGTTTCGTCATCGCGGATGACCGGGAATACCTACCACAAAATCACCGTCGTGCTGGCGCTCGACAAGGCATACCCGAAACTGATGAAGGCCGCCCTCGGCGGTGAGCCGATTGCGGAGGTCAAGCTCGCTCTTGTCCAGACGGTCAAGGGCAAGCAGGAAAAGATCGTGGAGATGGAGCTCAAAAACGTCATTCTCACTGAGTGCAAAGTCGAGGGAGTTGACGGCGAGCCCGTTTCCAAGCTCCGCGTCACGATGATGCCGTCGGAGGCCAAGCACACCTTCACGGAGTTTGATGACGAAAAGGGCTCCAAGAAGGGGGACGTCTCCGCCACCTTCAACGTCAAGGAAAGCAAGACCTCCTGAGCCCGTTGGCCGGCGGCCGTCTGCCGGTCGCAGTGAGGATCACTCATGGCAACCGAAACTCGATCTTCCGATTCGGACCGGCCCCCCTGGGTTCAGGGAGGGCCGGTCCTCTCGTCGGTGGAAGGCTTTGTGAAGATCGGCGATTTCGAGGGGCCGGCCGAGGATTCCAAGCATCAGGGCTGGAGCGTGCTGCTCGGGCTGCATGTGTCTGTCGCGCGAACGACCGGGTCGTTCATCACGTCGGGCCAGCAGGTGGGGAGCACGCAGGTGGGGCACGTGATCGTGGCCAAGCGGTGTGACGGGGCGACGCCAAAGACATTCAAGCACTGTGCCACGGGCCAGAAGATTCCGAAGGTGCAGATCCACATCTGTTCGGAGATCGCGGGCAAGCCGCAGGTGACGACGGAGATCGAACTCTCCGATGTGCAGGTGGCCCGCAACGAGATCGGCGGCGCGGCGGGGCTGCCGGCGGAGGAGCAGATGGAACTGGTGGGTTTCGCCTTCGGCAAGATCGCCTGGACGTTCAACAAGATGGATTCCCAGGCCGCGAGCCAGGGAAAGGTGTCGGAGTCGTACACCGTCGGAAGCTGAACCAACCGGCGTGGCCGCGTCAGGCCGGCCGGGGTGGCTGGATCTGCCCAACAAACCATACAGAGACCATGGTCGCGATCGATGTCTGCGGCAGTGACACCGTCGAGGGTCGACAGGGCTTGCAGTAGCGCCGTCGCGAGGAGTGGTCGGCCGTGATGCTCCGGCAGTACGGTCGCGGGCCACGCCCGTGTCATCTACTGACCGGGAGCGACCGGAGCCGACTGAAGAAGCAGGTCGCCGCCGCCGTCGGGGATGTGGTAGAAGGCGAAGGCGAAGATCGCGTAGGTGGCCAGCAGCAGCACGCCCTCCATCCAGGTCACCTTGCCATCGGTGATCAGTTCCCGGGTTACCACCACGGCGATCACGATGGCGACCACCTCGATCGTCGAAAACGCCAGGTCGAGTGGCTCACCCACGAGCGGCCCGAGTAAGACCAACAGCGGGGCCACGAGGAGCACCATCTGGATCGTCGAGCCCACGGTCACGGAAAGCACCAGTTCCTGCCGGCCCG